>JAYTOM010000135.1:0-15149 GCA_043747765.1 Actinomycetota bacterium
CCGTAGCGTGACGCACATGGCACTCACAGGCGAATACGTTCCCAGTCCAGCGCAATGGGTCCGCGATCAGGTCGATGCGTACGAAGCGTCGGGCGGAAAGCAAGCAAGCACCCTCCTCGATACCGGGCTGCCGATCATCATCTTGGCCACACGAGGGAACAAGAGCGGCAGTGTCCGCAAGACCCCGCTGATGAAGGTGGAGCATCACGGCGAATATCTGCTGGTGGCGTCAAAGGGCGGCGCTCCGAGCAATCCGGTCTGGTACTACAACATCGTCGACGATCCCACCGCCCTCACGGTGCAGGACGGCCCTGAGCCCTTCGACGCAACCGCACGCGAACTCAGCGGTGACGAGCGGGCAATCTGGTGGGAACGCGCCGTCGCTGCGTATCCCTCGTATGCCGACTATCAGGTCAAGACCGACCGGCTGATCCCCGTCTTCTTGGCCACCAAGGTCGCCTGATCCCGTCAGGTCGAGAGAGCCAGGTCGAGAGCGAGTCGGCAGCGGGGTTCGAGCGAGGTTTCGAGCACGCCCCGCTCGGCGGGGTGCGGATCATGGACTTCGGCGATGTCGTCGGCTTCGGTGTGCCGCCGCAGCCCGATTTCTGGCTCGCCCGCACTCGATCGGCGAGGGCTTCCGCGAGTCGCACATAGCATTCACGGCGACGAGCCGGGGCGACATCCACGGGTTCTTCGACGCGTTCGTTCGCGACCCGGATGGCAACAACGTCGAAGCGGTGTGCCAGCAGCCGGAGTAGCCCGGCGAGCAGGGCCGAGCGATGGCTCTTCGAGGCTCAGCACGTGGGGCGATGCAACGGGCGCGTCACCGATCGCGACCACCTGCTGCTCGCCACCCGACAGGCACGCGAGCTCAGATGATGTTGTGCTCAGGGCGTTCGTTGTCGGACTGAAACCGCTCGACCGTGAACGCCGACACGTCGACAACCGGTGGGCGACCGAGCACCAGGTCGCGGACGACCTCGCCGACAGCCGGGCCGAGCAGGAAGCCGTGACCGCTGAATCCGGTGGCGTAGAAGAACCTCGACAAGTCTTTGGACTCACCGATCAGGGCGTTGTGGTCCGGCGTCGTCTCGTAGAAACCCGTCCAGCCTCCGGCGATACCGACATCGCTGAGACGCGGCACGCGACGCGACGCAACTGCGGCCACGAGCTCGAGCCAGTCACTCCGCATCTCGACGTCGAAACCGGGTGGCTGCTGCGAGTCGGCCATGCCGAACAGAAGGCCGGGTCCCGAGTCATGGAAATAGAAACCCATCGAGAAGTCGATCGTGAACGGATGATCGCGGGGAAGCTCGGCCATCGGCTCCGTGTACCAGATCGGCCGACGGACAGGCACAACCGGCACGTGCACGCCGGCGAGCGCACCGACACGGCCTGACCACGGTCCAGCGGCGCACACGACGGTGTCCGTTTCGATCCGACCCCGGTCGGTGTCGACAGACATGATGGTTCCCCCTTCGCGTCCGATCGACGTGACCCGGCAACCGGTTCTGATCTTGACGCCCAGAGCTCGCGCTGCGTCGGCGTACCCCCTGACGACTGCGCCGGGATCAGCGTGTCCGTCGCGCTCGCAGAACGACGCGGCAAGCACATCGTGAACGTCGACGAGCGGAGCGAGAGCACCTGCTTCGAGAGCGGAGAGCATCCTGCTCGGCACACCCATGTCGTTCTGCAGAGCAACACTCTTCGTGAACGTCTCGACATCGGTGGGCTCGGTGAGCAGCATCAGATATCCGACCTGGCGCAAACCGATTTCGCCGCCAGGGCGCTTCGAAAAATCTTCGAAGGCATCCAGCGAACGCAACGCGAGCTCGATGTTGACGGCATCAGAGAATTGCAGGCGCACCCCGCCAGCGGCCTTCGACGTCGATCCGCTACCGAGCTGTTCTGCTTCGACCAGGATGATGTCGCGCGCGCCGGCCTCGGCGAGGTGAAAGGCAATGCTCGTGCCAATCACTCCCCCGCCGATGATCACCACCGACGCGGCGGAGCGAGCAGTCACCGACGCATCTTCGCGCTAGTGACCGCCGAGGTACGCGGCTTGTACATCCGGATCGTCGAGGAGCAGGTGGGCGTCGGCGCTCTTGACGACTTTGCCGGTCTCGAGCACGTATGCCCTATTGGCGCGCTTCAGGGCCTGAGTGGCGTTCTGTTCGACCAACAACACGGTGGTGCCCTGCTTGTTGATGTCCGTGATGATCGAGAAGATCTGCGCGATCAGCATCGGCGCCAGCCCCATCGACGGTTCATCGAGCAACAACACACGCGGTCGAGCCATCAACGCCCGACCAATGGCAAGCATCTGCTGCTCGCCGCCAGACATCGAACCCCCGGCCTGCGCCTTGCGTTCGGCCAGTCGCGGGAACAGTTCGAAAACCCGGTCGAGGTCTTCGTTGTACGCCTTTGTTTTGCGGTCCTTGCGCATGTACGCGCCCATGTCGAGGTTCTCCATCACCGTCATGCCGGGAAAGATTCCACGGCCCTCGGGTGATTGACAGATACCGATCTCGGTTCGCTTATGGGCCGGCATCTTGGTGATGTCCTGGCCGTCGAACATGATGCGTCCCTGGGTCACATTGCGGACGCCGGAGATCGACTTGAGCGTCGTGCTCTTGCCGGCGCCGTTGGCGCCGATCAACGTGACGATCTCACCCTCTTCGACCGTGAACGAGATGCCCTTGATGGCTTCGATCCGACCGTAGAAAACATGGAGGTCCTCGACTTCAAGAAGCATCTGCGGACTCTCCCAGGTACGCCGCGATCACGGCAGGGTTGGCACGGATCTCGGCTGGGCTGCCTTCGGCGATCTTCCTGCCGAAGTCGAGCACCACGATGCGGTCCGTGACACCCATCACCAGGTTCATGTCGTGTTCGATGAGCAGCACGGTGTAACCCTGATCGCGAATGGTGCGGATCAGGCCCATCAGCTCGATCTTCTCGGCCGGATTGAATCCGGCAGCCGGCTCGTCCAGGCACAACAGCTTGGGTTCGGTGGCCATTGCCCGAGCGATCTCGAGGCGGCGTTGATAGCCGTACGGCAGATTCTTGGCTGCGTCGTCGGCCCGGTCGCCGATACCCATGAAGTCGAGCAGCTCGTGGGCTTTGGCCAGGCCGGCTTTCTCCTCGCGAGAGTGCTTGGGCAGATGGAGGAGCGCGCTGATCACGCTGGTGGTGTGATGTGTATCGGCGCCGACCATCACGTTCTCGACCGCTGTCATGTCCGGGAACAGCCGAATGTTCTGGAACGTTCGAGCGATGCCGAGCTTGGTGATCTTGTGCCGATCGGTCTTGGCCAGGTTGCGACCCTCGAAACGGACCATTCCCCTCGTCGCCTGATATACACCCGTCATCACGTTGAAGCAAGTGGTCTTGCCGGCCCCGTTCGGCCCGATCAGGCCGAGGATCTCGCCGGAGCGGATCTGGAAATCGACATCATTGAGGGCCGTCAGACCACCGAACTGCATCGTCACATGATCGATCTCAAGCAAACGTTTCTGTTCCATGGGCACCGCCTTCCAGATCGGGATCACCCTCGGAGACATCGACGAACGCTTCGCCATCCAGCGCCGGTTCTCGCCGCCGGGCACGGAGCTTGCGTGGGATCAGTCCCTCCGGACGAAAGATCATCATCAACATCAAGACCACGCCGAAGACGAAATAGCGCTTGGTGTCGATGAACCGCAACCGCTCCGGGAAGTAGCTCACCGCGACCGCGCCAAGCACCACACCGGCCATGTTGCCCGGGCCACCGAGCACCACCGCGGCGAGGAACAGGATGGACAACTTCAACTGGAAGCCGTCCGGGTTGATGAAGCGCACGTTCGATGCGTAAAGGGCTCCGGCCAGACCACCGATGCCGGCTCCGATCGCAAATGCCCACAGCTTGAATTTGAAGGTGGGCACGCCCATCAGCTCGGCCGCATCTTCATCCTCGCGGATGGCTGTCCAGGACCTGCCGACGCGACTGTTCTCCAACCGGCGAAGGAAGAAGTAGACGACGACGACTGCGGTCACGGCGAGGTAGTAGAAGGCCAGGTTGCGCTGCTGCAGCGTGCCCGAGAACTTGATCGGGCCGATGTTCGGCGGCGACTTGATGTTGCCGATGCCGCTCGCAGCACCGAGCCAATCCGATGATTTCGCCAGGAGGCGGATGATCTCACCGAAGCCGAGCGTGACGATGGCCAGGTAGTCGCCTCGGAGCCGCAGCGTGGGCGCACCGAGGAGCAGACCGGCCAGCATCGAGATCAGCACCGAGATCGGGATCGACAGCAGCCAGGGCAAGCTGGCATGCGCCGATGTCAGGATCGCCACCGAATATGCCCCGACCGCGTAGAAGCCGACGTAGCCGAGGTCCAGAAGCCCGGCTAGGCCGACGACCACGTTGAGGCCGAGAGCAACGAGCACATACGGGACGATGCTGATCGCGAGGAGTGCCGTGAAGTCCGACTTGGTCGGGATGACAGGCAGATGCAGGCTCGGCAAGAGGTAGACGAAGACCAGGAAGATCACGCCGACCAGGACGCGGGTCGGCTTGGGGATCGCCTGCCACTTCTTGCCGAGGTTGCGCTTGGCGGTTGCCGCTGCGGCGAAACGCGAACCGAAAACCGACTTCGCAGCAGCGGTGGGCGGTCGTGTCGACGGTGCGCGACCGGCGGGATTGGTTGCGGCGTTGGTCGAATCGCTCATGCCTTGCTCCGTCCCAGTGACTCGCCGAGGAGACCGCTCGGGCGGAACATCAACACCAGCACCAACGTGATGAACGCGAACACCGTGCCGATGTTCTGGTCGGCGCCGAACAGGCTCGATCCGTAGATCTCGATCACGCCGAGCAGAACACCGCCGAGCAGCGCGCCCTTGACGTTGCCGATACCGCCGAGCACTGCGGCGGTGAAGGCCTTCACGCCGATTTCGAACCCGACGTCGTAGCGCGCGTAAGGGGTGTGCAATTCATAGAGGAATGCCGCACCACCGGCCATCACGCCGCCGACGAGGAACGTGATCAGGATGATCCTGTCGACGTTGACTCCCATCAGCTTGGCGGTCTCGGCGTCCTGGGCAACGGCCCGGATGCCTCGACCGACGCGGCTCCTGCTGACGAAGAGCACCAGGATCACGGACATCAGCGCGGCGCCGACGAAGATGATGATGTCCGAGTTGTAGACATCGGCACCGAAGATCTTGAACAGAGGTGACTTCGAGAAGTACTTGGTCAGTGCGTACTCCTCGCGCTGTTTGTTCTTGATGAACGGGATACCCCATTCACCAACGGCTTCGGACAGAGCGAAGCTGGCACCGATCGCCGAGATCAAGAACACCAGCCTGGGCGCATTGCGCTTTCGCAGTGGGCGATAGGCGACCCGTTCGACGACAACGGCGACGACGCCGCCGATGACGACCGAGACGAGCAGGCACAGGGCCATGACCCCGATCAGGACCAGACCCGTCTTGGCAGCGTTGTTGGTGCCTTGGATGTTCAGCACCTTGACGGCCAAGAACGAACCGAATGCGGAGAGCATGAACACTTCGGAGTTGGCGAAGTTGATCAGTCGCAGCACGCCGTACACCAGCGTGTAACCGAGCGCAACCAACGCATAGATCGAACCGAGCACGAGCCCGTTGATCGTCGACGACCAGAAGCTGGTGACAAAGTTGTGGAAGGTCAAAGTTCCCCCGTGGAGCGGTGCGTCTGCCGTATCGGAACGTCACGACAGTATTCGAAAGATGAGACTTCAACGAGAAAGGGCCGGGGCAATCGCCCCGACCCTCGCTCGATTCTCATGCCATGCTCAGGAAGGGACCAGGCCCTTGGACACGAGCTTGCCGCCGGTGACGAGCGTGTAGAACACGGCCGAGCCAGCTGGCTCACCAGTCGCATCGAACTTGATGTGCTTGGTGATGCCGGCTGCGTCGTATGCCGACACGAACGTCGCCATGTCGGCGCGAGTGACCTTGCCGGCAGCGATGCCCGCGAGGAACACGTTGGCCGAGTCGTAGGCCTCTGGCGAGTACAGGGTCGGCTCGACCTTGAACTTGGCCAGGAACTTCTTCTCGAACGCCGGGTTGACGTCCGGCGGGGCGCCGGTCGCGCTCAGGTATGCGCCTTCGGAAGTTTTTCCAGCGTTGTTGATGAAGCCCACGTCGAGCGAGCCGTCACCGGACACGAACGTGGCCTTGACACCTGCATCACGCAGCTGCTGGACCATCTTCGCCGCTTCGGCGTAGTAGCCGCCATAGAACACCGTGTCGACGCCGGCATCCTTCATCGCCGTGACAGCCGACGAATAGTCGGCGGCCTTCGGATCGATGGTGGCGTCGACGACGTCGAGTTTACCGAGACCCTTGCGGACCGACGCGGCCAGACCCTTGCCGTAGTCAGTCGCATCGTCGATGACACCGACCTTGGTGCCCTTGATCGTGCCCGTGATCAGCTGCACGACACCGGGAGCCTGCTTGTCGTCATTGGCGAGGATGCGGTGAAACATCTTCCAACCATTCGTCGACAGCAACGCGTTCGTCGCTCCCGGGGTGATCATCGGCAGACCAGCGGTCTCGAACGTCGGCATCGTTGCCTTGGTCTCGCCCGAGAACCCGGGTCCGATCAGGCCGATGATCGACTTGTTGTTGGCAATGGTGGTGGCCAACGGCGTTGCCTGGGTGGGGTCACCCTGTGAGTCAAAGGTGGTGTCGAACTTGACCTGGCAACCCGGGTTGGCGGCGTTGAACTGATCGATGGCAATCGAGGCACCGTTGATCATGTTCGTTCCGAGCGCGCCGTTGTCGCCCGACAGGGCTCCGAGGAACGCCAGCGTGACGCCACTGCACTTGACACCCGTCGGAATCGGCGTGCTGGCCGCCGATGCGCCGGACGTCGCCGTGGAACCCGACGTTGCCGTGGAACCCGACGTTGCCGTCGTGACAGCGGTCGAGCCGCCGGTGGCAACCGTGGTTGCCGTGGAAGCGCCACTCGTCGTGGTCGCTCCGGCGGCTGTTGTTGGCGTCGTGGTTGTTGTCGTCGTGCTGCTGCCACAGGCGGCAACAAGAAGCGATACACCTATTGCAGCCGCAGCGATGCGGCCAGTCCTTCGTTTCTGCATGTTTTGGGTTCTCCCCCTGGAGATTTCGGCCGGGCGAGATTGCCCGACCGATTTGTTGAGAGAATGGACACTAGCAAGGAATGCGTTCGCTCAGTGACCACCGGGTTTCGGAAGTGTGAACGAGTACGAGTCGGCCCCTCAGCCCTGGTTACGGTCGGACGGATGAGCGCCACGACACCCTCGACCACTGCCTCGACGTCTGCCTCGACGTCTGCCTCGACCGTGCGGCGACCGGCGCGCCTATCCACCCCGATCTCCGATCTGCTCGGCATCGATTTCCCGATCGTGCAGGCGCCGATGGGTTGGATCGCCCGCTCACGGCTCGCCTCGGCGGTCTCCAACGCCGGCGGCCTCGGGATCATCGAGACATCGTCAGGGGAACTGGACGTGATCCGCAACGAGATCATCGCGATGCGCGAATTGACCGACAAGCCATTCGGGGTGAACATCGCCCAATTGTTCGTTCGTGACCCGTCGATCGTGCAGTTCGTGGTGGACAACGGCGTCACGTTCGTCACCACATCAGCCGGCGATCCGACAAAGTACACACGCCAACTGAAGGACAACGGCCTGATCGTCTTCCATGTCGTTCCGACGCTGGCCGCCGCGCTGAAGGCCGTCGATGCCGGCGTGGACGGCCTCGTCGTCGAGGGTGGCGAAGGCGGCGGTTTCAAGAACCCTCGCGAGGTCAGCACGATGGTTCTCGTACCCCTCGTCGCCTCGCGGGTCGATGTACCGATCATCGCCGCTGGCGGCATCACCGACGGCAGATCGATGGCGGCCGCCTTTGCTCTCGGCGCGGGCGGGGTGCAGATGGGGACACGAATGGTGTCGGCGGCCGAGTCGCCTGTGCACCCCAATTGGAAGCAGGCGATCGTGGACGCCGCCGAGACCGACACCGTCTTCCTCAACCGATTCGGTCGACCGGCCCTACGCGCATTGCGTACCGAGCGCAGCACACGGCTCGAGCGGTCCGACAACGCGATGGCTGAATTCGGGAGCCACCTCGATCTCTATTTCGGCGGCGACATGGAAGCAGCGATCGCGCTCAGCGGACAGGTGGCCGGACGCATCGACTCCGTTCGCCCGGTGGCCGACATCATCAACGAGACGATCAACGACTTCCGCACGATCTCAGCGGGGTTCGCCGCCTATCAGGAGACGTCGCAGTGATTCAGGGCACAACGCAGGACGTGGCGGCGGTTCAGTTCAGCCGTTCAGCCGTTCAGCCGTAGAGCGGCAGGGCGCCCCGGGCAGTCGCGACCTCGACCGCTGCGACCTCCGCCGTGGTCAGCTGCAACCGAATCGTGCTCAGCCACAGGAACGTCGCGAACCCAACGTGGATCGCGACGAGGACCGCCGGTACGCCGCTGAAGAACTGGGTGTAGCCGATCGCAGCCTGAGCGATGGCAACGATCATCCACGTCGTCAGCGCGTTGTCCAGCCTCTCTCGGTCCGCGTGATGGGTACGCAGCCGCCAGAAAAGCGCTGCGGCCAGACCGATCGTCAGCAAGACGGTGATGCTGTGGACCCTGGCCATGCTGCTGATCGCGACGTGAAAGCGCTTGGCCTTCTCGTCGCCGGCGTGCGGTCCCGACCCTGTGACGAACGTTCCGCTGACGAGCGCGAGTGCTGTCATCGCCGTGATGCCCCTCACATACAACGACGTGCGTGCGCTGACCGTGGACACGCGGAGTCCCTCGTCGGGCTCGCCGGAGCGCACCACCAGCACGGTCGCCAGCGCGACCAACACCATCGAGAGCAGGAAATGCTGCTGGTTGGCAAACGGGTTGAGATGGGTGAGCACCACGACGCCTCCGACGACACCCTGCATGGGCACCCCGAGGGCGATCACGATTGCCAGTCGTGTCAGGTCTCGCCGCCGGGGTCGGCGCCGCAACGCACCGAGCACCGCTGCGATCACCGCGATCATCACCACTCCTGTGAACAAGCGATTGAGCTGTTCGATGGTGCCGTGGGTGGTCGAGACGTCGATCAACTTCGAGGCATTGCAGTTCGGCCAGTCGGCACATCCGAGTCCGGAACCGCTGAGCCGAACCGATGCACCGGTCACCACGATCGTGCACACGGCGACGAGTGCAGCGATGCAGACCTTGCGATAGCTGACCGGCGACATCACCCTGAATCGTAGAGCGGCCGCCCACGTTCTTCTCAGCAGGAGATGGTGGCTACGGTCACCCATGTGCTCAGTAGCTACGACGATTTCCCCATCCACCAGGCTTCAGTCCCGATCGCGCACACCGCGACGTCGGACGTCAACCACTACGACCGCTTTTTCTACAACGGCTATTCGGGCGATGGGGCTCTGTACTTCGGGCTGGCCATGGGCCTGTATCCGAACCGACACGTGGTCGATGCCGCGTTCAGCGTCGTTCGGTCCGGCGAGGAAGTCAGCGTGTTCGCATCGGCACGGGCACCCCTCGACCGGCGCGACGCAACGTCCGTCGGCCCGATCCGCGTCGAGATCGTCGAACCGATGCACGTCCATCGTCTGCATGTGAGCGCCCCTGAACAGAACCTTCGGGCCGAACTGACGTTCACGTCCAGCTCCGCGGCCATCGAAGAACCGCATTTCTTCCAGCGGGTCGGCGTCAGGGTCCTGTTCGACTACACCCGGCTGACACAGTTCGGCGTCTGGACCGGCTGGGTCGAGGTCGACGGCACACGTGTGGAACTCGAATCTGGTTCCGTGTCCGGGTCACGCGACCGGTCGTGGGGCGTGCGTCCAGTCGGCGAACCAGCTCCAGCCGGGGCACCGGTCGCCTTGCCACAGTTCTTCTGGTTGTGGGCCCCCGTCAACTTCCCGGATTTCTCCACGCACTTCGACGTGAACGAATACGGCGACGGGCGACGCTGGCACGAGGTCGGCGCGATCGCCGAACACGACGCGCCGGGCGAGATGATGCGCACGGTCGACTACCGCATCACCTGGAAGCCGGGCACGCGATATGCCTCGGCGTTCGAATACGACCTGATCTCGTGGACCGGCACCACGGCGACCGTCACTCTGCAGCCGATCTTCAACTTCCAGATGAGCGGAATCGGCTATGGACATCCCGAATGGAACCATGGCTCGTGGCGCGGCGAGTCGGCCGTCGGCGGACAACGACTGACGTTGCCGGTCGACGATCCGCTCTCGCGCGAAAACGTGCACGTCCAAACGCTGTGCTCGGCCACGTACACCGATGCCAACGGCCGAACAGCGAACGGCACGGGCATCCTCGAACTGTTGTGCGTCGGGGACCACCCGACGGGCCTGCGGGGAATCCTCGACGGCTTCCAGTCCTGACGCTCCGTTGGTGAGGTGAGACCGGATCGGCCGATTCGCCAGAGCCGGTCAGGTGTGACGAATGGTCATACCGCCGTCGACAGGCACCACGGCGCCGTTGACGAAACTGGACGCTGGGAGACAGAGATTCAGTGTCATCTGGGCGACTTCTTCGGGTTCGCCGTAGCGCCGCAGTGGCACTCGCCGTTTGGCATACGTCGTCTTCGCCGTCTCGTCGATCCCAGCGGTCATCCCCGTGTTGATCGGGCCCGGGCAGATGCAGTTGACGGTGATCCCGTGCCTGCCGAGTTCCACCGCGAAGCTCTTCGTGATGCCAACCACACCCGCTTTGGTTGCCGAGTAGGCCGAGATGCCAGCTGTCGACACGATTGCCTCGGTGGACGCGATGTTGACGATCCGCCCGTCGCCCGCCTCGAGCAGATGGGGTAGGCAGAGCCTGATCAGCCGCACGTGAGCGGTGAGGTTGATGTCCACCGTCGTCGCCCAGTTCGATTCGAACGATTCTTCGTCCTGGAATGCCGAGTTGAGCATCGACACGCCGGCGTTGTTGATCAATACGTCGATTCCACCGAACGACGCAACGGTCTGGGCGACGAGCGCCTTGAGCGCGTCGTGGTTGCCGACGTCGGTGACGACGCCGATCGCGGCATCGGCACCGTGAACAGCAGTGATCTCGTCGACCACGGCCTGAACCCGCTTCGCGCCGAGGTCGGCGATCACGACACGCGCCCCCTCATCGGCAAAGAGGTGCGCTGTCGCCCGTCCCATCCCGGACGCGGCGCCGGTGATGACGACCCGCTTCGCGATGACGGAACGGGACAATCGAGTGAGCCGTGGTGACATCTCGTCGACCCTATTGATCGGTCGACAGCAGTCGCTCAGCGAACGGCAATCGAGCGATCGCTCAGGCGGCGCGGTTGGCGTCGGCACGCACGCGTGCCGTTGCGATGATGCGCTCGGCCGCCGACGGAGCCGCATCCAGAAACGCGTAGAATTCGCGTGCGTTCCCCGCGTACAGGGTGGTTGGTGAGGTGGTCGTCACGGTCGCGGACCGTGGTGTGTGATTCAGCAACGACATCTCGCCGACGACCTCGCCGGCGCCGACCGTGCCGAGCAGACGCGCGTTCGGCCCGGTACCCGTTGTGACGTCGAGACTGCCGTCAACGATGATCAGGAATTCCCGGCCGATCGAATGCTCGCGCACAACCGTCTCGCCGGCAGGAACGGCGAGCCGGGTCAGCAGCGAGGCGGCACTGTTCAATTCTGAGCGACTGCACTCGGAAAGGACGTCGATCTGAGCGAGCGTGTGCAGGTAGTCGGGCTGACGCATGGTGATTCTCCTTGGTGATGTGGACGCCGTGGGCGGGAGGACATTCGTTCATCGCTGAGAGCGATGATGATGCACGTACCATACCTAGAGCAGATATACGTAGGGTTGCTGATGTGTGAACAGTCACCGTCGTCCGGTCCGCGCTTGTAGCGTTCCGTTCCGGTGAAGAAGCAGACGGTCGAAGAGCGACGCAACGAGATTCTGGAGACGACATGTCAGGTCGTCATTGAACGCGGTTTCGCCGCAACGCGCATCGCCGACGTCGCCAAACGACTCAGCGTCTCGACCAGTTTGATCCACTATCACTACGACTCGAAGGAGCAATTGCTCGCCGAGGCCTTCAGCTACTACGCACGCAAGGACCTCGCGGTTCTGGTTGCCGAGATCGAGATCGCGCCGACTGCGTTGGCACAGCTCGACGCTGCCATTCAGAACTACGTGCCAGAAGGCAGCGATGACGTCGAATGGATGCTGTGGATCGACGCGTGGGGCGAAGCACTACGGAACCCGTTGATGAAAGCGATCAGCCAGGAACTCGACGAGCAGTCCGTTGCGTTGCTCGAACGGGTGCTCACAGCGGGTGTGGCCTCCGGTGAGTTCCGTTGCCCGATCCCTGCATCGAGCGCTGTGCGATTGACGGGTCTGATCGACGGTCTGGCGATCCAGTTCGCTGCCCACGACGACCTGCTCACCCGCGACGGATTCATCGACCACGTGAGATGGCTGGCGGCCGCCGAAGTCGGCGTCGACTTCGCAGCCTTCGAGGCGTCACACGTCGCCCCTGCCGTGGTCGCCCGCCCACTGTCGTTGGTGACGGACCTCGCCCTACGCCAACTCGTCACCTCGTACTGCGACGCGGTCAACAGACTCGATGCCGACGCGTTCACCGCCGTCTGGACCAACGACGGCAATTGGGACAACGGCCGCAGCAAGCCGGTCAGTGGGCGCGCCAACATCGGTGGTGCGTTCGCCAGAGCTGCGAAGAGAGCCGAATGGATCATGCACGTCGAGCCCTTGGCCGTGTTCGAGATCGACGAGGACGCCGGCGAAGGAAGCGGTCGAGTCACCATCCACGAACGAATTCAGTTCAGAGACGGGACGGCATCGTCGGTGATCGGCACCTACCACGACCAGTACATCCGCAGTCGCTCCGGGTGGCAGTTTGCGGAACGTCGGCTTCACGTTGCCGACAGCCAACCGAATCTCTGACAGGACGATTTCTGACGGTCAGCTACGGACGGATTTCGTAGAACGCATTGGTCGGGTTGTCGACTGCGAGCTTACGGAACCTGGTGAATCCGGCCGCCTCGGCCATCGTGCGCGCCGTCGTCTCGCTGAGGCCGAGGGTGCCGAGACCGGCCCCGTCCGGTGCGGACATCGCCGACGACATGCACGACAGCACGCTGATTCCGTACATCAACGAGGCCATAGGATTCTTCGTCGCGTTGTCGGCGAACGAGTCATGGGCCTTGATGTCGACGAGTAACCACGTGCCATCCGGCGCGATTGCCTGCCGAATTGCACCCATCATCTGCTGAGGATGCGTCATGTCGTGGATGCAGTCGAACGTGGTGATCAGGTCGAGCGATTGATCGGCCGGCAGTGGCGAGTCCCGAGGGTCGGCGAACCGTGCATTGCGAGCGCCCGAAGCCGCGAGCTTGCTCGCCGCCCGGTCGAGCGCGAACGCCGAGATGTCGTAGCCCGTGAACGTGCTGTTCGGAAAGCGGCTGGCCATCAGCAGCAACGCTCCCCCTGCGCCGCAACCGACATCGGCGACGCGGGCCCCAACGTCCAGACGCTCGACCACACCATCCAACGCGGGCAGCACCACCGGCAACAGGTTGGCGTTGCTCCAGGGTTCGAAGCTGCGCTCGATGCCGACGGCTCCCTCGCAGCCATGGCTGTCGTAGTCGTGACCGAGCCCGGTTCGAAAGCTCTCGGGCATGTCGTCGAGGGTCCGCATCGTCTGTGGGAGGCGATGGAACATGCCCATCCCGTAGGACGGATGCGTCGAGTCGGCGAGAACCGCTGCCGCTTCCGGACTCAGCGAGAACCGCTCCTGATCGTCGGCGATGATCAGTCGGGCCGACGCCTGGTTGTAGGCCCACTCGCGCACCCATCGTTCGTGCAGACCAGTCGCTTCAGCCAATTCCCGACTGGTGATCGGACCGTCCGCGGCGCGCATCGCGACATACAGTCCGAGGCGGTCGCCGAGGTGAACCATACCCGAGGTCACGGCGCCCTCGAGCTTGGAAAAGAGCTGGAACGAGAACATCGCCAGTTTGTCGGCGTCGATTGGTTCAGGCATGTCGGTCAGCGGGTCCTGTCGGTCGTGGCGAGGTGCTCGACATCAGCCAGTCGAGTCAACGCGAATGTGAATCCGTCACCGAGTTGCAGCGCCTCGAGCCGGGTGATCGACGCATGGCCGAGCACGAAGCGGTCCCACTCCCATGGCGTTGGTTCGAGACCGAGCAGGTAGCTGATCACCGCCGAATTCGTACCGGCATGGGCAACGAGACAGACCCGCATGTCCGGCGCCTCGATCTGCCAGACCGGGAGCGCACCGCCAATGCGGACGATGCCTCGTTCGGCGAGGAAGTTCTGGCAACCGGAACGGATCCGAGCGATGAAATCGCGGTTCGGCTCGCCGCCCAGGTCGGCGAGGCCATTCCACCGTTCGACAGACGGCCGGCGACGTTCCTCCGCAAATGCGACGTCGGCTTTCTCACGCGGGGTGCCCTGCCAGACCGGACTGCGGATCTCCGTCAGCCATGGCTCGATCACCTGGTCGCGACCGTATCGTCCGTACAACGGGGCGGCAGTTTCGCGTGCTCGCTCGAGCGGCGATACCAGGATCTCGTCGAACTCCTCGCCAGCCAACGCCTCGGCCATGTGTGCAGCCTGACGTCGCCCGCGTTCGGTCAGTCGCGGGTGATCGATGTTCAATCCGTCGATCACCCACTCGGGTTCGCCGTGTCGCACCAGAACGATCTCCATCCACCGAGACGCTAATGGGATCAGACCGACTACGCCACGTGCGCAGCTAGCGTCGCCGACGTGAACCCGGATCCTTCCACCGAACGAGCCGTTCACCGTGCCGATTGGTATCCGGATCCCACCAAACGGTTCGAGTTCCGCTATCACAATGGCCAGGCCTGGACCGGTGACGTGTCGGCCGACGGCCACCGGTTCCTCGACCCGCTACCGAGCTCGCGCGACACAGCCGTCATCACGCGCCGTGAATTCGTCGGGCCCGACGTTCGCGGACCCAGACCCGGACCCGGACCCAGACCCAGACCCGGACCCGGACCAGACATCAACGGACCTCATCAGCGGTTGGAGCCGATCGGCGCGTCGCTCGCCGCATTTGTGCTCGGCGTCTCCTCCGTCCTTG
>JAYTOM010000136.1:0-3130 GCA_043747765.1 Actinomycetota bacterium
CGTCGTCTGCAGCGATCGCAATCGCCTCCTGCTCGATGCAGCGGTCGACCCGGAGACGTTCGTGTTCGTGGCCCAGCATTCCCGATACACGTATCCGGCGGCAACGATCGTCGCCTACCAACAGATGCTCGGAGAACTCGTCGGCGCAGGAGCTACGCAGATCCGGCTCGTCGGTGAGGTTCCGCACCCGGCGACCGGACAGCGGTGGGATCAATGGGCGCGTTACGAGGCCGCGATCAACGAGACGCTGAACGCCTACCCGTTGTGGGCGGTCTGCCCGTACGACGCCCGGCTCACGTCGGACTCGATGCTGACGGACATCATTGCGTGTCATCGATACCTCGCCGCCGACGGTCGACATACTGCGAACACCGACTACGCAGAACCAATCGAGTACCTCCGAGGCCGTGTGCTCCTCGACGATGTACTCGATGAGGGCCCGGCGGATGTCGAAATGGTCGATCCGACGCCTCGACGTGGGCGTCAGGTCGTCGGACAGATGTGCAAGGGCTCGACGTTGACGCCGACACAGATCGCCGATCTGACGCTCGCGGTCAGCGAGACGCTCGCCAATGCAGTGCTCTACGGAGTACGGCCGATTCGTCTCCTGATCTGGCGTGAGCCTCGAGGGTGCGTGGTCCGGGTCTGCGACGGCGGACACGGCCCGCTGGACCCGTTCGCAGGGCTTCGACCGGTGGTCAACCGTGATGGTGTCGGCGGACTCGGCCTGTGGATAGCCCATCAGTTGTGTGAGGTCGACATCCTGCGGATGCCGGACGGTACGACGATGCGGCTCAGCCTCCGGAATTGATCTCAGCGGCGATCGCGGCGATGCGTGATTCGCCTTCGAGCGTCTGCCCGCCGGCGGCCATGAAGGCCGCCATCCGTGCTTGTGTCACCGGCTCAGCGAGCGTTGACGAGAACGTTGCGGATTCGGCCGCGAGATGTGCCGAGATGCCGGATTCGGCGAGCAACGTCGATGCCTTGGCCGCGGCGACGGCGTGCGCGGGAAATGACGCGATCCGTTGGGCCAGCCGGTTGACGTGCGGCCACAGGTCATCGCTGTCCAGCGTGCGGTTGACCCACCCCCACCGTTCGGCGAGGTCGGCATCGACATCGTCGCAGCCGAGTATCGCTTCCAGGGAGCGCGACCTGCCGATCAGTCGAGGCAGACGAACAGTGCCGGATCCACCCGGAATGATTCCGAGCGCGACCTCGGGCTGATTGAAGACCGCCCGACCGCGCAAGGCGAAACGCATGTCGCAGCTGAGAGCCAACTCGTCACCGCCACCACCGACCCGGCCCTCGATGACGGCAATGGTTGCCTTCGGCATCGTGCGCAATTGCTCGCACATCGAGTGAAACGGGTTCGTCGTGGCGGCCCGCGCACCGACTTCCACGTCCGACAGGTCTCGGCCGGCTGTTCTTTGGAGCAGCGTGACGTCGAAATGGGCGATGAAAAAATTCGGATTTGAGGACGACAGGATCAGTACTCGGATGCTGTCATCGCCAGCGACGTCATCGATCGCTGCAGCGAGTTCGGCGAACATCCGGCCGTCGAACAGGTTGACCGGGCCGTTGTCCAATACAATGGCTGCGACACCACTCTTCGAGTTCACGGTGATGGTCTGCATTCCGGTCTCGTTCATGTCCCGATTCCTCGTCTCGTCTCCCGAGAGTCGAGTCGAGCACGCTGGCTGGCTCGTGGTACCAGCGGAGGTGACACGAGATCACGGGCGTCCGCCCGCGATGGGAGCCACGAGCGACCTCTCGAGGCCCAGCGCGGTAGATTTCGCGGATGGCTGACCTGCTCGAGTTGTCATCCCGGATCATCGATTCCGGCCTCACCGATCAACCGGTGAACCGGGTGACGAACGAGCTCAGCGAGATCGCCGACGGTCTGGCGATGGTCGAGAGCTTCAGTCACAGCGTCGCGGTGCACACTGACGAGGGGATCGTGGCGTTCGACACGTCCGGAGTGCACACCGGCGCGGCGGTCGCAGCAGCGTTGCGAGCGTGGAGCCCGGAGCTGGTCAGCCATATCGTCTACACCCACGGGCATGCGGATCACGTCGGCGGCAGCTGCCATTTCGCAGCAGCGGCCGAGGCCGCCGACGAACCGGTGCCGAGGGTGATCGGCCATGAGAACGTGGTGCGGCGTCTCGACCGGTACGAGTACACCAACGATTGGAATCGGCTGATCAACGCACGGCAGTTCGGTGGTGTGCCGAGCGAGATGAACCTGGGCATCGGCAACGTCGCTGACGTCGAACCGTCAGACGGTGCGGTGCGGTCCCCGCGATTTCTCCCAGCCGGGACGTTGCGGCCGGATCAGACGTTCACCCACGATCACACCCTGATCATCGGCGGCCGGACGATCGAATTGCATCACGCTCGTGGAGAGACCGACGACCATCTGTGGGCATGGATGCCGGAGCAACGGTGGATGATGACGGGGGACTTCATCATCTGGAACTTCCCCAACGCCGGCAATCCGCAGAAGGTCCAGCGGTATCCGGTCGAGTGGGCTGCTGCTCTGCGGACGATGATCGATCAGGGCCCGGAACTGTTGTTGCCGGCGCATGGACTGCCGATCGCCGGCCGCGCTCGAATCAGGATGGTCCTCGATGACATTGCCTCGGCGCTGGAGAATCTCGTCGATCAGGTGATCGAGTTGATGAACGGTGGGGCGACCTTGGACACGATCATCCACACCGTCACGGTCCCAGCCGACACGCTCGCCAAGCCGTATCTGCGTCCGCTTTACGATGAGCCGGAATTCGTGGTGCATAACGTCTGGCGCCAGTTCGGTGGTTGGTGGGATGGGGCCGCGAGTCGGCTCAAGCCATCTCGGGACGCCGACGTGGCGACGGCAATTGCCGAGATGGCTGGTGGACACGATGTCGTGATGCGTCGCGCTGAAGCGGCGGCAGCCGACGGTGACCTGCGCCTTGCGTGCCACCTCGCCGACTTCGCCGGTTGGGCAGCCCCGCAGGACCCATCGATCCATGCCGGTCGAGCCGCGATCTACGAGCTGCGCCGCCGATCCGAACCGTCGTTGATGAGCAAGGGGATCTTCACTGCTGCGGCCCGCGAATCGCAGATCATCGCCGGGTAGATCATCGCCGGG
>JAYTOM010000137.1:0-4027 GCA_043747765.1 Actinomycetota bacterium
ACCCCGAAGATGGTGTTCTCCTCAACGGCCCTCGAAGACGAATGGTCGGCGACGACACACATCACCGACCCCGCTCTCACGTTCGTCGCCCAACTCAAACGCACGAAGGGCGCCGACATCGGAATCCACGGCAGCCTGACGCTTGCCCAGACACTGCTCCGCGAGCACCTGATCGATGAACTTCGGCTTGTCGTCGCGCCAAGCCTGGCCGGCGATGGACGCCGCCTGTTCGAGGGCCACGGCAACCTTCAGCGATTCGAACTGACCGAATCCGATCGCTCCGGAGGATGCCTGCTCCTGCGCTACCGCAATCGCGCATCAGCGTAGTTCAACGCCCGTTTACGCGTCATCGACGGCAGAACCAGAGACCGTCAGGGGGCAGAAACGTTGCCACCACCGGTCAGTTTTGTGACCGCCGACAGTCCCACGAGAAGACTCGCCGACCATCGAGTGGTCACTGCCACAGGTGTGGAAGGTCGGGGCCGAATGTAACGATATGTATCGCGTGCTGCGTTACATTCGGCCCCGGCCCCGGCCCTTATCGACTGTCGCCCGCCAGCTTGATGGGACCACTCGTCCGTCAGTGTGATGGGACCGGGTTGGGGGTGTCAGTGTCGGCGTGGTGATGATGGTTCGGTGGTTGCTTCGGTGTCAAGGGTGGGTCGTTGGCGTCGCCGGTAGGACTCGCCGTCGATGACGAGTTCGTGGGCGTTGGAGTGGAGCCGATCGATCGCTGATTGGGCGAGGAGCGGGTCTGCCATCTGAGCGAGCATCTCGCCTGGGTCCCTGTTCGAGGTGAGGATGGTCGAGGCGCGCCGGTGGCGTTCGACGATGATCTCGTAGATCTCGGCGGTGTCGATCTGGTCCATCGCCCGCAGCGCGAAGTCGTCGAGAATGAGCACGTCCACGCGGAGGAGTTTGCGGACCTCGGCGTCGTGGCTGTTGTCCAGTCGGCTCGCCTTCAACCGCTTCAGCAAGACATCGGCGCGTTCGAAGTGAACGCTGCGCCCGCGCCGGACAGCGATGTGTCCGAGCGCCGTGGCGAGGAACGTCTTGCCGACCCCGACCGGTCCGAGGATGACGACATCGTTGGGTGCGTCAACGAAGCGGAGTGAGCAGAGCTCGTTGAAGATCGTGCGGTCGTAGGTGATCTTCGTGGTGTCGTCCCAACGCTCCAGCAGCATGGCCGGATCGAGTCCGGCGGTCTTGGCCCGCAACAACGCTGATTGGGTGTCGCGGCGGGTGACCTCATCGGCGAGGAGCAGCTCGAGGAACTCGTGGTGGGTCAGCTTCTGTTGGTGCGCGAGCGTGAGTCGTTCGGGCAATGTGTCGAGGCAACGACCCAACTTCACCCTGCGCAACAACGCCTTCAGGTTCGCGGTGACGGTCAGTTGCGGGCTCATGCCGACCTCCGGGCCTTCGCTGCGTTGGTGGTGAACTCGTCTGGGTCGCGAGCGAACCGTGTTGTCGCCGGCGGTGCCGGCGCGGGTTCCTGCTCGGTGTTCTCGGTTGCCCTGTCGAGCATTCGGCCGATCAACGTCACGCTGATCGCCTCCGCGTCCAACGCCCGCCGGCAGGCGGCCTCGACTTTGTCCGGGCCCCACTTCTTGACGAGGCCGAGCAGCGCGTAGACCTGTCGCATCTTCGTCCACGGCAACGGGGTGTCCAACACGACTGTTGCGTAATCGCCGATTGCTTCGCCGTGACCGGCGGCGAGGCGTTGCCGATGGGCAATGTCACGCAACGCGTAGGTGGTCTGCTCAGACGGCAGATCAGCCGGATCGGTGGAGCGATGTCCGGGCTGCTGACGCAGGTGGACTTTGATCAACTGCGAGCGGTGGAACACGCGGACGAGCTTGCGGTCAGCGCGAACCTGCACACGGGCGCCGAGCAGGTTCCCGGGGATCGAGTAGAGGGCCTTGGCGATCTCGATGTGATGATCGCGATGCACCCGACATGTCGCGTAGATCGGCACGTCGTAGTGCTCGGTCGGGGCCGGTAACAACAACGGCTGCTCCTCGAGGCGAAAGTGTTCGAGCGGGCGGCACTGGGTCGTGCCATGCACCCGCATTCCCGCCCGCCCGGCGCACCACGCTGTCGCCTTCGCTTGGGCGTCGGCGAGATCGGTGAACGTCTCACCGCTCCACAACGATGACCGCACGAACTGCACCATCCGCTCCACGCGTGGCTTGTCCGTCGGTGTTCGAACACGGGCCGGGTCGATCACGAACCCGCGTGACTGCGCATACTCGACGAACGCCTCGTTCAACCTCGGCTCCAACGGATCAGCCTTCGTCACCACAGGTGTCAGGTTGTCCGGGATCAACACCTTGAACACGCCGTCGAAGAACCGCCACGCCGCCTCACACCCGGCGATCACCGCGTCGGTGGTCTGCGTGAACGACAACCACACAAACATGTGCCGCGAGAACACCGCCGTGAAGATCAACGCGTGACGCACCCGCCGCTTGCCCGACCCGGGATCGTGCAACAGACCGAGCCGCCCGAAATCGACCTGCAACTCCTGACCCGGTTCGCCATCCGCGACCCGCACCGTCGAGCCCTGCCCGCGGCGCGGACCGAACTCGGCGGCGATGAACCGCTGAACCGTGCGCTCCGGCACCACCACGCCGTCGCGGGCGAGGAGCTCGCAGATCTTCACCCCGGCCACCCCGGCGGTCACCCACTCGGCGACCTTGTCACGTCGGGCAACCAACGTCGCCCACGCCTCACCATGACCGTCCGTGCGATGCGGGCGAACGATCTCCACCACCCGGCCCAACACCTCATCGGTGAGCTGCTCGACACCGCCATCGACGGTGACGCCGACCTCGATCGCGGCGTCGACATAGCGGCGCACGGTCTTGCGGTCCACCCGGCTCAGCCGGGCCACCGCCCGCAGCCCTTCACCCCCCAACCACAACCGCAACACTTCTCGAACCTCGAACATCGGAACCTCCCGGAATGCCATCGCCGCCTCTCGGTCTGTCAACAGGAAGCGGCGATATTCACCCGTGACAGCACCGAACTGGCGGACCCGAGGTGGTCCCATCACTGGCGGACAGGGTCTCGCTCGGCCACCGCGCACAGGTAGTCCGCCCATGTCGCCGAAGGCGCGTTGCAGCCAGGTGCGAGCCAGATGCCGTAGCCCTCGCCGGACAAGCTGACGTGACGTATCGCAGCGAGCACCTCGAAGAGACCTTCGATGGCAGCCGGCACACGAAACGGGTCCAGGTCGGCGAGCTTCGTGCCGGAGTGACGCTGCGAGACGATGTAGTGGCTATAGAAGGCTTCGCCCAGCTCAAACACCTCCGGGACGGGCAACCCGGGAACACGCCAGGTGGTCGCCGCGAGTTCCTTGTCGAAGTCCTCGCGGTGGCGCCCGACTCGCAGGACCAGCTCCCGCCCGTTGGCCTGGAACGAGTACGCGCTGAACCACGCTCCCGCCTGCAACACGCCCACGTCGATGACGCCACCAAAGCGGGACCGCTATGGGTCTCCACGCTGCGTCCGCGCTCGGACGTTTATTCCTCGTCGATGTCTGAGGACGGAAGTTCAACAGGGGTACCAACATGGATATTTCGTTGGTCCCGCGCTGGCTCAGACTGGTTCGTAGCCCGATCTCAGCGGATGGTGAAGATCTGTTGTTTGCCGCGCCGTTCCGCTTCGTACATTGCTTCGTCGGCCAGGCGGAGCAAGTCGTCTGAGCGTTGGAGGACCTTGGTCTCGTCGACGTGGGCGACATCGGTGCGTTCACTTCGTGAAGGATCCGACGAGCAACAGCGTCCGCGTGACTGGTCGAGGAGATGACGACGAACTCGTCGCCGCCGAGCCGCGCGACAAGATCACCTTCACGCACGATGGACTTCAGACGCGTCGCGCAGATGCGCAAGAGTTCGTCGCCTGCTTGATGTCCGCGGACATCGTTGATCTGTTTGAACCCGTCGAGGTCGAGAAAGATCAACGAGGTCGGCCGGCGCGACGCGAGTTGGACATCGAGAGCGGTCATCAGAGCCCGACGATTCAG
>JAYTOM010000138.1:0-5081 GCA_043747765.1 Actinomycetota bacterium
CTCTGCCTCGATTGATCCGTGATCGCGCGTCTCAGTCACGACTGGAGTCGGTAACCCAACCCTCGAACAGTGACAACGTGACGTGGATTCGCTGCGTCAGCCTCGACCTTGGTGCGCAGCCGACGGATGTGCACATCGACGAGGCGACCGTCACCGAAGTAGTCGTAACCCCAGACCTTGTCGAGCAACGATTCGCGACTGAAGACACGACCCGGGTTCTGGCCGAGCTCTACGAGGAGTCGGAATTCTGTCTTGGTCAAGTGCAGCTCGACCCCGGCGCGAAGGACCTTGCCCTCGTCCGGGATGATTTCCAGGTCGCCGAAGACGAGCTTGGTGTGGCCTGGGCCCATCGGCCGGATCCTGCGCAAGAGGGCGCGAATCCGGGCTGAGAGCTCTTTCGGAGCGAACGGTTTGGTCAGGTAATCGTCGGCGCCAGCCTCGAGGCCGGCCACGATGTCATGTGTGTCAGCGCGTGCCGTGACCATCACGATCGGTAGATCGCTGGTCTTGCGAAGATGGCGACACAACTCGAAACCGTCGATTCCGGGCAGCATGATGTCGATCAGCACGACGTCCGGCTGGGCGCGGTGGAACAACTCGATTGCTTCCTCGCCGCTGCCCGCCTCATCGACCGTCCAGCCTTCGTCCTCGAGCGCCAATTTCACTGCCGTGCGGATGCGCTCGTCGTCTTCGACTGTCAGGATGCGTGTACCCACGCCAGCAGCATAGGGCCCGGCTCAGGTCTGGACGTCTGCGGCCGGGTGAGCTGCCTGCTCCGCTGCGTCAGCGGCGTTGATCAGGGTGCGCAACGGTCCGAAGATGTCGGGGTTGGCGACCAGTACCTGAGCCGGCCGAACGGGGCCGCCGGCGAAGTCACCGCTGACGCATCCGGCTTCACGCGCGATCAGTTCGCCGGCCGCCAGGTCCCACGGTCCGAGATGTTCCTCGAAGTAGGCATCGACGCGTCCGGCCGCTACGTAGCAAAGATCGGGGGCGGCGGCTCCGAGGCGGCGGATGTCGCGAATTTCACCGATGACGTGTTGCAGTCGGCGCATCTGCACCCGCCGACGTTCCGGGTGATAACTGAACCCCGTTGCTACCAGGGCCGTACTGACGTCGGCGGTGGTGGAGCAGTGGATCGGTCGGCCGTTCATGGTCGCGCCTCGGCCGCGAACGGCGGCGAACAGTTCGTTCGTGGCAGGTATGTAGACCGCGCCGGCCAGCGTTCCATCGGCGTCGGCGGCCGCTATGGAAACGGCGTAGCCGGGCAGGCCGTAGAAGAAGTTGGTGGTGCCATCGATCGGGTCGATCAACCAACTCACTCCGCTGTCGCCCGGATCGGCGGTGCCCTCCTCGCCGATAATAGCGTCACCCGAACGGGCTGCTCGGATTGCATCGACGATCAACCGTTCGGATGCGCGATCGAATTCGGTGACCATGTCGGTTGCCGTGCTCTTGGTGTCGACCAGCCCCGTGCCGGTCTGTCGTGCCTCGCTGATCAGCGCACCTGCTCGCACGGCGAGGTTGTTGGCGATTGCCGACAACTCGGCGGCCAGCGCATCGGTGGGAGAGGTCGACATCAGGACCTGCGACCGGTTCCCTCAGCCTGCCGACGGTCCTCGATCGTCTTCCATTCGCCGACGGCACGGAGTACGAGGACAGCGACGATGCTCATCCCGATTGCCGCGAGCACCGCGCCGACGAAGGCCCCGAGACCGCGCTGGGTGGCGCACCCGCCGCTGCATTGGACGCGGACCAAGCTGTAGCCGATCAGCCCTCCGGCCAGGCCGCCGAGCAGGATCGCGATGAAGGCGGCGGCCCGTGCTCTGGGAGACGGAAGGGCGGACATCGGTCGATCTGCATGGGTCTCGCCGGCTTCGTCGGGCACCGGTTCATCGTAGGGGCTGTGGTCGGCGGACAGGCCTAAACTGACGTCTGTGCGCGCCGTGGCCATCGTTCCGACCTATAACGAGGTCGACAACATCGAAGCCCTGGTGCGAGCGATTCGCAAGCACGCCCCGGACGTCGGCATCCTCGTCGTGGACGACAACAGCCCGGACGGCACTGCAGAACTGGTCGCCGGCCTGACCGACGAAATCGGTGATCTGCAGATTCTCCGGCGCTCTGCCAAGAGTGGGCTGGGCGGTGCATATCGCGCCGGTATGCGGTTGGCCATCGATGGTGGAGCAGAGATCTGCATCCAGATCGACGCCGACCTTTCGCACGACCCGGCGATGATCCCGTCGCTGGTGTCGGCTGTCGAACATGGTGTCGACCTCGCTCTCGGCAGTCGCTACGTCCCGGGTGGCATCACGGAGAATTGGCCCCCTCGCCGGCGGCGGCTGTCGCGTTGGGGAAACCGCTACGTGGCGGGGGTGCTCGGACTGGCAGTGAACGATGCCACAGCAGGATTTCGTGCCTACCGGTCGTCGGCGCTCGTCGGCCCGATGGACTTCGAGTCCGTCGCGACCGAGGGGTACGGGTTTCAGGTCGAAATGACGCACCGCCTGGTCCGCGCCGGGGGCAAGATCGTCGAGATCCCGATCACGTTCCGTGACCGCACCCACGGGGTTTCGAAGATGTCCCAGGGCATCGTCCAGGAAGCGTTCGTGATGGTGATCAAACTGTGGGTCAAAGACCGCAGCGGGCGCCGAGAGCGTCGCCACCACGGCGGTTGAGCTGCGAGACTGACGAGATGCGTTCGTTCCGGGTCGGCGGTGGGCTTGTTGTCATCGACAACCAACTCCTACTCGCTGCGAATCGTCGACGGCAGGGCACGCTCGAATGGACGCCTCCGGGTGGCGTGATCGACGAAGGCGAATCGGTGACGAGAGGGATCTCTCGCGAAGTCCACGAGGAAACGGGTTTGCACGTCCCGAAATGGGAGGAATGCCACTACACCGTCACAGTCCACGCTCCGGACATGGGCTGGCAGATGACCGTCGAATCCTGGTTCGCAACGACCGCCCACGGTCAGATCGTTCTGAACGACCCCGACAGGATCGTCGAGCAGGCGCTGTTCGTCGAACTCGACGACGTGGCGGCTCTCCTCGTCGATTCGGCACCGTGGGTGCGCATTCCGATCCTGGCCTGGATGGCCGGTGGGATGCAAAAGACCGAGTCGTTCGACTTCGTGGTCTACGGAGCGGATCGGGCGACAGCGCGGATCGAGCAGCGGTCGCCATGAGCCCCGCGACACCTCGACAGCTCGACAACTCGACAACTCGACAACTCGACAAGGGTGAGGTCAGGGTGACGACCCCGGTGCGGACGATCCTGCACGTCGACATGGATGCATTCTTCGTCTCTGTCGAGTTGCGACGCAGGCCCGAACTCCGCGGGAAGCCTGTTGTTGTCGGAGGACAGGGACCCCGGGGTGTTGTTGCGGCGGCATCATACGAAGCCCGCCGTTACGGGGTGTACTCGGCGATGCCCGGCGCGATCGCCCGACGACTGTGTCCCGATGCCGTCTTCTTGAGCGGCGACCATGATCTGTACTCGTCAGTCAGCCGTGACGTCCACGAGATCTTCCACGAAGCAACGCCGCTCGTCGAGCCACTCGCCCTCGATGAAGCGTTTCTCGATGTGACCGGCAGCCTCCGTTTGCTCGGCGATGGCGCTGTCATCGGTCAACACCTCCGCAACCGGATTTCGGAGTCGCTCGATCTGTCCTGCTCCGTCGGAGTCGCCGCGAACAAGTTCCTCGCCAAGTTGGCGTCGGTCGCCGCCAAGCCGAAAGCGTTACCGAGCGGAGTGGTGCCGGGTGTTGGGGTCTTCGAGGTGCGGCTCGGCCACGAGTTGGAATTCCTGCATCCGCTGGCGGTTCAGAAACTGTGGGGAGTGGGTCCGGCGACTCTCGAACGATTGCAGCACCTTGGCGTGAAGACCGTCGGGGATCTGGCTGCTCTCGGCGAAAGGGCCCTCGTCTCCGCCCTCGGGAAGGGGACCGGACGCCACCTGTACGCGCTGTCGATGGCCGACGACGACCGGCCCGTCGAGCCCAGACGCGAGGCAAAATCGATCGGACACGAGGAGACATTTGCTCGCGATCTGGATGAACTCGGCGAGTTGCGAACCGAGTTGGTTCGACTCAGCGATGCGGTTGCGACGCGTCTGCGTGGCGCCTCCACGGGTGCGCGAACCCTGACCCTGAAGGTGCGTTTCGCCGGTTTCGTGACGATCACCCGTTCGACCACGCTGCCCTCCGCCATCGCGACGTCGGCAGCGATCCTCGGCGCCGTTGGTCCCCTGCTCGAAAATGTGGACCCGAGTCCAGGGGTGCGGCTGCTCGGCGTTCACGCCAGCAACTTCGCTGAGCCCAACGAACAGCTCAGCCTCGACGATCTGTTCGACGACACGAACCGAGGCGATCTCGCTCGCGTCGGCCCTGGTCAGCCGTCGGCGACGGACTGGACCGAGGCGACGGTGGCAATCGACGCGATCCGCGAGCGCTTCGGCAACGGTGCGATCGGGCCGGCGAGCACGGTTTCCGGAGGTGGGTTGCGCCTTATCCGTCGAGGTGCTCAGCAATGGGGCCCGAACAAAACGTGACGAGGCCCTGGATCAGCCTGATTCGATCAGGAAACACGTGCTCGAGAGTGCGCGTTGTCAGATCAGCCGTAACGTGAGAAGCTACCGACGTGCCCACGTTCGTGGGTCGGTCCCGCAAGGAGATCTCTGATGCCGCTCTCCGAAGAGGAACAACGGATCCTTCGGCAAATCGAAGAGCAGTTGCAATCAGATCCGTCCTTCGCGCTCAAAATCAACACGCGCAGCCATCGAGGTGCCTCCGGTCGTCGCCTCGTTTGGTCGATCGTCGCGCTCATCGTCGCTCTCGCCCTGGTCATCGGGGCTCTGCAGATCAGTGCATGGCTGTCATTTGCCGCGTTTGTGGCCATGGTTGGCGCAGGCGTCATTCTCGAGCGCGAGCTGTCGGCGCGTGGACGTGATCAGCTGAGCCGAATTCCGGACGAACTGCGCCGCCGGGCCGGCCGGGCGTCGGGTGGCTCCGACTCTCGCTGAAATCCCCGTGGATCAAGGGCGGTTTGACGATGGACTCACGGCTGACTAACGGGCAATCA
>JAYTOM010000139.1:0-7524 GCA_043747765.1 Actinomycetota bacterium
CTCACCCAGATCATGCACGAGCTCGACGTGCGCTCAAGCTGAATATCAGCTGGAAAGTCTTCCATCCTGGTTTGTCGGTGTGATGACACGTCGAAGACGTGTACCAACAGGGTGGGCCCCCGACGCAACGGATCGCGACCGACTCATCATCGACAACGGATTGCCAGTGGCCGACAATGGTCGGCACGATCGCTGAGCTGTTCAAGGAGTTCGTCGTCTAGATCAGAAATTCTTCATCCGTGCATCGGCGGACCGGCACCGGTTGCGTCAATCCCACCAGGAAAACTCACCGCACCCCACACGTGATGGACGTGCACTGTCAGTGCTCAGGCTAGAGCATTAGCTGACGCGCCATGAGTTGATGGCAAGAAATGCCGTGTCGGGTTGGTATTCGACCACGGCGCGGATGGCTGTGCTGGCCCCGTTTTTGGTTGCGGTGGAGATGAGGAGCCATCTGGCGGTGGCAGGGCTGGTTTCGACGCGGATGTTGAGGGCGTTGACTGAGGCCGAGGCTTGGACTTTGACGTATGCGCCGACGAGTCCGCCGAGGAATTGTCCGTTGGCGGTGTTGGTGACGTTGCCGAGTACGACCGAGCCGCGCGGTGTCCACCACAGTCCGTGCGTGGCGACGTCGGAGTTGTTACCGGGTTTGGACTCGTAGATGTTTTGTCCGCTGGCGTAGTCGATGCTGCTGGCTTTGTATCCGCCGGAGGCGTTAGCTGGGTCGACGGCTTGGACGCTGACAACTTTGGTACCTTGTCGGCGGCGCAGGATCTCGAGGCCGCCTTTGGTGTCAACGTAGATCTTGCTGGTCCCGCCGAGGATGATTGTTGCCCCGGATCCGGTTCCGGGGTAGAGGGAGGCGGCGTTGTCGCATTGGGTCGCGGTCAGGAACTGGCCGTCTCCGTTGGTCCCGTCGGCGAACCCGCCGATGACGGTGCTGGTGATGTCGAGGTAGACGTCTTCGAAGTAGTAGTCGCCGGCGACGAGATAGTTTTGAGAGCCGAATGCCGGGGGCGTGGTGTATTTGCCGGGGAAGAACACCGTGCATCCGTTCGGTGTTGTGACGGGCGCAGGGTTGATCGCGCTCGGCATCGGTGGCAGGGTCGGCGCGGTGAACAGCTGATCCCATGTTTTGAGTGTGCACAGTGGGCCGCGCAGGAATGGTGGCGTGAAGGTCAAGTTGGGGATTGTTGGCGGGGTGGAGGGGAAGGGGCAGGTTGTGCCGGTGTACCAGAGGTCGCCATCTTTGATTTCAGCAGGGGCGCCGACGTTGAGTCGGGCCGGGTCGGACATGAACACGGGCCCGCCAAAGGTTTTTGTGAGCCCGTTCCCGCCTTGTGTTTCGAAGATCGGTGAGCCGTTGGGGACCCCTTGGCCGGTGACCACGAGCGCCCAGCTTTGGATGTCGCTGATCAGCGTGCCGATACGGTCGCAGGTCACTCGGATCGTCGCTGCGTTGATCGAGGGCGGCACGACGATCGTGTACCCGTTGGTTGCTGCAGCGGTCGCGCACAGGGTTTGTCGGAGTTTCAATTTTTCGATCATGTAGCGCATGCCGCCGTCGGCCGCGGCGAGACGATCGGCGCGGTCTTGGACAACTCTGACGTGGCGGAGTCCTGCGGCAGCGAACGAGGCGATACCGGCCACGACTGCGCCGAGGATGATCGTGAACACCATTGCCAATGGCAGCATCGCGCCGCGGTCGCTGGCCGGTCGGGCGTGTACGGGTGGTTTGTCCATCAGCTCACCGTCAGTGTCGTACTCGCAAGCACGATCTTGTTGTTATCGATGACGTACAGGGTGTGCGTCCCGGAAGACCAGATTTCGGTGCCCCCCGTTTTGAAGCCGCGTAACGTCACAGTGTGCGGCGAGGTCGTCGTGAAGTTCTGATAGAACAGACCCTGCGAGCCGCCGGTGTCGTATTGCAGTTGCAGCAACTGACATGGCCCTGACCACACGATCGTCACCGTCACATCGGATTGCAGCTGGTTCGGCGGTGTGGAGTGCGTGGACGTCGCAGCCGGCGACGTCGTCGCCGACGAGACCACACAGGTTGTTGTTGTCGACGCGGGCTTCGCTGTTGCTGTCGGAACGGGGGGCAGGGTCGCTGCTGGATTTTTCTGTGCAGAGTCGACCCGGGCAATATGGCCGTCCTTTTGGGTCAGGGTCACGGTGACGATGATCCCGGTGACCGAGACCGCGACAGGAGCTTGGCCTGGCGCCCACCCGCTCGGCAGTACAGCCAGCGTGTTCGAGACATTCAGCGAGAACGCCGCACCGAGCGTGGCCGTACCCGTGCACGTGAACCGTTGCAGTGTGATTCCGGTTCCGCCCGGGTCAGGCACAGCGCGATAGTCAGCCACGAACGTTGTTGTCGAGCTGTTCACTGTCTCGGTCCAGCTGAGCAACAGAATGTTGGTTCCCGGCGAAACGCTCGCGCAGCCAGACGGCAGCGACGGGTCGGTCGACACGTTCGCGGCCGGGGCCGATGACACATCCACGGGGAGCCATGTGACCAGGTTCTGCGCGTCCTGTGCGTCAGCGATCCGCGCGCTGGTCGTGTCCATGTTGCGGAGCACCACGATGATGCCTCCAGAGATCGCCGAGCAGAGCACACCGGTCACCGCGACAGCGATCAACAACTCGATCAGAGAGAACCCGGCGTCGACGGCCCGACGACCTCGAGCCGCTCTCGTCTCAAGCACCGCGAATCACCTGCAACGTGCGCACAAGCTTTCCGTTCGGCGACTTCACCTGCAACGTCACTAACTGCAAATTGATGCCGTCATTATCGTGGCATTTGCTCTGATACTGGTCGCCGTCCCAGAACAACACCGGCTGCAGGACGGTGATCTCACCAGCGGGCCACCCCGCAGGGTTCGACACTGTCTGCACATCACCCTGATAGATCCCGCGGATCCGGGCCTCGGCCTCACCCGCCACCCCGTTCACGTTGTCACAATCCTGGCGCGGCTGACCCTGCAAATAGTCTGCGGCGCCTTGCAACCAGGTCTGAGCGTTCGCCAGATCGCGCTGCTCGGCTGACGCATCCACAGACGCCACCATCGCACCCAACGTCGCCACGGTCCCCAAACCCAACAAGGCAATCGAAATAACCACCTCAACCAACGAAAAGCCGTGATCGACACCCGCTTCCGCGCTACCGCGCCGTACCCCGGCCCGATTCCCCTTTTCCGCGCCTGTCGCCCACATGCCTCTTCTATCGGCACCGCCCACCATCTCCTTGAGTCGACACTCCCGAACCATTCGGGTAGCGACCATCATCAGGAGTCAGAGCATTCTCACGTTGGACTGACACTTCGTATAGGAGGATCCATGTCCAACAGGAAACGGTCGCCGGGTCGCCCGGCGAATTCCCTCCGGACGTGCGGTTGATGCTCGCAGCCGCAGTGTTCCTGCACACGCCAGCTTCTTTGTCGCTTCGCCATCGCCAGCCTCGCCACGTTCGCGAGGCCGCCGAAGAAGGACCTCGCCAGATCTCGCCGGGCCATTGCGTCACGGAGTCGCCCGACGGCACCGAACACGAAACATTGTTGCCATTCGGCGACCCGCGAACGTCACGATCGCCATCACATACAAGTCGGAGATTCACCTGAGCGAGATGTGCGGCGAGATCGACCGACGGACTGCGATGAGCGCAGAACATTCATCGCGCGCCGCCCCGAACGCCCGAGCGCCTCGACACAAGCACACACCGATCTGGGCTCCAGGTCATCGGCGATCTGGAGCGGGCGTGGCGATATGGCACCGGAAGACCTGAGCTCGGGGAGTTCAAATCTCCCGATTCCGACTCGCGGACCGTGACCTGGGCCTCGACCAACTGCTGCGGACGATCATCGTCCGCAGCAATTCATCGAAGCGACTCGTCTCAGGTGGGGGTCAGGGTGCGACCGTCGTCCTCATAAAGACGTCCTCGTCTGGACCGGCGGAGCTGGCGTTGCGGGTGTCCGACCAGACAGCGTGGACCACGTTCGAACCAGACGTCGTGGGAGCGGCGATGCTGGAGTAATCGCCGAGGAACCCGTTCTGGCTGGCATTCGCCTGTGGGCCCGGGTACGTCTGGCCGTCGCTGAGGCCCAAATAAGTGCCGAAGGACAGACCGGAGTGGCGGCTTCGCATCCCGTATCCGAATGTACCTCCGCCCACACGCACCCCGGTGTGCAGGTTGGCCCGGTAGAAGCTGACTGCTGTGGTCCCTGTCCCGGTGATCGCCACGGACGGCTCGAACAGAGCCTCACCGGCCGCACCGTCGAGCACGGTGCCCCCACCCGCGGAGTCGGACCATGTCACGCCGCCGTTCGCGCTGTCGGAGACGACGACACCATATGTGCCCGCGCCAGGTGCTGAATGACGGCTGTCCTGCCAGACCGCGACGAGATGGTTGGGATTCGTCGGGTCGATGGCGATTGCCGGGAAGTCGTTCGTACGAACATTGAGCGACTTGACGCACTCTTCCGGCCCACGACCGAAGTCGCACAGCGCAATATTGGTCTCGTCGTCTTGGCCGACCTTCACCACGGGGCTCATCGTGCCGTCGGTGTTGATCCGGCGACCCAACGTCTGGTTCAGAGCCGTCGGCGTGTTGTTGTTGTTCCACACGACGAAGACGCTCCAGTCTGGACTGACCACTGGCATCGAGCCTTGGTTGAAGTTGCACGCCGTCGGTGACGCTTTCTTGTCGAAGGTGTTCCATCCGCTACACAGCGAGGAGTCGCCGCTGACGTTGGCAATCGGGGACCACGCTCCTGCGCCCGCATTCGCGGACTTGTCCCACTTTGAGTAGAACATCTCGGAACTACAGTAGGCACCCGGGTTATTGCCGGTGGAGCACTTCTGGTCGGACACGAACTTGGTGAACGTGATGTAAACCGACGTCCCGCCCGGATCTCCGGCCATGAACTGCTTGTCATAGAAAGTGTGACCATCGTTGGTCTCGGCCACGACGAAATTCGATGGACCCGCCGGAATGTTGCGGTAAGCGGACCCTTTCAAGCCGACGGTTGACGGCACGGCGAAGATGCCGCTCGCGTTCGTGTTGATGTCGAACACCACGCACGAGTACCAGGCGACGCCGGCACCGTTGAACGTGACATTGGGGTCGCTCGCGGCGTCATAGGTGTGACCGGCGGGACTGAGGTGCTGGGAAGACGGCGGAATACCATCGCCGAACGTCTTGCCGCCATCGAGGGAATAGTCGAAGCCGCAGTGGTTGAAGCCGATCCGGCTGTCGTTCTGCCCGGCGATCACATTGTTCGGGTCGAGCGGGTTGACCGCGACCTGCTCTTCGGCCTGACGGCGGGCGGTGCAGTCCTGATTCACCCGGGGATTCGTCATCGAGCCTCGGTTCGCGCAGCCAATGGCACTTACCGTTGCGGCGGGTGGTAGATCGGATCCGGCGCTGCTCTGGGCGTCAGCTGCTGCAGCGCGCTCTTCATCGAACGTCACTTCCGAACCGCCGGAGACATGCGGCAGGGCATTGCCGTTGTCCATGTGCCCATGCGAACTCTTGCCAAGGTTCGGGTTGGTCGCGCCCGCCGAGCCCCCCAGTCCAACCGGCACCAGGGCCAAGCCCAAAATCAGTACAGATCCAAGCGCAATCCTATGAAACCGCATCAATCCTCCCAATTTGATCCCGCCGACTGGTGATAGACACACGCTCAATTGCCGCGCCAGGGGCGGGCGGAAGAAATGTTCCGCCGACGGCCCACTCTGTTCCGAAATAACCGACAGCTCCCATCACGTGCTCTGCGGCAAGTAGGTCGATGCTGCGGACGTGCACGCCACCGGCTTGATGCCCATCAGAACTTCGCTGCCGGCGGCGATCACGGCTTGGGAGTCGGCCTGCTGGTGGCCTTGAGTGGTCGCGCCTTGGGCGGAGGCTCCGACAGCACCGAGGATGACAACCCCTGCCGCGCCCAGGAGCACGATGCTGACGAGCACCTCGACCAACGAAAAGCCATTGTCACGCCTGCAGGAAGAGGTGGCACGCGCCTCCGGCGTGCACGCCTGGTTCGTTCTCTCGGTCGCTCTTCGAGTGCCTTGGTCCATCTCGTGCCACCCCTGTTCGACTGCTTCAGGGGGGACATCGGCCCGATCACCGCGACCTTGCAACAACCTTTCGTCACGGTCGCGACCTGTTCTCGGGTGTGCGGACGCGAGCAGCGGTCAACTGATCAGTGAGCAGTACCGATCAGTTCGTAGGCGTTGTCGCGCATGATGGCCTTGATCTCGGCGTCGGTGAAACCGTGCAGATCGTCGACGAAACTGTTCGGAACGGCCAGGCCCTCGGCGTGCGGATAATCGCTGCCGAACAAGACGCGATCGGTACCAATCGCGTCCGCCAACCCGCGGATGTCGTCTTCGTAGAAGGGAGCGACCCAGACATGATCGCGGAACTGTTCGACGGGATCGCTGGAGAACGCCGTGGGACTTTGCGCGAAGGCCTTCTTGAACTTCTTCAGCAATGGCTTGACCCACTCGCTGCCGGCCTCGATGCTGGCACAACGCAGGGACGGATGGCGGCTGAAGACACCGTGACAGACCAGTACGGCGAACATGTCGAACGGCGCACGGTCGCTGGTCATGCCCCGCAGCGCGGAGAAGGCGAAGGCCTGGAAATCGCCACTTGGTTCCCAGTCGTCGAGGTACTTGCCGTAGCCGGCATCGCCTGAGTGGAAGGCAACGACGACACCGGCCTCGGCAGCGCACGCCCAGAACGGGTCGAACACCGGATCGCCGGGGGAGCGAGTCTGGCCACCGGGGGCGATGACGGGTGCGGTCCGCATGACCACGATCCGAACACCCTTGCTGATCGCCCACTCCAGCTCCGACAGGGCCCACTGCGGGTCGGCGAGGGTGATGTACGGAGCGGCGTAGATGGCGTCCCTGTAGGCAAATCCCCAGTCTTGTTCCATCCAGCGGTTGAATGCCGTGAACGCTGCAAGCAACGCAGGGATGTCGTGGCGGAGTGACTCTTCCATGCCGACACCGAGGGTCGGGAAGAAGAATGCGGCATCCAGCTTCTGCTGGCGCATCAGGGCCAGGCGCGAGTCGCGATCGCGATATGCGGGGCTGATCGCGTCCAACTCGCCGAACATCGTGCGCAGGTCGCCGCCGGCGACTTTGCCACGGAAGTACGCGTCGAGCGCGCCCGGCTTCGACACCGGATCAAACGTGGGATTCGGGATGAAACTGTTGACTTTGCCGCCGACGAGGAGGCGCTGCTTGCCACCGAGTTCGACCCACTGCATGCAACGCCGGGCCATCTTCGGATCGATGTAGCGAGTGAAGGCATCGGTTGCCTCGTAATAGTGGTTGTCGGCATCGAAGGGCTTGAAGTCGAGTTCGGTCATCGGACGCTCCTGAAGATGGTTTGGTTCGTCGTGTCGGGATCTGACGGTCCATCAGAAATCTACCGGCGACGCCTGTGCGATACGGTACCGAGCGTGTGCGGCCGCTTCGTCTCCACCCACTCTGCCGAGCAGATCGCCGATCATTTCG
>JAYTOM010000140.1:0-23140 GCA_043747765.1 Actinomycetota bacterium
CCTGTAGTTGCCGGCCTCGGGAATGGGGGCGTCGGTGGTGACGGTCAGCATCGGAACGAAGGTGCCGATGATCGCGGCGACACCGGCAACACCGGCGACGATCGCGAGCACCCTTGAGCCGCGACCCGGGATACCGACCGCATCCGGTGCATAGCCGGCCGGGTAGGGAACGGCGGCGGTCGATGATCCGAGCACCAATCGGCTCTCCTGCGGTGGTGCCTGGATGTGATGCTGTTGCGTTTCGTCGAAGCGGGTCTGGTCGAAGCGGGTCTGGTCGAACTGGTTCTGGTCGAACTGGTTCTGGTCATGTGGCTGGGCCCAGTTGTTGACCCATTGAGGGACGTCGTCGGTGTCCGGGGGGTCGACCGGAGCTGGCACGGCAATTGTCTGTTCGACGATCGCGAACAAATCACGCTGAGGCTCGATCAGTGTGGTGATCGGGGCGACTGGGGCCGGGATGATGGGGGCCGTGGCGATGGGGGCGGTGATCACCGGAGCCACCGGCAGCGCGAGCCCCAGCGGCCCGGCGGGTGGAACTGGCAGCGTCAGTGCGGCAACGTTCGTGCCGCACGCGTGACAGAACTTCTGGCCAGTGGCGAGTTCGGAGTTACACGTTGGACACTTCATCAAACGCCCTTGTTCGAGCCACATGATCGTGGGAGGCCTGGCCGGAAGAGCAGCCTATGCCACCCATACTGGTGCGATGGTCTCGCCGGTCGGCAGGTTTGCCCCATCACCGACCGGTGAACTGCACCTCGGCAACCTGCGCACGGCAGTGATTGCCTGGCTGTCGGCACGTTCACGCGGCCGGGGCTTCATCGTGCGGATGGAGGACCTCGACCGGGTCACGTCGTCACGTCGACACGAGGCGGAACAGCTGCGTGACTTGGCCGCGATCGGCATCGAATGGGACGGAGAAGTCGTCCGGCAGAGCGACCGATTCCCGATGTACGACGCCGCGATCCAACAGTTGACCGACCTCGGCCGAACCTATGAATGCTTCTGCACCCGGCGCGAGATCCGCGACGCGATCAGTGCCCCGCAGCAGGACGCACCACTGCTCGCCGATGGCGCGTATCCGGGAACATGTCGCCGGCTTCGTGCGACCGAGATCGCATCGCTGCGAGCCGGCGGCCGCCGCCCGGCGATTCGTCTGCGCGCTGACGACGTCGTCGTTCGGGTGATCGACGAACTGCGTGGTGAGGTCGAAGGCGTCGTGGACGACGTCGTGCTGCGCCGTAACGACGGCGTTCCGGCGTACAACCTCGCGGTGGTCGTCGATGATGCCTCTCAGGGCGTCGGCGAGGTTGTCCGCGCGGCCGACCTGCTGTCGTCGACGCCTCGCCAAGTCCTGCTGCAACGCCTGCTCGGACTGCCGACTCCGACATACATGCATGTCCCGCTGGTGCTCGGCAGCGATGGCGTCCGGTTGGCCAAACGCCACGGCGCAGTCACCCTCGGCCAACTCGCCGAACGCGGCATCGAGCCCGCGAGTGCACTCAACCTGATCGCAGTCAGCGTCGGCCTGGTCGCTCCGGACGAGGAGGGCGTCAGCATCGCGCAGTTGATCGAGCGCTTCGACCGGGCCAGCATCGCCCGGGAACCGTGGGTATTGCCGGTCGACCTGCAACGATCTCACTCGTGAACGAGATCGATGACCTGCAACGCGTGCTCGGGTACATCGATTACGAGGACGACAACGAGCCTTTCACGGCGGTGGCGCCGGACCTCTACACCACATCGTTCTGGACACCGCAGTTCTGTGCAGCGGTGATCCGCGCCGCAGAGGCGATCGGTGCCTTTGAGCCCCAGCCGGATGATCCCGTGCCAGGTCACGAGGTTTCGCTGGCCCTGATCAGCCCGCGCCTGTTCGAGCAGGTGCAGGATGACATCGGCACCCGGTTGTGGCCGCAACTGCGTCAGGCCTGGCCATACATCGATTACCACGGACTACGCGACGTGTTCGTGATCCGGTACGCGATCGGCGAGCAGGAGAGCTTGCGCATCCATCACGACGTTGCTCAGGTCTCGGCTTCGATCAAGCTCAATGACGGATACGTCGGCGGCGAACTCGAATTCCCGTTGCAGGGTTTCGACAACTCCGCACTCGCCGTGGGCATGCTGCTGGCCTGGCCGTCACTCGTCACGCATCCACATCAGACCAATCAATTGCTCTCGGGAGTGAAGTACGCGTTGACGATCTGGTGTGAATTGCCCACCTACCTGGGGTGACTTCGCCGTGGGTCGAAGCGCGCGCGGACACCCAGTCGAATGTGACGAATTCGTTGTACGAAAAGTTACGCGAAAGTCGGTGTGCCGCCTGTCGAGTGACCCATTCCGCGAAAGCTCCCGGGGTATTGTGAGGCCGCAAGGGTTTTTCGGGCGGGTGGCCTCAACAGAAGAGTTCGCGCATCATCATGAAGCGGTCAATCAACCAACAACTTGGACTTGGGCACGACACGCTCGGTCGATACACGCTCGGGCACCACAGAATCGGGTACCAAAGAATCGGCACCGCTGCGGCGGGCCTGGTCCTCGTCGGCCTCGCGCTCACTGGCTGCCAGACGGGTCAGAGCCAGGTGCAGGCCAAGGCGCCCGACACCGTCGTGATCACGCCGGTCGGCAGTGTGACCAGCGCACCTGCGACGCAGCCAGGGCTCACCACTGCGGGCGACCCCACATCTGCGACTGCACCCACCCACGCCGCGCCGACGACCGCAGCCCCGGAAACAACGGCAGCGCCGAGCACGACGACGGCGCCCCCGCCGGTGACCGAAGCGCCGACCACCACCGCTGCCCCGGCCCCGACCACGACGCTCGCCCCTATTCCCTCGAACGTCGAAGAAGTCGGCCCGATGGACGCGCCGCTCGTCGCCGTCGGCACCAGGGGTGGGCCGAACCTCGCCGCTGTTCAGCTGCGCCTGATGCAGCTCGGGTTCTGGAACTCGGGTGCCAACGGTCAGTGGGGCACCACCACATCACAAGCGGTGATGGCGTTCCAGAAGTACATCGGTCTGCCCACGACGTCTCGCGTCGACACCGCAACCGCTGCGTATCTGTCGAACTACACGCTCAAGGCCCACGGCACAACGAACACCGGTACCTTGATCGAGGTCGACAAGGGCAAGCAGTTGCTGTTCGTCGTCGTCGACGGTAAGACCCAGTGGGTCGTGAACACGTCCACCGCATCGGGCAAGGCCTACTCCGAACCCGATCAGAATCATCCCGGGCAGCTCCAGGCCGGCGTCGCGATCACGCCCGACGGTCTGTTCAAGACCTACCGCGAGCGCCCGGTCGGCTGGTGGGCGGGTGACCTCGGCCAGATCTATCGCCCGAAGTACTTCAGCGGCGGTACTGCGGTCCACGGTCTCAGCAGTGTGCCCGACTACCCGGCCTCGCACGGCTGCGTTCGGGTGTCCCCAGCAGCAATGGACTGGATCTGGGACAACAACATCATGCCGCTCGGCATCCCGGTCTGGGTCCACGAGTAACTCATTCGTCGCTGACCGCCGTCGTTGCGGGAGAGAATGCAGACGGACTTCGCTCGCGCCCTGTGGATGCGAGTGGAGACGATCCACGCGGTCACGTACTCTTGACCGGAGACCACCGATGCTGCCACTCGGGTCGGGCTGACTGGCCTCTGGCCGAGCCGCAGAGGCTGATCGAGGCCCGCCGTCTCGCAGCGGTCGCGACTCTGCAGCGCATCTGTGCCGACATGGTGCGGGTGGCCGAGATCGTCGAGCCGGTGTTGCGCGACGCGGTGGAACGCAACACCGCGGCCGGACTCGACGGGCTGGAAGCGGATGTCCTGATCGCTGCCGAACAGGCAACGCCCGTCGACGACCTGCAGCGCACGCGTGGCTGGACCGCCGACGATTGGCACGCTGCGGTCGTACGTTGCACCGGGCGTGGACTGCTGACCGGTCCGGGTGTGCTCAGCGATCACGGGCGTGAGTTGCGTAGCGCGATCGAACTGCGCGCTGATCGACACGACCGCCGTGGGGCCACGAGCGTGACCGAGCGCGCGTGGTCAGCCGCTGACGAGTGGTGCTCCGTCGGCGCGGCGGACGCGCAGTCTGCGGTCCGATGCCGTGAGGCATTCACCGGTTTCGAGGTCGAACTTCCAGCCGTGCAATGTGCAGATCAGCACGCCGCCGTCGATTTCGCCGAACACGGTCAGATCGGCTTGGCGGTGGGGGCAGGCCCGCTCCATGATGTATCCGCCGAGTTCGATCTGTTCGTGCGCGTCGGGTGCGTCCAATTTGCGGCGAGCCTCGCTCTCTGCTCGGCGAATCCGGTCGACTGACAAACTCTTGAAGAAGTTGTACAGGTACTCGTTGAACGAGCCGGAACGCCAGGCCGTGAAGCGGCACGAGAGGAACAGTGCGTTGCTCCAGTCGACGGCGCGCTCGGCAACGACGGTCTCGACGAGCGGACGCGGGATGTCGAAGCGGAACTCGTGAGCCTCGGTGTGGATCGCGTCGGGGCCGGCTCGACGAACCGCTCCGGCGGGGAAGTCGATGATGATGTTCAGTTCGTCCGAACCGGCCCCATCACCGAGCGGTCCGAGCCGCAGCAGGCAGCCGGACCCGACCGCAGCGCGCAGGGTCGGCGCCATCGCCAACAGCGGTTCCCACCACGCTTTGATCACTTCGAACAGATCGGTCGTCGGTGTGTGCCATGTGGCTTTCTGAGCATCGATCCACGGCAGCCAGTCGGCCTGGTACTCGGTCAGGTACGCCAGCTTGTCGCTGAAGATCGCCGCAACGGCATCGTTCGGAATCGGATGATCGACGTGGATCGAGTGTGGCGTGACCTCGATCGTCGTACCAGGGATTGCCAACAGCGCCGTGCGGCCCATCGCTTCGACGAGGTCGATGAACGAACGCTGATCGGTGAAGATCGTCAGCTCGTCACCCGTGATCATGTTCAGACGAAACAGCTCGGGATCGAGAAAACACGGCGGCCCGGCGCTCGGCACCACGGCTCGCGCATCCATTGCCTCGACATACTTCGAGGCCCGTGTCAGCTGGCTGTCCACCTTGGCATCGACCAGTTCGCGCATCCGGTCGGCGCGCTCGTCGTACACCATGGGATACCAGATCGCGCCGCTGTACTGCAGCCAGTGCAGGTCGACCGGCCCGTGAGCGCGCAGCGCACCGAGATCTGACGTCCGGCAATCGTTCTGGTTGACGATACGGGACACGCCGTCGCTGACGACCAGCGCCGAGTCGCCCCCCGGACCGTCGGTGATGGAGGTCTCGACATGAATTGCGACGCACAGGCCGGCGCCGGAACCGCCTCGTAACTGCACGTCCTCACCGTCGACGGTGTGCACGAAGTTGACGAATCCGAGCATGCGCAGCCGCCGTTCGAGCTCCTTCGACGGATAGGCGGGAAGCAGGACGTGGATGTCCCGACTGATGTGATTGCCCAGCCAGGCCTCGTCGAGGTGGTCGCTGTGAAGATGCGAGATGTACAGGTAGTCGGCTCGCTCGACTCGTTCGATCAGGTCGAGGTTCAGCTGATCATTGCGTGGGAAGACGAACCAACTGGCGAAGAACGCAGGTTGGAACCACGGGTCGCAGACGATGGACCCGTGTGCGGTTTCGATCAGGATGCCGGCATGGCCGAGCGAGGTTGCCAGCATGCGAGTCTGTTGGGCTGTGGATCGCCGGGGTCAGGCGACCGGAGCGTCGGTGAACTGCTGGCCGGCGCGCGACACGTGCTCTGTCCAGGTGCCGCCGTCCCAGTAGCGCAGGTCGAATCGACCGGCCGGGTCGGCGTACCAACCGGCTGGAACGGCCGGGGTGGGAGCGGGCGCCGCGGCCGCTGGCGCCGGTGCGTAGGCGGGGACCGACGGAGCCATCGCCGCCGACGTGTCGATCGAAGCCATCGGCGACGGGGTCTGAATGACCGTGGCCGGTGCGCTGGAGACGGGAACCGGGTCCGGTGCCACGGCCCAACCAGCCGGCTCACTGGCCGTGACTTCGGGCAACGCGATCGGCTCGTGAGCGACAGCCGCAGGAATGTAGGCGGGTGTGGACGATGCGGCCGACATGGCGGACGTGGTATCGCTCGAGTCGCTCGTTGCTGCTGACGCCTCGCGTTGCAGGAATGCCGTCACGTCGCCACCGGTCGGGACGATGGCCACGATCTCCCAGCCCTGGGCCGACTTCTCGGTGAGCTTGGACGCCAGGCTGGCGGGATCATAGGACGATGAGCTGACGGTGACGAACTCGTTCATAGGCCAGACTGTACTCACGCTGGAGGCGTCGGCGCATCAGTCCCCTTGAAAAAGCAAACGCCGGATTTTCGGGGGCGGGAAGCGATCGCAGTCGGCTCGAGCGCGGCCGGCGACGTGATCAGAAGAGGGAGCCAGCCGTGTTCGGCCGGGCGTGTTCGGTCAGCCGTGAGGGGTGACGAGACTGGCGACGTCGGCGTCGGTCGGTGAACCGTCGTGGACGAGTTCGCCGTCGCGCAGGGCGATCAAGCGAGAGACCTTGTCGACGTAGCCGAGTTCATGTGTCGCAACGATCAGCGTTGCCCCGTCCTCGTCAGCCTGATCGAGCAGTTCGAGCAGTGCCGCTTTGCCGGACGCGTCGAGACCGACGAATGGTTCGTCGACGAGCAGCACTTCGAACGGCCGCACGAAGGCAAGCGCGATCGCGGCCTTTTGGCGGAGGCCGCGGCTGAAGGTGTTCGGCAGGTCGTCGGCGCGGTCGTACAAACCAACATGTCCGAGCAGGTCGGCGGCCAACTGGTCCCACTCGTCCACACCGTGCAGCCGGGCGATGTATTCGAGGTGCTCCCACAGCGACAGGTCGTCGTAGAACGCAGGTGTATCCGACAGATAGGCGAGTGAGGCGCGGGCCTCAGGTGTTCCCGATGCGTGACCCATCACGTGGACAGTGCCGCCGCTCGGATCCAGCAGGCCGGCAGCCATCCGGATCAGCGTCGTCTTGCCGCTGCCGTTGTGGCCGACGACGGCGACTCGCTGGCCGACCGGGATCAGCAGCGTCAGAGGGGCCAGCGCAGGTCGATCCCCGTAGTCCTTGGTCAGTTCGTTGCAGGCCAGGGCCCCACCTGTGACTGGCGTTGAGCGACGCGTCTCGGAGGCTGCTGCCGCCGATTCGACCTGACGATCCGTGCGCGATGAACCGCCGTGCGATGAACCCGAAGATGACGACGAAGCGGGTTTCGGATGACGGCTCGGCGGCTTGGGATGCCGACTCTGGTTGCTCACGACCTGCTCCTCGATACGGACGAACGCTGGGCCTTCTGTTGCGCGGTGACTTCGCGACCTTCGGCCATCATGTCCTTGAACTTCACTTTCCATTCGTCGCGACGGTTGACCCACAATGCTGTCAACAGCGACAGGACCAACAGGCCAACGGCGACACGAATCGCTGCGGACAACGACGACTGGCCGGACGTGTGTGCGGCACGAACGATGACGATGCCGACGCTGCCGATGACAGAGACGATGAGCGGCAAGAGGGTGCGCAGGATCGTGGTCAACCCGCTCATCTCCGGCGGCAGCATCGTCTGTTCGACGCGAGCGCTACCGAGGTCGGGAGCATCCTTGACGATGCTCACGGCAGCACCAGCAGCGCCCATCCAGACCGTCGGTAGGGCGAGGACGGCGGCAACCGCGAGGGCGCCCGAATCCTTCGACAGGATGACGACCGCGGCGACACCGATCGCAGCGAACGGGATCAGGGCGACAGACGGAACGATCAGGTGACGAACGAGCAGATCACCGCGCTTGTGTGGCAGGGATGACATCCGGTCCGGCTGATCGATCTCTTGGGACAACGGCTCGAGGGCCTCCATGCCGAGTAGGAACAGCAGCCCGCCGCTGAGCAGGAACATCGCCGTCGTGCCGTTGTACGCGGCCACCTGGCATGCCGCTGCACCCACCGCGAGCAGGAACATCCTCAAGATACGCGAAACGGGGAAGCGAAACAGACTGTGCCAACCTCGTCGCCAGACGACAGCCGAACCGCCCGCGCGGCGCAGCCTGATCCATGGGCGGCTGCGAGTGTTCTCCTGGCTGAGCTGGCGGCGGAGCAGCACGACGGTGCGCAGGTCCTGCATCGTCACCGCAAACCGAAGTTGGGCGACGAGGCCGCTCCGTCGGGCGAGCGCATCGAGAGACGTGCGGCGCAGCATCGCGAAACCGCCGACGACGAGCCCAGCGCTGAGCACCGGTCCGATCAGGTCGACGGGCCGCTGGCGCATTCCCCACAGACCCAGATCGCCGATGGTGTTGCCGGGGCCGGGGATGTGCTTGACGATCGCGGCGGCTTGCCAGGCCAGCAATGCTCCGCCAACGGCCGAGGCCATCCAACGCGGGACGGTGAGCGCGTGCGCGACGAGCGCGGCACCGACGAAGAGCAGAGCCAGGCTGAAGCCGAACGCGGCTCCGGCCAAGACCCACGACGAGTCACTGCCGGGCAGACGATGGCCGGCCAGTTGACCGGACATCGCTCCGACCAGGATCCCGAGCGACGACGCTGATCGGGCGCGCTGGAAAGCGGGACGGAGCAATGCCTTGCGCCGATCGACCGGCGAGAGCAGGACGTGTCGGACATCGGCCTCTTCGATGGCGAGTGGCCCGCCGCGCGCTCCGCTGCGGACGCCCCCCGCGAATGCTGCGACGGCGAGCATGCCGAGCACGGCTGGACCGTAGTGGAGGATGTCGCCGATGCTCGACGGAGCGACCTTGGAGTCCTTGATGAAACTGGACGCCCACAGAGCCGTGCCACCGAAGAGAATCGCAACCAGGTAGACCCGGTAAAGGGCGTCGAACCAGTCCAGTTCGGCAATGCGATTCTTGCGTCGGGCCCGTCGCAAGTCGTTCAGAGCATCGTGCCCTGATGACGCTGTCACGACGGGTTCGGCTGATTCCATGCGTCAGCGACGCTACCGCCCAGGTCCGACTTCTACTTCGCGGAGCGGGTCGGCCGACCAGCCGCTGAAACTGGCCACGTATAGGCGTGGCGGGGGCAGACCGGCCTGCTCCATGGCAAGGATGTTCATGCACGCCGACACGCCACTGCCGCAGTAGGTGACCACATCCGCGGACTCACTGACACCGAGTGCGTTGAACCGTTCCCTGAGTTCGGCGGCGGTGCGGAAGCGGTGCGAGTCCGGATGGATGGTCAGCGCCCACGGTGCACTGGCCGCGCCTGGAATGTGTCCGGGTCTCGGGTCGATCGAGGTCGCCACACCGGTGAACCGTTCGATGTTGCGAGCATCGAGCAGCAGCCCATGACCGGTCCGACCGATCTCGGCCATGTCGTTCTCGTCAGCGAGTCGGTCGAGCGGCCACGCACACGGCGTGAAATCGAGGTGTTCGGGGATGACGCCGGGGCCGGTCATCAGCGTGTCGTGGCCGAGTGCCGTCCATTGCGCCAGGCCGCCGTCGAGTACTGCGGCATTGCGTCCGAGCATCCGCAGCATGACGACCAGTCGGCCGGCAGTCATCCCGCCCGTGTCGTCGTAAGCAATCACGGTCGAGTCGTCGCCGATGCCGTTGCTGCTCATCGCCGCCGCAAATTCCTCGGGATCCGGGAACGGGTGCCGGCCGGCGGCCGGCGACACGGCGGGCGTGCACAAATCATGCTCGAGATCGATGAAGATCGCCCCTGGCAGATGGCCGGCTTCGTACACCGCGCGGGCGTCGGTGCCGTCGAGATACCAGCGGACATCGGCGAACACCGCATCCGGGTACTCGGCGATCTGATCGATCGAGACGATGGGTGGCATGGTCGTCATGTCCAGAACCGTATCGGTGGTCGGCCAGCGGCTGCGTCGCGATCTCCGCGCATGTCGTTCGGCACACCGGCCGACTGATCCTGCTGTTGAGCGTACATTTGGGTCATGTTGGCAGTCGATGCAAGCCAGTTGATGGCCGCTCGGGACCAGATGGCGCTGTCGCTCGGATTCCACATCGTGCTTTCGTGCTTCGGTGTGGCGTTTCCGACGCTGATCTATGTCGCCCACAGACGTGGTCTGCGTGGCGACGCCGATGCACTCACCCTTGCCAAACGGTGGTCGAAGGTGGCGGCAGTCCTGTTCGCGGTCGGCGCCGTCTCGGGCACCGTGCTCAGCTTCGAGATGGGATTGCTGTGGCCCGGACTGATGTCGAAGTTCGGTGACGTGATCGGCCTTCCATTCGCGCTCGAAGGAATCGCCTTCTTCGTCGAGGCGATCTTTCTCGGTATCTATCTGTACGGCTGGGACCGGCTGCCCCCGAAGGTGCATCTGCGGACGTTGATCCCGATGATCGCGTCCGGCGTGGTCGGCACGTTCTGCGTCGTGGCCGCGAATGCCTGGATGAACTCACCCTCGGGCTTCACACTGCAGACAGCTGCTGACGGAACCACCAAGGTGGTCGACGTCAAGCCGTTGGCCGCCTTGTTCAACAACGCGATCTGGACCGAGTTCAGCCACATGTTCGTCGCTGCCTATCTGGTGGTGGGTTTCATCGTCGCCGCTGTCTACGCGTCGGGAATGCTGCGCGGTCGACGTGACCGACTCCACAAGCTCGGTTTCACGATCTCGTTCGCGATTGCCTCGATCGCAGCAGTCATCCAGCCCTTCATCGGCCACATCGCCGGTATGCGTCTGGCCGAGCACCAACCGCTGAAGTTGGCCGCGATGGAGTTGGCGACGACTACCGAGAAGAACGCGCCGCTCAACGTCGGCGGCATCCTGATCGACGGCAAGGTTCACGCGGCGATCAAGATCCCCGGTATCTCCTCGCTGTTGTCACGGGGCTGGTTCAACCGCGACGTTCCCGGGCTGGAGCTCGTTCCGAAGGCTGACCAACCGCCGGCCAACGTCGTCCACAACTCGTTCCAGATCATGGTCGGCATCGGCACGTTGCTGATGCTGTTCGCGATCTGGTTCTGGTGGCGCCGACGTCGTGGGCGAGACCTGACGACGTCGAGGCGATTCCTCAAGCTGGCCGTGATCGCCGGGCCGCTCGCAGTCGTCGCGCTGGAGGCCGGATGGACGACCACCGAGGTCGGCCGGCAGCCATGGATCGTGCAAGGCGTGCTGCGAGTTAGCGATGCCGTGACGCCCAACGGTGGGATCTGGATCAGCTTCACCGTGATCTTCATCGTCTACGCCGGCCTGGCGACCATCACCTACCGAGTGCTGCGTTCGATGAGTCGGCGTTGGCGCGACAACGACGGCTCCGACCTGCCGACACCGTACGGCCCGCCGTTGGACACCGATCCACGCGAGTCCCGCGCCCCCGAGACGGCCGGTGCCACCTCGTGAGCCTCGCTGCACTCTGTGCCGCGTTGATGTTCTTCGGCGTCGTCGCCTACGCGATCTTCGCGGGGGCCGATTTCGGCAGCGGCGTGTGGGACCTGTTGGCCGGCAACGCCAAACGCGGTGGCGAACTGCGCGCCCAGATCGACAAGAGCATCGGCCCGGTCTGGGAAGCCAACCACGTCTGGCTGATCTACGTGCTGGTGTTCATGTGGACGGGCTTCCCGCGCGCATTCGCAGCGATGATCACCACGCTGTTCGTGCCATGGCTGTTCGTCGCGCTCGGCATCGTCCTGCGCGGATCCGGGTTCGCATTCCGCAAGTTCGCGGAGACGCTCGGTCAGGCTCGCTTCTACGGCGCGGCATTTGCGGCGTCGTCGGTGATCACCCCGTTCTTCCTCGGCATGATCGCCGGTGCGATCGCGAGTGGACGGGTCCCGTTCGAAGGCCGTGGCGATCTGTGGACCAGTTGGACCGGTCCGACGTCGTTGGTCGGTGGCGTCTTGGCGGTGTTGACGTGTTCCTTCCTGGCCGCCACGTTCTTGGCCTCCGACTCTGCCCGGGCAGGCAAGCAGGAATTGGCGGAGCATTGCGGACGGCGTGCGCTCGTCTCGGGACTGGCCGCCGGTGCAGTGGCGATGCTTGCTGTCATTCCGATCGAGGCCGATGCCAAGACGCTGGCCAACGGGTTGCAGGGCAAGGCGGCCCCGCTCGTGATCGTCTCGGCCGTTGCCGGGTTGTTCGCGATGTGGCGGCTGTGGTCGAAGCGCTACACCCGTGCCCGGGTCGGTGCCGTGATCGCGGTCTCAGCTGTGGTCGTCGGCTGGGGCGTCGCCCAGTATCCGGATGTCCTGGTAGACCACGCGACGATCGACCAGGCGGTCGGTGCGCACTCGACGCAGGTCGGCCTGCTGATCGTCTTTGCGATCGCTGCCGTCACCGCTGTCCCGGCGATGGTCTGGCTGTTCGTCCTCGTCAACAAAGGTGACTGGGCGACCAGCGCGCACTGATTGGAATCAGCAATGCGGCGACGCTGTCATCAGGCCCTTTCGGGAAGCCCAGCTCACACGCCTGGGTTCGGATCGTCTACTGCCAGCGTGGATGATCATGTCGACGAGCGGCCCGCATTGCAGGACGCTCGTCGCAGAATCGAATCAGCTCGCGAGGAAGAGCGAACCAGATGGGCGGTCGTCGCGAACCGACCAGTAGATGTTCTTCGCGGTGTAGCGCCAGATCGTCTGGATGCCGACGACGATGCCCCAGATGGGGATCAGGTAGAAGAGGACATCGCGCTTGCGGCGACCCGTCTTCGACAGGGCGATCATGCCCCAGATCAGTCCGACGATCGGGATGAGGTTCATCGCGATCGCGATCAACACGAATCTGAGGAAGTGGCCGAAGCCCGGATCTTGCTTGGTCATTGCGGGCGCGCCCGCCATTGTCGTTGCCATGAGTTGTCTCCTCGAAGTGGTTCCCGCCGTCACTGAAACTCAGGTCGGCGAGTACAGATCGGTGCACAGCGGCAAACCTTGAGCATTCAGATCCAGCTGAAACGAGACCGTAGTCCACGTCAGTCGGTCTGAGCGGCCCAGCCGAGCGATTCGGCCGCAGCCAAGACCGCCCTGAGTGGCCAACCGAGGGCCTTCGCTGCAGCGGCTGCGTCGTCGTGTTCCACCTTGACCCGCCCGGCCGCCAGCTTGACCCGAATCGGGTGACCCTCGACATCCACCGTCGTCTCGGTGCGTTGTTGCGGCCACCGTTCGATGATGCTGCCGCGGATTCCGAGTGATCCTGTCTCGCTGATCATCACCCGGGCAATCCTGGCGCTGATCGCTGGGTCGCAGAGGGCGTGCACGGTCTGGGCCGGGCGGCCCTTCTTCATCACGATCGCGGTCACCCACGCATCGTGGGCACCCGCGTCGAGAAGCGCGCCGATCGAATGGGCGATGACCTCGCCTGTCGCGTCGTCGAGGTTGACCTCGAACAGTCGGACGGGTTGGCCGGAATCGGCGTGGGCATCGGGTGACATGGCTTCACCGATGATCACCTGCACCACGTTCGGACGACCGGGAACATCGGCCGTACCGGCGCCGTAACCGACCGCGCCGACGCGCATCGCCGGCATCGGACCGAACTCGGTGGCGAGCGCCGTCATCAAGGCCACACCGGTCGGGGTTGCGATCTCCTTGCCGGTGTCGATGCCGAATGCCGGGGCATTGCGCCGGGCGAGCAGGCCGGCCACCGCTGGTGCCGGGGTCGGGAGTTCGCCGTGCGCGGCCTGGACCGTGCCACGACCAACGGCGACCGGACTGCAGACGATGCGGTCGATCCCGAGAACTTCCAGTGCAGCGCAGGTACCGACGATGTCGACGATCGCATCGACCGAACCGACTTCGTGGAATTCGACATCGAGGACCGACATGCGATGCATCTCACCCTCGACCTCGGCGAGTGCGTCGAACGTCGCCAAGGCGCGTTGGCGAACCCGCTCCGGCAGTTCGGCCGCGAGCAGGAGTTCACGGATCACCCGGTATGGCCGGTGCCCATGCTGGTCGTCGTGGGAGTGCCCGTCGTGGGAATGCCCGTCGTGGGAATGGTCGTCGACGACGACGATCGCATGCGTGGAGGCGACGCCGCAGCGCAGCACCGGCTCGAAGGTCAGCGCGTAGTCGTCGATGTGCAAGGCGGCGATGATGTCGGCGATCGCGATGGGGTCCGCCCCGGCATCGACCAATGCCCCGAGCGTCATGTCGCCAGCGGTGCCGGCGAAACAGTGGAACCAGGCGGTCTTCATCGGGCTGGTCTTCATCGGGCCGATTTTCGCGGCAGCATCCTGGCCACTGCCGACGCCGCCCCGAATCCATTGTCGATGCCGACCACCGTCACGCCACTCGCGCACGATGCGTGCATCGCCAGCAGCGCGGTCACGCCCTCGAGACCGGCGCCGTAGCCGACACTGGTCGGAACAGCGACGATCGGCGCTCCCGTCAGTCCACCGATCACGCTGGCCAGAGCGCCCTCCATGCCGGCGACGACGACGACGGCGTCTGCGTTGGTGATCTCGTCGATCCGGGCGAGGAGGCGGTGGATGCCTGCGACACCGACGTCGTTGATCTGCCGTGGGGCGAACCCGTGCGCGGTCAACGTCAGCAGGCATTCGTCGACAACGGGTTGGTCGGCGGTGCCGGCCGAGACGACCAGAACATCGCCGTCGCGGTGACCTGGCGTCGAACGCCACAGGGCGCAGCCGCCCGACAGAACGGCGGGGCCGTGGTCGGCGATCGCACGCTCGATCTGATCCGGGCGGGCGCGGGTCAGCAGGACGGAATCGGTTCCGACTGCCAACAGTTCGCCAACGATCCGCGAGACCTGGTCGGCGGTCTTGCCGGGTCCGTAGATGGCCTCGGGCATACCCTGACGGAGGGAGCGATGGTGATCGACGAGCGCATCGCCAACATCGGCGAATGGCAACCGACGCAGGGTGGCGACGGCGTCGTCGGCGCTGATCGAGCCGGCGCGCACGCCGTCGAGCAGATCACGGATGTCGGCCTCGTTCACGCCAAGCATGATACGGGCACAAAATCTTGACGGTCGGCCGACCAACGCGCCGTAGCCTGAACGGATGCCCACAGGTCTGCGGATCGGGTTCTTCGGGCCCTTCGGAACATTCACCGAGCAAGCACTGCTCAGTCAGAGCGATCTCGCCGACAGTCAGCTGATCCCGTATCGCACGGTGCCGGACGTGCTCGACGCCGTCGACGCCGACGAGGTCGATCTTGGATTCGTGCCGATCGAGAACTCGATCGAGGGCACCGTCAACTTCGCTCAGGACGCGCTCGCGTTCGACCACGAGCTGTTGATCCAACGCGAGGTCGTGCTGAACATCGAGCACTGCCTGTTGGCGCCCCCCGGTACGACGATCGCCGACATCGAGGTGATCACGTCCATCCCGGTGGCCACGGCGCAATGTCATCAGTTTCTGCGCAGCCGGCTCCCGAGGGTCGAGATCCGGGCTGCGAACAGCACCGCCGACGCAGCTCGCCTCCTCGGCGAGAGCCTCGAATTCGGGCACGCGGCGATCGCCCCTCGCGTCGCCGCCGCGCTGTACGGCCTCGACATCCTCGAATCGTCCATCGCCGACAACGACAGCAACCAGACCCGGTTCGTCCTCGTCGGCAAGCAGAACGTGCCGCCCCGCACCGGTCACGACAAGACGGCGCTGGTGGTCTACCAGCGCGCCGATGAACCAGGCAGCCTGATCAGCATCCTGCAGGAGTTCGCGGCACGACGGATCAACCTCAGTAACCTGATCAGCCGCCCGACCAAGCGCGGCGGACTTGGTGACTATTGCTTCATCCTCTACGCCGACGGACATCTCGAGGACGAACTGTTGGCTGACGTCCTTCGCTCGCTGCGGGCCAAGCAGGGCCTCGTCAAGTTCCTCGGCTCGTATCCGGCGGGTGGAGAACACGCGCACACAGCGCGCGAGCATGCCGATGCGCGCTGGCGCGAGGCCGATGACTGGGTCGAGTCACTGCGGCTATCGATCAACTCGCGCTGACGAGTTGTTCATCGGCTTCTCACCACGCTCTTACGCTGGCGCGTTACACCGTGGCAGTGAGGTCGGGTGAGAGGGGGAGCATCATGGGCGAGATGATCGACGAGATCGAGCGAAGGCTGTGACCGGGCCCCGGATCATCGTTGCCGAGGACGAACGCGCTGTCCGCGAATCGCTGACCCGCGCGCTCACTCTCGAGGGCTACTCGGTGAAGGCGGTGTGCGACGGCGCGCAAGCGTTGGAAGCGCATCGTGCCGAACCCGCCGACATCGTCGTCCTGGACGTGATGATGCCCGTCGTCGACGGGTTGACAGCGTGTCGTGTACTGCGCAGCGAAAAGAATCGCGTCCCGATCCTGATGGTCACGGCACGGACCGAGACGTCGGACCGGGTTGCCGGTCTCGATGCGGGCGCGGACGACTACCTCACCAAACCATTCGCTCTCGATGAACTGTTGGCGCGCTTGCGCGCACTGTTGCGTCGATCCCAGCTTGACGAGACCGCTCTGCCGATGCCCCTTTCCGTCGGCGATCTGCGCGTCGATTCGGCTGCCCGCCGGGTGTGGGCCGGCGACAGCGAGGTCGACCTGTCCAAGACCGAGTTCGACCTGCTCGAATTGTTGGTCCGCAACGCCGGGATCGTGCTCGATCAGAGCACGATCTACGAGCGCATCTGGGGCTACGACTTCGGGCCCGACTCGAAGAACCTCGCCGTGTACATCGGGTATCTGCGTCGTAAGATCGACACCGACGGTCGGCCGGCGCTGATCCACACCGTGCGCGGTGTCGGGTACACGGTCCGGACGAAATGAGAGCCGGCCGGCAATGAGTCTGCGCGCCAAGCTGGCCCTTGTGCTGGCATCGTTGGCGGCCCTCGCGGCGACCAGCGTTGGTTGGCTGAGCTATGACGCGACCCGCGACCGGATGTTGTCCGAGATCGACAACACGTTGCACTCGGCCACCGAGCTACGCGGCGACCGGATCCCCGGCTACGGAAACAATCCGGGCGCGAACAACTCCGGTGGGCTCGGCCCCCGCACCGGCAACGGCGGTGGAAACGGTGGAAACGGCGATCAGATCCGTCCGTTCGGTGTCGAGCAGTATGTGACGCAAGTGTTGAACAGTGCCGGTCAGCGGCTGCACGGGACACTGGACGTGACGTTGCCCGTCGACGATTCCGAGCGCGAGGTCGCTGCCTTCGGCGCCGGTCAGGTTCTGCGCACGGTGACAGCATCGGATGGCCATCACTACCGGGTGCTGACCAGGGCCACGAAGTCTGCCACGCTGCAGATCGGGCGCGACCTGTCGGAGATGGAAAATGTCCTCTCCGACCTCAGCAAGCGGATTCTTCTGGTCGGCGGGATCGCCGTCGGCGTTGCCGCGATCGCCGGGTGGCTGTTCGCGCGCGGGTTGACGAAGTCACTGCGAAAATTGACCTCCGCTGCGGCTGAAGTCTCGACGACCGGTCGGCTGGACATCAACGTCAGCGCTGACGGTCGCGACGAAGTCGGCCGGCTTGGGATGGCCTTCTCGTCGATGCTCGGCGCGCTCTCGCGCTCGCGTGAGGAGCAGCAGCGGCTGGTGCAGGATGCCGGCCACGAGTTGCGGACCCCCTTGACCAGTTTGCGGACCAACGTCGATGTGCTGCGCCGGCACACCGACCTCCCTGCCGAGATGCGGGCGCGCGTGCTCGACGACCTCGACAGCGAGGTTGCTGAGCTGTCATCGCTCGTCGAAGAAGTGGTCGCGGTCGGCTCCGGCCGGACGTCCGACGAACCAATTCGGGCGATGCCGCTCGCCGAGGCGGTCGAGGCCGCAGCCGAACGCGTCGGCCGGCGCTCGGGCCGGACGATCGAGGTGCGCACCGATGCGAGTGTTGTCGAGGCCCAGCGATTGCTGCTCGAGCGAGCCATCACCAACCTGCTCGACAACGCCGCCAAGTTCGATCGAACTCAGGCGCCGATCGAATTGTCGGCGTTGGGCGGCCGGATCGCCGTCCGCGATCACGGGCCCGGCATCGCCGCCGACGACCTCCCCCATGTTTTCGACCGGTTCTTCCGCGCCGTGGCGGCGCGCTCGCAGCCGGGATCCGGACTTGGCCTGTCGATCGTCACCGAGGTCGCTGCGGCACACGGCGGATCGACGTTCGCCGAGAACAGCCCTGATGGCGGGGCGATCGTCGGATTCATCCTGCCGCTCGTGACCAGCTGAACGTGGGTGACGGACCGGAGCCGCGAGCGTGCTGAGGGTGGATTCACAGCCGGTTCTCACCCGGTTCTCACCTTGATGCGGTTGGGTTCACACCCACGGGGTGCAACCTCGTGAGGTCCGAGGGCAACAACAGTTGCCCACCGAGAAGGAGCTGCAGATGAAACGACAGAGGAAATTCGCGATCGCCGGCGTCGCCGGTGCCATGCTCGTCGGCGCTGGAACAGGCGTCGTCCTCAACCTGCCGAGTAGCGCCGGGGCCAGCAACGTCGTCGTCCAGTCGGCGACGATCACGACCGACCCGCCGGCCGGAACGAGTGGAACGACGACACGGCCCGCCGCCGAGAGCTCGACACCCCCGACGGGCACCCAACGACGCGGACCGGCCGTGTTCGTCAAGAGCGAGCTCGACAAGCTGGTCACCGCCGGCACCATCACCCAGGCTCAGGAGGACGCGATCCTCGCTGGAATCCAGACCAACCGTCCGATCCCGCCGACAGGTACCGCTACGGCCCCGAACGGCGACGGCCCTGCTGGAATGGGCGGCGGTGAGGGTGGCCGCGGCCATGGTGGCTTCGGCGGCGGTGAGGGTGGGCGCGGCCATGGTGGCATCGGCGGCGGACGCAGCGCCGATCTCACCGCGGCGGCGACCGCATTGGGCGTCACCAATGATGCACTGAAGACAGAGCTCCAGGCCGGCAAGACGATTGCCGACGTCGCCAAGGAAAAGAGTGTCGACGTGCAGAAGGTGATCACTGCCCTCGTCGCCGCGCAGACAGCGAACATCACCCAGCGGGTGACAGATGAGGTCAACGGCGTCAAGCCGACCAGGCCCGCCGACCCGACCACGGCGACGACCACACCGACTGCTGACCCGGGTGTGACACCGACCACCACAGGCTGAGATCGCCCGATCAGATTGCGCCCGGACTCCCCATCGGTGGGTCCGGGCGCTTCGCGTTTACTGTGGGACGATGAGCACTGAATCCATCGGGGTCGCCGTCGTCACAGGAGCCAATTCGGGGATCGGCCGGGCCACAGCGATCCACCTCGCGACCAAGGGTTACGACGTCCACGGCACAGTCCGCAGTGTGACCAAGGCCGACAAGCTCAACGCAATGGCGGCCGAACAGGGCGTGTCGGTTCGACTTGTCGAAGCCGACATCGCATCCGACGATTCGGTGCGCGAGGGTTTCGCCGAGATCCTCGCCCGGTCGGGTGGACGGATCGACGTGCTCGTCAACAATGCCGGAGTCGGTGGTAACGCTGTTGTGGAGGAGTGCCCGCCTTCGATGTACCTCGACGTGATGAACGTGAACCTGTGCGGAGCCGTGCGCTGCCTGCAGGCGGTGCTGCCCCAGATGCGCGAGCGCGGCGGTGGCTGCGTCGTCAACATCACGTCGGTCGTTGGCCGGTTCGCTGCCCTTGGCCAGTCTCCCTACGTGACCTCGAAGTGGGCGTTCGAAGGGCTGTCGGAAGGTCTCGCTCAGGAGCTCGCGCCGTTCGGGATCAGGGTCGCGATCATCGAGCCCGGCGTGACGAAGTCGGCGATCTTCGCCAAGAACGTCGATGCTCCGAACCAGACGGGAGCGTACGACGCGCACTATCGACGACTTTTCCAAATGTATGCAGCCGGCATGGCCAATGCGACCGATCCGTTCGAGGTCGCCGCGCTGATCCACCACGCGATCACGACGGATCAGCCCCAACTGCGTTACCCGTGCAGTTGGGGTGGATCCGCGCTGATCGAGGGGCGAGCGGCGATGACCGACGCCGAGTGGATCAGCCTCAACACAGCCGTCGACGACGCCGATTACGCCGCATCGTTCTTGGAGAAGTTCCACGTCGACATCAGCTGACCGGCGTCCACGAAAGTTTTGGTCAACGTGCCATCAACATGATGCATCCGGAACACTTGCCGTGTCGAACTCCTGGTATGACGTCAGGTAAGACGCTCAAAAGACGCGCCCTCACAGTTCCCGGATTGTTCGCGTTGGCCGTGGTGTTGACCACCACGGCCCCGGTGTGGTTGCTGATCGGGCTGGTTCTCGACGGCGCACGATTGCGGTTCAGGCTTCCGCTCATTCGACTCCTCGCATTCGGTACCTGCTGGGCCTGGCTCGAAGTCGTTGGTGTGATGGTGGCGTTCGGGCTGTGGATCACCTTTCAACGTGACAACGAACGCGCTCACTACGCCCTGCAGCGGTGGTGGGCCGGGCATCTGCTGTCCGCACTGCGAGTCACGTGCGGGATCCGTGTGGAAGTGGATGCCGTCGAGGTGTTCGAGCCCGGGCCGGTGCTGCTCTTCGTCCGCCATGCGAGCCTTGCCGACTCGCTGGTGACAGCTCATGTCGTTGTTTCGCTGGCGCGGATGCACCCGCGATTCGTGCTCAAACGTGAGCTGCTCGTCGACCCGTGCCTCGACGTGGTGGGCGGGCGCGTCCCCAACTACTTCCTCGACCGCGGGACCAACGATTCCGCTCCCGAGTTGCTCGCCCTCGGACATCTCGTGGCCGACATGGGCCCGCTCGATGTCGGGATCATCTTTCCGGAGGGGACTCGGGCCAATACCGCCAAGCGCCAGTCGGCCCTGGCCCGGATCGCCGAACGCGACTCAGATCGTGCTGCTCGGCTGTCGGGGCTGCAGCACCTCCTCCCGCCGCGGCCGAGCGGCGCACAGGCAATGATCGACGGTGCCCCTGAAGTCGACGTGGTGCTGGCGTGGCACATCGGGTTCGAGGGCCTCGATACGTTCGCAGGAATTCTCAAGGCGCTCGGTCATCGTCTCCAACCGATCCGGTTCGTCGCCAGGCGAGTACCGTCGGACCGGGTCCCTCGCGGCGACGCATTCGCGGGTTGGCTCGACGAACAATGGCTCCGGATGGACAACGAAGTCGACCAAGCCCTCGCCGCTCGGAATTCACCGAATTCCTTTGCTGGTCGGGGTGCCGGTCGTGGGGGAGATGGCAACTGATGGGTCACGCAATGGCACTCGCCGCGATCGCGATCGTCGTCCTGATGTTGATCACGTGGACGATCAGCATCCTGATCAAGAACGCATCCATCGTCGACATCGTCTGGGGCTTCGGTTTTGTCGTCGTTGCCTGGACGGTCAGGCTCGGAACCGACCAGGGCGACTCGAAACGCCGATGGCTGCTCGTCGCGATGACCACGGTCTGGGGTCTCCGGCTGGCGATCTACCTGTTCGTGCGTAACCACGGCAATGGCGAGGATTACCGCTACCGGGCGATGCGTCGTCACTTCGGCGACAAGTTCGGATTGATCAGCCTGTACTCGGTGTTCGGCCTGCAGGGCCTGTTGATGTTCGTCGTCTCGCTGCCGGTGCAGCTCGGTCAGGCCGACCCGACCCCGAAGGTCGGGATCATCGCATTCATCGGCGTCGGCGTGTACGTGATCGGTCTGCTCTTCGAGGGCGTCGGCGACTACCAACTGGCCAGGTTCAAGCGTGACGAGGCCAACAAGGGCAAGGTCATGAGCCTCGGCCTGTGGCGCTACACACGCCACCCGAACTACTTCGGCGACGCATGTGTGTGGTGGGGCATCGGGATCGTCGCGGCCGAGACCGGCTCCGGCGCGTGGGGGCTGATTGGTTCAGCGGTGATGACGTTCCTGCTCCGCAGGGTGTCCGGCGTGACGATGCTGGAGAAGACGATCGGCAAACGCCGTCAGGGCTATGACGAGTACATCCGCACGACGAGCCCGTTCGTTCCTCGACCGCCGAAGCGGTAACGACTCGCCGTCGCACGAGCCGTCCGTCAGTCGAGTCGGTCGGGTCGGTTCGGTGAGTCGGTTCGGTCGGGTCAGCAGTGGGCGAAGTCGGTGACGCCCCATATCGTCTGTGCGCCCGTGGCGTCGGTGCGGACCACGAAGCTTGTGGCCGCACTGGCGTAGTGGGCATCGACGATGTTGGCGAGGTGCGGCGCCGAGTGGAACCACAGGTCGTACAGCTGTGCAGGATCGGAACCTGACGCAAAGGCGATGTTCTCACCCGTTGCGCATCCGACAGCGGCATCGCGATAGCCGGCCGCTGAGTGGACGAGGGCCGAAGCCGGCGTGGAGGCGATGTAGCCCTGGGCCATGTGCAGCGCCCACGAACACGAGAACGCTTGTTCTCCGGCCGTGGTCGCGAGCGCCTTCACGCCGGACTGGGCGCGCCGGTTGTTCAGCATGTCGACCGCGTCGTGCGTGCATTCCGAGAACGTCACCTGAGCGGGTCCGGCGGTGGCCCGTGCGGCATTCGGATCGACGTTCGTCGGTGCGGCGAGCGTCGCCACGGTGGATGGCCCCGAGAACCAACCTTGGAGGTCGATGATGAGGTCCGTCCGCTGCTGACTGAACAGGCCGAGTCCACGGTTCGAAACCTGTGTGATCGCGAAGTTGGCGACGACATCACCGTTTCCGACCGAGTTCACCGATGACGTCTCGGGCACCGCTGTTCCGGCCGGGTAGGCGGTGACATAGCCGGCATCTCCGTTGACCGAGGCGACGTTGTACGCCATCGACCCACCCTGCATCGTCGACAGTTCGAGGCCGCCGTTCGGGAACAGCGGCGTGCCGTTTCCGAGCGGGCCGGCACCTCGCGTGTCGAGCAGGCGTTGCGGGTCATAGGCGGTGAACAGGCCATCGGCAGATGCGGTGGCGGACGCCCCGGTGAAGTACCCGAGCACGTCGACGATCACAGAGCCGCCGGCCGAGACATACAGCGACATGCCCGCCGTCGAGACCGGCAGAATGCCGGAGACGGCACGTGTCTGGTTGGCGCTGTCGACGTTGAGGATCGACGATGTCGGTTGCTGTTGGCCAGCCGGATACTCGGTGACGAACCCGGGTCCCGTCGATTCGGTGATGGTGACGTTGACGGCGAGAGCAACCGCATCGGCAGGAATCCCGGGAGGCAGACCGAGACTGAATGTGCTGCCAGCGGTGAACCGCGTGCCGCTCTGACGCGAGTCGTAGGCCCGAGACGGAGCGGTCGGCACGAATCGCCCAGCACGTGCACTGGATGCGGGCACGAATGCCCCGGCCACGTCGATCACGATCTGCGCGGCGACCGAGACGGAGA
>JAYTOM010000141.1:0-2098 GCA_043747765.1 Actinomycetota bacterium
TGGCAACAGACGATTTTCGGCACCGACGCCTACACCGACCAACTCTGGTAGATCGAACACCCACATCGAGCAAGGGACATCGCTATGGAACAGCTGACAGGCAAGAACATCCTCGTCACCGGCGTCACCGGATGGGTCGCCGGCCCCGTCGCCGCTGCGCTCGCCGCGAACGGCAACACGGTCTACGGCGCGGCGCGATTGAAAGACGCCGCCCAGCGCGCGCCGCTCGAAGCTCAGGGGATCCGTCCGATCAGCATCGACCTGGCCCGCCAACGCCTTGACGAGGTACCGAACGACATCGACATCGTGCTGCACTTCGCTGTTGCCAAGACAATGGACTTCGAGCTGGCGTTCGCCGCCAACGCCGACGGTTCGGCGGCGTTGATGGAGACGTGCAGCAGCGCCGAGGCGTTCCTGCACTGCTCGTCCACGGCGGTGTACGAGCCCGACGACCACAACCTGCGACACGAGACAGACCCACTCGGCGACAGCCACCGTCCGATGGCCGGCATGCAGACTTACAGCATCTCCAAGATCGCCGGCGAGGTGCTCGTCAAGAACACCGCCAAGCGGATCGGGTTGCCGACGGTCATCGCCCGGCTCAGCGTTCCCTACGGCGACCTCTACGGCTGGATGACGTTCCAGCTGATGATGATGGAGCACAAGATGCCCATCCCGGTGCACACGAATCAGCCGACCAACTATGCGCCGATCCACTCGGACGACCTGATCCGCTCCATCCCGTATCTCCTGTCGCTGGCCTCCGTGCCAGCGACCATCGTCAACTGGGGCGGCGACGAGGTCGCTGGCATCGAGGACTGGTGCGACGAGATGGGTCGACTCACCGGTCTGACCCCGACATACGCACCGACCGACGAGACGATCGCCGCGATCATCCCCGACCTGGAGAAGCTACACAGCACGGGCTTCCGGACACAGATCACCTGGCGCGAGGGAATGCGTCGCCAGATCCAGGCAATGCGACCCGACTTGCTGACATCAGAGTCGAAGTAGGGACTGCGTGCGCATCGGCATCACGGTCTTCCTGACCGATCGCACGATCGACCCGGTCACGCTGGCCCGCGAAGCCGAAACGCGCGGCTTCGGATCGTTGTACTTTCCCGAGCACACCCACATCCCGGTCAGCAGGGTCACGGCCCCGCCAACGGGCGACGAGGAGTTGAAGGACGAGTACAAGCGCACGCTCGACCCGCTCATCGCGATCGGTGCGGCCGCCGCAGTCACGTCCACGATCCTTCTCGGCACCGGGGTTTCACTCGTCGCTCAGCACGATCCGCTGGTGATGGCCAAGCAGTTGGCGACGCTCGACGTGTTGTCGGGCGGCCGGATCACCCTCGGCGTGGGCTTCGGATGGAACCAGGACGAGATGGCAGACCACGGCGTGCAGTACCTCACACGACGCGCACAGGCTCGCGAGCACGTGCTGGCGATGATGCAACTCTGGACACACGACGAAGCATCGTTCGCCGGGGAATACGTCAATTTTCCACCGTCGTGGAGCTGGCCGAAGCCCGTCCAGACCAAGCTCCGAACACTCGTCGGCGGCGGTGCCGGACCGAAATTGTTCTCCCACGTCGCCGAGTACGCAGACGGTTGGTTCCCCATCGGCGGTGCCGGCGTGCGCGAAGCGCTACCGCAGCTGCAGGCTGCCTGGGACGCCGCCGGCCGGTCAGGAACACCCGAAGTGGTGCCCTTCGGTGTGCTTGCCGGTCCTGGCAAGCTCGACTACTATCGCGAGATCGGCTGCAGCGAGGTGGTGCTACGGGTCGAAGGCCTAGGCCGGGATTCCGCCCTTCGTCAACTGGATCAGATGGCCGTGACCACTTCGTCGTAGGCGAGACGGGGCAGGCGATCGAACCACGCATCGTCGGCTGGCGTACCGATGTTGACGACGAGCAGCGAATGCAGCGGCGTGCCAGCGAAGAACTCGTTGTCGACACCGGCCGCGTCGAAGCCGGCCAGCGGTCCGGCTGCCAAACCGATCGCGCGAACGGCCAGGATGAAGTAGCCCGTCTGGATGCTGGCGTTGAAGTGAGCGAACGGCTCGCGTACGGCGTCGTCCACGAACATGTCCTTC
>JAYTOM010000142.1:0-6581 GCA_043747765.1 Actinomycetota bacterium
ATCGTCATCCTGCTCTCGATGCTCGCTGCGTTGTGCTGGCCGATCGGGATCTTTGTGGCGATCTGGTATGTGGGACATGCTGGAAAGCCGGACACAAAGCCAGCTCCAGAGTCAGCGCAGCGCGATGTTTACCGTTCCGGACGTGGGTGCCCCTTCACTGCCGGCGGTCCACCCAGTAAATGCGGGAACGGTAGCTGTGCTCATCCACATCAGTGCGGTTGGGGTTGGTAACCGAGGATCACCGCGTGGACGGTTCACCATAGATCGCCGCCAGCTCGTCGGTCGTCGGCCGAGTCACGAGCGCGTTGTCGACGCGACCCTGGGGACATGGGGTCGTAGGTTCAAATCCTGTCAGCCCGACCAAAGAACATCAGGTCAGGCGTCAGGCGTCACCCGACACCCGCCACGCGGCGGACCGAGGACCATCGGGTTCGGGCCTTCTGAGTCTCGAGCACGGCTGCGACCGCGCAGCACCCTGTTGAATCAGCGTGAGGATCATCGGCGTACGCCGCCAGCAATGTCGGTGCTCATCGGGTGTGACCTTTCGTGACGGGGATGGTGAGGATGTTGGGCAGGTTGACGATGACGCCGGGCGACGATCGCGGGATGATCAGCGCTTCGCCGTTGGATTGCGTGCTGAGCTGGCGGATCTCGTCTTGGCTGAGGACTGGCCTGAGTCGGCTCGAAGTGGACACGTCAGCTTGGTGGAACATTGCGTCGCCTCCCCGCCGGGAGACGGATCGGGTGAGTTCGTCTCGTTCGCCGAGCAGCGCTGACAGTTCCTTGAGGGCGTCGGTGTCGCCGAGTCCGCCGAGCACGATGCGATGCGTCGCCAGGTCACGTATGAGCGATGTGCCGAGTTCTCGGCCCCATATCTCTCGGGGTTGGGCGATGGATTGGAACACGGCCATCGTGCAGATGCCGGAGCCGCCGCCGGTTGACATGAGTGACGGCAGTGTTGGGATGGGGGCGATGTTTGGCACCTCGTCGAGCGCTGCCAACAGCGGCGGTACGAGGCGGCCGCGTTGGTTGGACTGCCGGCGCGCTTGGCCGGTGATTGCGTCGACCAGCGCAGCGTTAAGGCCAGCGGTGATCTTTTGGTCCTCGGGGTCGCCGAGCATCCAAATTGTGTTCCACTCGCCGAGGAAGGTCGAGCTGAGCTCAACGTCTTCCTCGAATTCCTCACCACCGAGGCGTCAACAACCGAGCCGATCCTGGAAAGCGGAGCTTGTTTCCCACCTGCGCCAGACGCTACTCGTCGCTCATAGCGGGATGGTTTCTGGCTGCATACATTGACGACATCTACTACGCTGGCGTTGCTCGATTGGCCCCGGACTACGACCAAATTGCATCCGCAGATGATACGTCGCGGACGACTTCTCCCCTCGGCCGTCCGCTCCCCGCTTGCTACCCGGGCTTTCGACACATGTGCGGATAGATGCAATTGTTCTTGCGCGGACAACTGGCCCACGAACCGTTGTTGAAGTCGCAACGCCCTGGGCCAGCGAAGTGTGTGGTGTAGGTTGCGTCAGCGTACGGCTCGTTGTTGAGCCAGCTACCGATGGCGACGATCACCATTGCGACCAGCGTGACAACGACAGCGGAGAAGAACGTCCACCCTGCGAGGCTGGCAAGACTGCTCCCGTCGAAGCGGGCCACAAGGGTGATGACTGCCGTAGCAAAACCAAATGCGCCGACGATCACCACGGCAATCCGGTGCCGGTTGCGGCCGGCGGCGAAGCCGCAAAGAAGAGCCGCAACTGCCATGGGGAACACCCGCTTCTCGGGAGGTCGGATGGCGGCCCTGGCTAGGGACCACAGCTCGTTTGGCCCCAGCAGTTGGTCGCGGAGCGCCACCGCCACCGTCATCTGCAGGAACAATGCAGCCGCAACGGCGAATACAACCAGTGCACCACGGTAGCGGGTGCGCGACGCGAACGCCAGGTAGAGGATCGGAACGGCGACGAAGTTGAGCAGCACCAGCCGCACGTCGTACCTCGGGTCGTCCACGATCAGGTACACGGCGATCTGCTGCATCAGGATCGCGGCCGCACAGATCAGCAGGCGCCTACCGGAGTTTCGCGACCATACACCGGCCGTCCTTGACGTCGAACTTGATGACATATTGCCGGCCCTTCCACCCCGTAGCCGACGAACAGTAACCCGGCCACACGCCAGCAGTCGAGTTCACGCTCGATCCCGCAGCCGTGGTGTCGTGGAACGCAGATGGTCCCCTTCCCCGATCAAGGTACAGGCACCGCCCACAGCCGTCAGCCCCGGTTTCCCACTGCTTACCATCTGCATACCGTACCTCCGGCCACATGTTCAGCATGACCTGTCCAACAACTCGACGCCTCTACTGCTCGCGTACAACCATGGCTGGATCAATGCTGGACACGTGCCGTGTGTCGCCGCGGGGCCAACGCCTGCCTTCCCCAGCTGTCCCCGCTCTCGATGGACGTCCATTGCATGTTGATCGGAGGCAGAGATCAGGATCAAGATTCGGATGCGCCGAGCAAAGCATGATGCTTCATGCTCGCCGATGCATTCCTGTCCTTCGAGCCAGATCGGCGATCGCCGGAGCTTGCAGGCTGACGGAAATCCTCACGCCAAACGGTGCAAGGGCGCGAGCGGACCATTCGCAGGGACTTGGTCCAACTGGCTGCAGGCTGCGGGCCTGCCCGCCGTTGGCTTCGGGTCGCCGCTCGCAGCCCCCAAGCTCGTCGTTCGATAACGGCGAGTCACGAATGCATGATCAATCCTTGACCGAACGGAGGATCGGCTTCGAACTGCCTCTGGAGCACGTTCGCGTACGCTTGGAGGTGGCCGCTCACTGGCGGTTGGTCGGGGCAGAGTTCTCTGAAGAGACAGTATGCGGCTCGCGTGAACCAGTCGGACACCTCCGGTCGTGTGCCGATGATGGCGTCGCCGAGCAGATTGTCCCTCGGGTTAAGGTCCACAATCCGATACGCCGACGTCGGCCAATTCGCAAATTCATCCACGACGCGGGCCGTCGCGCAGGAGGCAGCGGACACGGTGTTATACGGCGCAGGCGCGTCCGATGTCAACCAGCGATTGTCGTAGGCATCGAATTCCCACGCCTCAAGGAGCGCTTGATTCGAGCGCACGAACAAGACAGCCGTCGAACTCTGGCGATCGCTCAGTAGCCGCAATCGCTCAAGGAACGCATCATCGCCGACGATGTCGGCAGCTGATGCAGTGACGACTGTGAAACGTTCCACACCGCGGTCGACTCTTTCCAACAGATCGATGTGGGTATGTCGCAGATCGGCGCGAACTTGGGGGTCCTTCCACCCGATCAGTGATATCGAGCCCCGACGAAGCAGAGTGACTTCGGCGGGATTTCGCGATCGCCATCCAAGTGCCTGTGCGAGCATGCGCCCGATGATGTGTCCACAATGAAACCCGAAGCCGATCACCACGACGGTGTCAACCGACTTTGTCGCAACGGGTACAGACGGGGTCGATGTCCGGCGCGGGAGAAGTCTTGCTCGGCGCGGAGTCGTCGACCGCGAGACAGACCTCTGATCCTCGTTCGGATAGTAGATATGCGTGTACGGCGCCTCCACCGAACGCGAGTTCCTGAACGCGTGCCAACGCCACGTGATTCCCTGTTCCCCAACCCAGTGACCAAATATCGCACCCACTTCGGCAGCGACGAGCGACTGCAGTTCGAGCCTCTCATGCATGATCCGTCGACGGATCTCCGAGTCGGTGCTCGTCGGTCGGACGATCTCCTGATCCACGTGCCGGTCGATGTAGTCCAGCAGCTTGGGTGCCGATGCGAATTGTCGCCGAAGCTCTGGATAATCAAACTCGGCAGCGCCATCGTGACGAATGAACTCTACGTAGATTCCCCAGTCAGTCGGATAGGCCACTCCGACGTTGAATGTGGCCAATCGCGCCTGCCAACGGTTTCGCCAGTGCGGACCGAGTGAGACTGGCGGTTCCAGAACTGATTTAACGACAGCGAACGCGGGTCTGGCCATATTGGAGACCCTCGCTTGGAGTTGCACCAGCTCGTCGGTTACCGCTCGAAATTCTTGCTCAAGGTCGCCGCTCAACACGTCGCTTCTCGGCGGGTTTTCGGCGAGGTCCTCCGCGGAAGCCCACTGCAGAGCGAGAAGCTGGTCGGTGACAGACACCATCAACACCCCACATAGTCGGCGCAAAACCCAAGGATCAGGAGGCCTCCGACCCAGAAGCCATTGCGTCAGGGACGCCCGATCTACGTCGATCTCCCGGGCCAGCGCTGCGACGCTGAGCCTCCTGTCGCTCATCGCCCGGTTGATCAGGCCTGCCCACAGACCCAGTGAAACCTGGTGCTTTTCGTGGACGCTTTGCTTCGGCATCCTGGGAGAATAGGCCCGCCGCCCTACAGCCACGGTGATGCCGCATGCCTGTTGTATTCCAATCATCTTGAACCGTTCAGCGCCTGGGCGCATTGTTGCCTCAGCCGAATCTTCCGGCCCCCGAGCAAACGCTCGACAAGCAACGAAGGAACCCAACATGGCTGTCAACCACCCAAGCGAGATGTTGCCGAAGGAGCGAAAGAGGACCAGATTTATGGCGACAATTGCGATCGCCATAGCCGTGCTCCTCAGCTGCTTCACCTTCACGTCCCACGCGCAAGCTGCAACGTTGGACGCTCAGTCGGGAAGGTGGGGACGCAGGTACTACACCGTCTACCTGACTCGGCAGGAGACGATCAACGTTGCAAATGCTGCCAGCAAATCAGTTGGCGCAGCCATCGTGGAACTCAAGCTGATCCCGCTGTACCTCAAGCAGGGGGCCACCGGCACGTGGGGAGGCCTCGGTTCAGCAGCGAGCGTCGTCATCGCTGCCAATGTCGTCGGGGCAGCCGGGTTTGCGATAGCAGCGAAGGTCCGCGGGCAATGCCTCATCGGTTACATGAGCGGTTGGGCCTTCTTTGTTGCGCCCTTCATCGGTTGGGCCTACGGTCCCTGCACCAGTTAGCAAGATTGGGTTCGGCAATTTGCCAACAGATATGGTGATTCCTCGCCAGCGGAAGCCGGCGGGGAGTCACCAGAGGGCCGACGGCCAGCAACCATCACGTGACCAGTCCGTCTGGTGACGCGAAAGACGCCTCGGGCACGGATGCGTCACACCAAGATTCTTTCTCTTACCAACAGAGCGGCCCTGATCGGACTGCGATACCAGGAATGGAACAAGTGACTGCGAAATGAGCTTCAAGAAGGATTGCGCCAAGATCGCTGCGGCGATGCAAGCAACTACAAACGATGCCCCGAAGGCTCAGGCGAAAGGCGGGTCCCGGGGACTCAATCAGGCTTTTCCGAACAACAGCTCGACAGTCATCACTGCGTACCCGACGATGGTCCTGTGTGGCGTCGTCCCCGAGACAGTGATGAAAACATTCGGAATCGGCGGAACCGTCAAAGTGGAGCGATTCGATTCTGCGGACATAATCAACGTAGAGGAGTTCGAAGGCACACGTCCGAAGACAGCGATCGAGGCACGCAACTCAAGTGTCATGGGCGGCCTCATCGGCGGCGGGGACCAGACAACTCACTCCATTCGTCTGACAACGCGTCGCGGTGATGTCGAAATGTTTGTCGGGAAACCCGAACTGGGCTCGATTCGGGCGCTTTCATTGGCTATCGCCGACATGATCACTGGTTGACGGCCATGCTCAGTCGGACACAACCTATGTTGATCGCATTTGTCGTGGTGTTGGGTGTGAGCGCATGCGGCTCAGGGAGCAAGACCGCGTCCCAGACATCGGAGCCACCACCGTCGACGGTGAATGCCACACAAGGGCCGGCGACAACGACAGAAACGACGACAGCAATCACGACGCAAACGACAACCGCGATGACGATTGAACCGGCGACAGCGAGCGCGATTGAACCGACTGTGGCGATCACGACACAAGCCTCGGCGACGGCAGACAGCGGACTTGCAGGACACGTTCCCTTCAATCCCGATGGGGCGTCCGATCCGGCGGACGACGCGAGGGCGCTGGCGGCCGTTGCTGGTTTTCAGTTCACATCTGTTGGCGATCCTCAGAATCTCACGGTGGACGAGGCGCGTACCGTGTTCGCCGAGTTGGTCACATTGACATGCACGTTCACCAACAGAGAGTTCACGAGCAGTCGATCGTTGTTTGACGTTGACAGCTATGTACGACGCTCCGGTCACGACGAGTTCCGTATCGACGGCAACGTGTTGTCGCGAGTAACGCACGCGTTCTTCCGCACGTACGGAACGTATGACTCGTCGACTGACCTGTCGACGATGAAGTCAGGGATCTGCGATAGCGACGCTCGATCGTTGGTATCGGCAATTCCGGGTGACGCTCTCGGGCCCTGACACGTCCCTCGACACCCCTCGCTCGGATTGAGTGGTCTGTTGTGTTGGCGGATGTTGTGTCAGGCAGACGACGATGCCGCGATGGAGCGTCGGGTGGCTACTGGCCAACGCAGGGGCCCTGAAGCCGCGAGTCGCCGGCACATCGCAGTGCGCCGAATTGGTGTGTGTAGGAAACCTCACGGTCCGGCTGCACCCCAGGCAGTCGTTGG
>JAYTOM010000143.1:0-2422 GCA_043747765.1 Actinomycetota bacterium
CCGATTGCCAAAGCTGGCGCGATGTACGAATACTTCCGAGGCAATCCGAACGGCAAGAATCCGTTGGAGATGTTGCAGGATCGTGAGCCGATCCCCGACGCGTACCGTCATCCCGCCGCGAGGGTGAAGGAACTGGACCGCCAGGGTCTCGAGGCGTGCTGGCTGTTCCCCACGCTCGGTGTCCTGTACGAGGAGCCACTGAAGCACGACATCGAAGCACTGACCGTGACATTCACTGCGTTCAACCGGTGGCTGGACGAGGACTGGGGTTGCAACTACAACGACCGCATCTTCGCCGCGCCGTACATCACCTTGGCCGACCCGGTGTGGGCTTGCGCCGAACTCGAGTGGGCACTCGGGCGCGATGCGCGTGTGGTCGTCATGCGTCCGGCTGCGCCGACCACGATCCACGGTCCGCGACGGGTCACCGACGCGATGTTCGACCCGTTCTGGGCCCGCGTCAACGAGGCCGGCATCACCGTCGTCATCCATGCCGGCGACAGTGGTTACTCGTCGAACGGGTACGCGGTCGACGGCTTTGCATCGTCGTTCTCGAGTGGGTACGGCCCGAACGTCCGCGCCTTCCACATCGAGCGCGCCGCATACGACTTCCTGATCACGCTGGCCTTCGACAAGCTGTTCGAGCGCTTCCCGAACCTGCGCATCGCCTCGGTCGAGAATGGTTCCGAGTTCCTGCCCGATCTGGTCCGCAAGCTGAAGAGCTACGAGGGTCGGATGCCCGGCTACTTCAAGCAGAACCCGATCGAACTGTTCCGCGAGCATGTCTGGATCAACCCGTTCTGGGAGGACGACCCCAACGAGATCGCCAGCATCGTTGGTTCGGACCGCGTTCTGTTCGGTAGCGATTGGCCGCACATCGAGGGGATGCCCGACCCGCTCGACTACGTGCCAGAACTGAACAAGTTCAGCGACGCCGACCGCCAGCTGATCATGCGTGACAACGTCCGCGAACTGACGGCTCGACGCCCCGACTGAATCAGACGTCGGCGAGCGCGGTGTCCTTGGCCCAGCGGTAGTCGGGCTTGCCGGCCGGTGAACGAACGATTGCGTCGACGGTGGTCAACTTGCGCGGCACCTTGTAACCGGCGATGTGCTTGCGACTGTGCTCCTGCAGATCGGCCAACGTCGTGACCGAGCCGTCCCGGAAGTGCACGACGGCAGCGACCGTCTCGCCGAAACGGTCGTCCGGAACGCCGACCACGACGGCGTCGAACACGTCGGCGTGGCTCTTCAACGCGTTCTCGACCTCTTCCGGGAAGATTTTTTCACCGCCGGAGTTGATGCACACCGAGCCGCGGCCGAGAAGTGTGATGGTGCCGTCCGCTTCCAGTCGGGCGAAGTCGCCGGGGATCACGTAGCGCTTGCCGTCGGGAGCGGTGACGAACGTGGCCGCGGTCTTGACCGGATCCTTGTAGTAGCCGATCGGCAGGTTGCCGCTGCGCGCGAGGCGACCGATCTGGCCCGTGCCGGCCGCGACCGGATTCAGATCGTCGTCAACCACGATCGCATCCTTGATCGCCGTGACCGTCGGACCGCCCTGCACGGGCGCGCCCTTGCTGACAACGGTGATGCCGTTCGCCCCACCCTCGCTGGAACCGATCGCGTCGGTGATCATGATGCTGTCGAACTGTTCGAGGAAGGCATCCTTCAAGCTCTGGCTGAACAGCGCGGCGGTGGACGAAATGGCCAGCATCGAGCTGAGGTCGTACTTGGCCCGGTTGACGAGCAGATCGTCCATCAACGGACGAGCCATCGCGTCACCGGTGATCATCAGCAGATTGACCTTCTCGGCATCGATCAGACGCCAGACCTCGGCGGCATCGAACTTGTCGAGCAGGACGATCCGGTTGCCGGTGAAGCTGCCACCCATCACGCTCCACTGCGCGGCGCCGTGCATCAACGGCATCGTCGGCATGCTCGTCAGCGAGAACGCATTGCCCTTCTCGATGAACTCGGTCGGCTCCTTCATGACGTGCCCGGAACGAATGTCGATGCCGCCACCGAGCGCCATCAGGACGTCCTCGTGGCGCCATACGACCCCTTTCGGCATCCCCGTAGTGCCACCCGTGTAGAGGATGTAGAGGTCGTCACCGCTGCGCTCGGGGAAGTCACGATCTGTCGACTCGGCGGCGAGGGCCTTCTCGTAGTCGTCGCCGATCACCAGAACATGCTTCAGCATCGGCGAGTGCTGACGGACGCCGTTGACCCGCTCGACGAACTCGGGTGCCACGACCAATGCGGCCAGATCGGCGTTGTCGAAGATGTAGGCCAGTTCGTCTTCGACGTAGCGGTAGTTGATGTTGACCCAGACGGCGCGGAGCTTGAACACGGCCCACACCGTCTCCACCCATTCGGCACAGTTCAGCGCATAGATGCCGACGTGGTCGCCGGGTCCGACGCC
>JAYTOM010000144.1:0-4696 GCA_043747765.1 Actinomycetota bacterium
AGGCTGGCCGGCGTGAAGACATTCATCGGCGGCTTGGCGGCGTAATTGGCGAACGCCGCTTCGTACGATGCAAACGCGCTGCGACGCTTGCGGGCCCCCATTGCCAGGAAGTTGCTCTGCCCGTTCGGACCTGATCCGGGGACACCACCTGGTGGCATCACGATCGGTTCGTACAGGACAAGTCCACAGAACAGCTCAGGTGACGCGATCGCAGCCATCAACAGGGCCGCACCCCCCATGCTGTGACCGACGCCGAGCACCTGTCCGTCGACCGACAGCGAACGAGCGACAACCGCCGCATCGTCGCCGTACACGTTCCAGTCCACAGCGTCGGGCACCGGCCAGTCCGTACCGATCGGTGTGTCGCCGTGCCCGCGCGCGTCGTAGCCGACGTTGTGCAGTCCTGGCAGGGCCGCTGCGATCGGCGACCAGCAGTGGGCGTGGAACCCGGTGGCGTGTGCGTACAACGCCGTTGGTCCGTCGCCACCGAGAAAATGGACAGCGAGATGCGAGCGATGCATGAGAGTTCCTACTTGACGCTCGAGTGACGTGTGCCGTCCACGTCACCGCGAGATTGCTTGCGACGACGCCACCACAGGCTGAACAGGCGATCGAGTCCGGCTCCGACGACAAGGGCAATGCCGATTGTGGCCCAGACCTTGCTGGTCCGGGAGAAGAACAGGAAATGGATGCGGACATCACCTCGGTTCTGGAGGACGAAGATCAGGGCGATGACCGCAAGGGTGACGAAGGCGCTCAACGTGGCGTTCAGGCGTCGCTTCCCCCCGGCGACTGCGTGACCGGACCTCTGTTCGATGTCGTGAATCGGTTCTTCGAAACTCATCTCGTGCCTCCTGTCGTCGATCGCTTCTCGGGCGTCGCTCTCAGTGTCTCTGTCAACGCGGCATTCCGAGCAGCCGCTCACCGATGATGTTGCGCTGTACCTGGCTGGTGCCACCGGCGATCCGCCCACCCGGCGCAGCCAACATCGCTGACGACTCAGGCCCGTTCAGCATCGCCTCTGCGCCGACGAGGTCGCCGCGCATCATCGAGGCATCGAACATCATCTCGGTGATGCCCAACTTCATCAGCGATGCAGCCGTCGAGGCGACCGGTCCCTGGCGTGAACCGAGGGCCTTCAGCGCGTTGCCTCGCGCCAGGAGGGCGGCGAGCTGTTGACGTTGCAGTGGATCCAGGCTGCGTCCCTCGGCGATTCGCGCCATGGTCTCGATGCGCCGTTCGAGTCCGATCACACTCGCTCCGATATGGCCGCGCTCGTTGGTCAGGACCGCCATCCCGACACCCCAGCCACCGTGTTCCGGTCCGAGCAGGTGATCGGCCGGCAATTCGACATCGGTGAGGAACACCTCGTCGAACTCGGCTTCTCCGGTCATTTGCCGGAGCGGCCGAATCTCGACTCCTGGCAGATCCATCGGAAACAGGAAGAAGGAGATGCCGCTGTGTTTGTTCGCCGACGGATCGGTGCGTGCCATGAGGATCCCCCAATCGCTGTAGCGACCGCCGCTGCACCACACCTTCTGGCCGTTGACGATGTAGCGGTCACCGTCCAGAACAGCTCTCGCGGACAGCCCGGCCAGATCGCTGCCGGCGCCGGGTTCGCTGAACAGCTGACACCACACGCGCGACCCTGCCAGTGTCGGGCGCAGGTGCTGCTCCTTCTGGGCTCGGGTACCGAATTGTTGGATCGACTGTCCTGCGAGGACCAGTCCGACCATGTTCAGGAACGGGGGAACGCCGGCCAGCGCACACTCTTCGATCCAGGCCGCCTGATGCTGCACAGTCAAACCACGGCCGCCGACGTCGGTCGGCCAGTGGATACCGGCGTAGCCCGACGCGAACAGCAACCGTTGCCACGCGACGCCCGCATCGATCAGATCCGGTGGACAGATCGCTCCGTAGTCGCGAGGCGCGTGGTCCCCATTGGCGCGCAACCATTCCGCCGCCGAGGCCCGAAAGACACCGACCTCAGCATCGGCATCGGCATTGACACCGGCATCGAACTCGCGATCGACAGCGACATCGGACTCGGCCGAGGGGGCTTCGTCCGTCTCGGCATCCATCGCATCGAACCTAATGCTGCATTGCTGCTACTTCATGAACGGGAGGAACAGCGCAGTTTCCTCACCGAGGTTGGCCGGCACCGCGTAACCGGCTCGGTCGGTGATGGTGGACCAGTTGTCGCGGACGTCTTCCGGAGTGAGGCGGGCATGGTGATAACCCTGCGTCTCGGCGATGAACACCTCGGCAACGCGTCCACCGCCGACGCTGAAAACCCGGCCGGTCGGCTCGCACCCCTCGCTGGCGAGGTATGTCACGAGTGGGGTGATCAACGCCGGATCGAGCTTGTCGCCGAGCGCGCCGAGGAGGCTCTCGGTCATCCGGGTCAGAGCCAACGGAGCAATGGCGTTGGCTTTGATGTTGTACTTGGCGCCCTCGATGGCGAGGACGCGTGTGAGCCCGACGAGGCCCATCTTGGCCGCTCCGTAGTTCGCCTGGCCGAAGTTGCCGAAGATGCCCGCCGCCGACGATGTGGAGATGACCCGCCCGTAACCCTGCTCGCGCATGTGCGGCCAGGCCGCCTGGGTGACGTTGAACGCGCCTTTGAGGTGCACGGCCAACACCGGGTCGACGAGGTCGGGCGTCATGTTGTGAAAGGCTTTGTCGCGCAGGATCCCGGCATTGTTGATGACGATGTCGATCCGTCCGAACGTGTCGATCGCCGTCTTGACGATCGCCGCCCCACCCTCGGGGGTGGACACGCTGTCGGAATTGGCGACTGCCTCCCCGCCGGCCGCCTTGATCTGGTCGACAACGTGCTCGGCCGCGCCTTTGTCGCTGCCACTGCCGTCGACTGCCCCACCCAGATCGTTGACCACGATCAATGCGCCGCGTGAGGCCATCAGCAGGGCGTGTTGGCGACCGAGGCCGCCACCCGCACCGGTGATGATTGCTACCTTGCCGTCGAATCCCACGTCGCTCATGGGTGGAGAAACTACCGATCAGAACTGGAGAGCCCACAAATCCAGACGTGGGTCACCTCGGCTCCGAGCCCTGCCTGTCTTCGGCGGCGTCGTCGATCGGCTCGACAGGAATCTGATCGCCGATCGCGGCAGGAATCGCGCGCAGGGCCTTGATCAATTTCTCGCAGTAGGCGGGGAGCATCCGCCGCAGCGCGGTGGTGGCGGCCGCCCCGGTTGCCCGTTCTGACGGAACGACGATCTTGAGGGCTCCTTCGATGTCGTCGTCAACGGTGTCCGACACCGCGTCGGCGGCGATTCGGCCGGCGATGTCGCGCAGGTCGTCGGTCCGCCATTCGTGCTCGCCGATCAACTCGACGAGGTGCCTGACCCATGCCGCACCCCGCGTCGCAAGCCGGTCGTCGTCCAGATCGTGCGCGTGGACCAACTCGAGGACCGCCTCGGCCACCTGTCGAGGACGGGCCGAGCGCGACACCGCGAGTGCGTTAGCGAGGCCGGCTTCGAGCTTGAGCGGGCGGCGGTTCTTCGAGCCGCTCTCCATTGTCATCGGGCTATCCTCTCAGCTCAGGCGCAGCGTCGAATCACGCGTCGAATCCCGGGGCCGTACGGGGCCGTACGGGGCCGTACCGGGCCGTGCCAGATTGCGTGGCAGGAGCTCAGGGCCGGAGGGCTGCTTCGGCGTACGACTTCAGCTGCTTGTAGTCGAGCTTGCCGTTGGCTGCCCGGCCGATGGTGTCGATGACGATGATCCGCTTCGGGGCCTTGTACGCGGCCAGCGTCGTGCGCACATGCAGGATCAATGCTGCTTCGTCGATCGACGCGCCGGTCGAGGCCTCGACCAGAGCGGTGATGGCCTCGCCGAACCGCTCGTCCGGCAGCCCGACGACGGCTGCGTCGGCAACGGTCGGATGCAATTTCAAAGCCTCCTCGACCTCTTCGGGGTACACCTTTTCGCCGCCCGTGTTGATGCATTGGCTGCCTCGACCGAGCAGTTTGACCGTGCCATCAGCCTCGACCTCGGCATAGTCGCCGGGGATGCTCCAACGCACTCCTTCGAACGTGACGAACGTCGACGCCGACTTCTCGACGTCCTTGTAGTACCCGATCGGCGTGCGTCCGTGCAGCGCGACCCGACCACGTTCCCCGCTGCCGGGCACCACCTCACGGCCGTCGTCGGTCAGTATTTTGGTGTGGGCTGTCAAGACGAACTTGGCGGTCTCACCAGCGCCGTCGGCCGTGGTCGTGTTGTTGGCCATGCCGATCGCCTCGCTGCTGCCCAGGCTGTCGATCATGATCAGCCGAGCGTTGTGGCGAAGCAGGCCGGCTTTGGTCTCGGCCGACCACATCACGCCACTGGAGACGATCACCCGCATCGACGAGAAGTCCCATCGATCCGGCTCGGCATCGAGCGCGCGTAGCAGCGGTTTGGCGAATGCATCGCCGACGATCGACATGCTGTTCACCCGGTGGCGTTGAATCGTGTCGAGCAACTCGACCGGATCGAAGTGGCGGCTCTCCATCGTCGCGACAGACCCGGCGAGGCAGAGGTTCCACATCGCGTTGAATGCTCCGGTGCCGTGCATCAGCGGTGCTGCCGGCAGGTTGCGCGGCCCCGGCTTGGTGACCCGGGCATCCAACGCGTCCCAACCGGGCACGCTCGGCAACGGCATCCGTGACGCAGCATCGAGGCTGCCGAT
>JAYTOM010000145.1:0-4964 GCA_043747765.1 Actinomycetota bacterium
CAATCAACCGGGCAGCCACCAACGGACATGTAAGCCTCGCCAGCAACCAGCCCCGTCCGCGTCATCGTTCCCAACGGATGCTCGGCCACGCGTCAGCAGCGATGACATTGGACCGGTATGGGCATTTGATGCCAGGCCAGGTCGAAGCGGTCGCGGACCGCATGGACGCGTTGATGATGGCAGTCACGGCCTAAGCCCGCACCTCTTGACAGCACGAAAAAGAGCCCCGAGCTGTCCTATGCTCGGGGCTCTCGCAAGTCTCTGCCCATGGTCGCATCACCGGCATGCCGGGAGAGGGTCGCAAAGGCGTATGAGAGAATGATACGGATTTCGACCGGATCAGGCAAGTGTTCCGGGTGAATAAAGTGGAGACAAGTGACCGACATCCCTTATCCGTACAGCGTTGACGTGGTCGGAGAGCTGGTCGACGCGCTCTCGATGGAACGCTTTCAAACTTACCTGATCGGTGCTGGGGGCCAAGATGCCACAGCTGCGATTCAACGGTACATGTGGAACGCCTCGGTTGCGTCGAGGTTCCAAGGACCATTGCATCTCCTGGAAGTTGCACTGAGAAATGCCGTCCACGGTCGAATGACGGAGCGCTACGGCGCAGCCTGGTTCGACCTAAATCACTTGTTCGGCCCCGAACGGGGGCGATCGCCGATGCGAAGGCCTTTCTTACCAAACGGAATGAATCCGTGAGCCCCGGCAAGATTGTGGCCGAACTTAGCTTTCGCTTCTGGGTGGCGCTGTTCGCGAGCAAGGATAACTCTCTCTGGAAGACGGACCTCGCGCGGTTGTTCACTCCACGTTTAGTACAGGTGGATTTACACGACGACCTTGACCGTCTCCGAACATTGCGGAACAGAATCGCTCATCACGAACCGGTGTTGAATCGGAAGCTCATGGACGAGCTGTCGCGTATCGACAGGACGCTCCACGCTCCATCACCACAGATGGCGGACTGGCTCCGGTGGCACCAACGCGCAGATGTCGCGTAAGGCACCCCCACCGATCAAGTGTGCACGTTCTAGTTGCCCTGTGGACAAACAGCGGTTGCGGGCAGAATGCGGGCAACTCCAACCTGTCGTACCAGCGATTGGAGCAGAAATACCCTCTGACCAGGAGCGGAACGAGAGGGATTTGAACCCCCGGGGCGTGAACCCTTCCGCTTTCAAGGCGGATGCATTTGGCCGCTCTGCCATCGTTCCGTCGGACACGCTATCCCGCATCCGCTCGCACGTTCGTAGGTTCCTGGCAGGCGACGTCGAGTCGGTGAGCACGATTTCGGATCTTGGCTTACGCTGAGGGGATGCCCGATGAGGTGCGTCTCGATCGAGAGGTTGTCGCCCGAATCATCAGCCGCGCCAGCGAACTCGCGAGCCCGGCGAGGTCGATGGACTCGTTCGGAGTCGTGGACGAACTCGACTGCATCGACGAGCAGTCGCTGATCGAGGCAGCGCGCGAGGTCGGCCTACCGATCGTTGCCGTGCGGCGATCGATCGCATTCGAGTATCTCGGCGCCGTGCCGGACCATCGCTTCGGTGACCATCTCCTCGGTGGTCCGGTGCTGTTGGTCGACGACGAGATCGCTGGTTCTGCCCACGATGTCCTCGAGCGCGTGGACGCGTGGTTGGTCGACGGCCACCACCTCCGGCGCGACCGGTTGCGTGACGGTCGCGGCGAGTGGAGCAAGCGGTCCGGAGTCGTCGGTGTGACGGTGCGACACCTGCGAACTGCCACCGGCGAGGGTCGACTTGGTGAGCATCGCCGTGTGAGCGCAACGGCGCACGACATCGGCACAGGCTCAACGGTCATCCGTGTCGCTGTCGATCGCAGTGCCGAGCGTCGTCGGTCGGCGGCTGGAGGGGTCGTCGTGATCGTCGGAGGAACTTCCGGGCTGATCGCAGCAGCCGTCGCATCAGCTCCCCTGATCCTGCTCGCCGCGCCGGTGGTCGTACTCGGCGGCATCGGGGTCGCGCTCACAGGGCGCAGTCGCGCAGCACGGACCGTGAACGAGGTCGAACGAATGCTCGAGGCTGTGGCTGATCACGAGTCGCCGACGCGCCTGCGTAACGAGGTGGCCCGGCGCGTCACCGGTCGGCACCTTGCCGAGAAGCGGGCGCGTCGAGCCGCAGATTCCTGATGGATCAGGGGAGACGGCGCGGATAGCATGTTCGGCGGAGAGCTGCCAGAGCGGCCGAATGGGGCGCCCTGCTAAGGCGTTGATCGTGTCAAAACGATCCGTGGGTTCAAATCCCACGCTCTCCGCCAGTGTTCGAACCCCGAGCGGCCGATCGGTCCTCGGGGTTCGCTCGTTTTCGCGGCGGCGGCCGCGACAACTGGGGTGACTGGCGCTGGTCTTTCGAATGTTGCAATCTGATGACGACAAGAGTAGACATTTCGTCACGAAGTCATGCGAGTTCGTAACAGGGGGACGGCTCATCCGCCCCTCATTCGCCCGGCAGACGGACCAGCGGGTCTGGCGACGGACGTGAAAAAGGGACAGCACATGCCACAAGAAGATGACTATGGGTTCTGGAAGGACGATCGCGAGCGATCGTACGTTTCAGGATCATTGCGGCCGAAAGGGGCGACTCGTTCGGCGCGGACGAGCCGTTCGGCCCGACCGACTGTGCGATCGCGATCGAGCGATGCCTCAGCCGCCGGCCAGCCGAACCCTCTGATCCGACGACTCGGAGCGCTGTGCGCTGTTGGATTGGTCGCCCTCCCTGTCGCCTTCGTCGTGCGCGGTTCCAACAACGACGCGACGATCAAGACAGCCGCATCCGAGTCCGCCGTCAGTATCGACCCTGCGATGGTTGCGGCCGATGTCGTGGCCGTCCTTCCGGCACTCGAGCCCGAGCCAGTGGCTGCCGATCCTGCAGCAGTTGATTCCGCAGCAGTTGCCCCGGCAGCAGTGGATCCTGCAGCAGTGGATCCTGCAGCAGTTGCCCCGGCAGCAGTTGCCCCGGCAGCAGTTGACCCGGCAGCAGTTGACGCCAGAGTCGCCTCTCCGGCGGACGCTTCCGCCGGAATACGTCCGTTGGCTGCGATGGACCCGGCAATCGCCGGCGCCGATACGGCCCGGACTTCTGCTGCAGTGGTGGCTGCGGATGTCAGCGCCAAAACATCGTGCTCGAACAGTTACAAGGTGTTGGCCGGCGACTATTGGATCTCTATCGCGAGCCGATCGAACGTCAAGCTCACCGATCTGTTGACGGCAAACGGGGCACGGGTGACGACCCCTGTGTATCCGGGCCGGACGATCTGCCTGCCCGCCGGGGCGACGATTCCGACCCGAACCACTGCGCCGCCGGCGACCGCTCCGAAGACCGCGACTGCGAACATCGCCACGCAGACAAGAGTGACGCCGACGACCTCGAAGGTCGACCCAACCACCACCAAAGTCACGACCCCGACTCCGACGACCGTCAAGCCGAAGATCAAGACGACATCGATCGTGCCGGCAACGACGTCTGCGCCGGCGACCACCTCGGTGCCCCCGCTGGCCACGACCGATGCCCCACCGAAGAACCCGTACACCCGGGCTCAGGTCGAAGCGATCATCCGGGCAGTATGGCCGGGCGACCTGGCCGACGAAGCCGTGCGCATCGCCACCCGTGAGAGCAATCTGGTGCCAACGGTTCGCAACTCGTGCTGTTTCGGATTGTTCCAGATCTACTTCGGCGCCAATCGGGCGTCGTTGACGGCGTGGGGCATCTCGTCGGCGTCGGCACTGTATGACCCTGAAGTCAACGCCTTTGCGGCATACGCCATGTATCTCCGTGCCGGCGGCTGGGGTCCATGGGGCATGTAGAGCTGGCCGATTTCCGGTGGGACATCGCTGACCGAGCGACTACACTCAGAAACCGAACAATGCGCTCGTAGCTCAATGGATAGAGCACTTGATTACGGATCAAGCGGTTAGGGGTTCGAGTCCCTTCGGGCGCACCATCTGAATACGATCCCTGAGCAGGGATGATACGATACGAGGACCTCGCCGGATTGGTGAGGTCCTCGGGCGTTTTCGCCCCATGTATCAGAGATGTATCAGTTCGAAGGAGGTCGCGATGGCGTGGAAGCCCTCAGGCCAGCCGCAAGTGCGCCAGCAACGCGACAAGTGGGTCGTCCGTATCGATGGCATCGACACCGAGAGCGGCAAGAGCCGGCCGCGCCAACTCGGTACCTACCCATCCAAACGCGCTGCGACGAAGGCAGCGACAAAGTTCGCGGCGCAGCACGAGACAGGCGGCGATCGACGGACCGTGGGTGCCGTCGTGACCAAGTGGGCTGCCAGCCGGGTAGACGTCGCGGCGAACACGCGTGAGCAGTACATCTGGGCCGCTGGCCACATCACCGCCGGCATCGGTGCGATCCGCCTCGACCGGCTCGAGCGTGAGGATGTCGCGCAGTGGCTGGACAACCTCGCGTCGGCTGGCATCAAGTCGCGACGGAGCATTCAGATCTTTCGGATGGTGCTACGCGCAGCGCTCGACGAAGCGGTCGACATGGGCGACCTCAACCGGAGCCCAGCCGCGCGTGTGGGCATGCCCCGGCAAGTCACCAAGAAGAATCGGGTCAAGGAAGTCGACGCTTGGGATGAGCCAGACCTGCGCAAGTTCCTCGCCGTGGCGAAAGCACATCGGTGGGGAGCCCCCTGCGACTCGCTGCGCTCTACGGGCTTCGCCGGAGCGAGTTGATCGGGCTGCAGTGGTCCGACATCGACGTTGCGAAGAAGACAGTGCGCATCGAACGCGGCCTCGTCGGTGTGAGCGACGGGCCGCAATGGAGTGATGGCAAGAACGCGCGATCGCGGCGCATCATCCCGATTGACTCGTCGATGGCCAAGGAACTCGCCGCACATCGCCGCTTCCAGGCTGAAGAACGGATTGCGGCTGGCAGCGAATGGCAGAACAACGATCTCGTCGTCGCCACCCGCGACGGTCGGCATGTGTCGCCGC
>JAYTOM010000146.1:0-7516 GCA_043747765.1 Actinomycetota bacterium
CGTCCATGCCTTGCAGAAGTACATCGTGTATCTCGACGGCCGGTGGGTTGTCGACAACGGCGAAGCACTTGTCACCGAGCACGCCAAAGAGGTCGCCCGTCGACTGTTACGGCTCGCTGCCGACCTGGAACGAGATCAACGCGCCGACGTCCTCACGTTCGCCGCCCGATGCGAACAGGCGCCGGCGACCTCCAACATGCTCCGCCCCCGGTCATGCTCGACACCACGCCAACAGCGCCGACGTAGCAGCGCTGCATCGAGACGTGGCAGCCCGACATCGATGTCCGTGGGTTGCTGCAGCGTGCTGTCGGCACCGGGATCACCCCGGGCATCCGCTCGAGGTGCTGTTCATCAACGTCGGCTCGGGCGGCAACGGCAAGAGCAAGTTCTTCACTGTCCCGGGCCCGAATGCTGATCGCACCCGAGACCTCACAAGACGAACGCCTCGACGAGGAACTCGTCAAGAACCTGACCGGCGGCGACAAGCTTCGCGCTCGGCGGATGCGAGAAGACGAATGGTCGTTCTCGCCGACCCACACGGCGTTCATCCACACGAACTAACGGCCAAGGATACGCGGCGTGCTCATCGTCGACGACACCAGGGCCATCACGGCCAAGGCGTTGCGTGAACTGTACCAGTCCTGGTGCACCGAAGCCGGTGAGACCGCATGGTCACCTCAACGTCTCGGCCGAGACCTCGCCGGCCGAGGTCTGGACTCTGCGATGGTCGGCACAAACCCGGACACGAACCTGGCTCGGCTTGGGCGCCAAGTGAACGGGGTGAGCGCTGATGAGCGCTATTCCCTATGACCGTCACCCACGCCAGCGCGAGTGGCTATACGGAACATCCGCTCAATAGCGCTCTACATCCGGTGACGCGATCCGACGTCAGCGCGATGCCGACATGGCGCCGAGCGCATCATCGCGAGGAGTCGTGGTTCAGCCGTTGAGGGATTGGGCCCGGCACCGATGGAGGTGGCGCCGGTGGGATGACCGGCGCCCCTCCAGCCCACGGACTGGACAAACGTGGCGCTTCGGCCGGGGGTCATCCCTCGACGGTTTCGCCGATTTCTGCGAGGCGTCGCAACTCGATCATCGACGGCAACGACACGATGTCGACGGCGGTTCGCTGTGCCACATCCGAATCGACGTCGAGGATGCCGAGCACTGTGCGGATGTCTTCGATGAGCGCTTCAAGGTCGATCGGCATTTTTAAACAGTACGCGAGACGCCGATCGGCGAGCGGGCCATCGATGGCGCTCGGCCGTGGCCCGGGGCTTGACGCCGACATGACCGTGAGCGCATCATCACGCCATGCAACTCGGCCTCAGCGTCGTCGGCCGATGCCGATTGTCGCAGAGGCACAGAATTCGGGCGGGTGTAAGGTTTCCGTCGCCGCCGAGACCTTGCGGCAACAGAACTGGAGGATCCACGTGCCTGAAGACGTGCTCGAGATCGTGCGCGTCGGCCGTCAACTGACCGTCGCCGGTGAACTGGACATGCTCACTGCGCGCACATTCACAGAAGCGGTCGACGTCCTCGTTCAGGAAGCGCTGATGCCGATCACGATCGAGGCGTCCGCGATGACGTTTTGTGACTCTAGTGGGATTGCGTGCCTGCTCCGCGCGCGCAAGCAGGTCGAGGTGATCATCATCAACCCGCGCCCGCGCCTGCTCGAGCTGTTGGAACTGGTGGGGATTGCGAGTGATTTCACAATCACGGGGACGACGGCGCCCTGACGCACGGGGACGACGGACCCCGCCGGCCAACACTCCACAGCGACCATGCAGAGGGCACAGATCGCCCGCTGCTCAAGCGTCGACCCACCACGCTCCGGGAACCACTGAGATTCGAAACACCTGCGTAACCGGGCATTCACGGAAAACCCGCTGGTCATCCGCCTCGTCTGCTTGTACGAAATGTAAAGTCATGGCCTCATGCCCGTGTTCGTTCCGACCACTCTCGACGAGGCAGTTTCGATGCTTGCCGACCGGCCCGGTTCGTTGGTTCTCGCCGGTGGAACCGATGCGATGGTCGAGGTGAACATGGGTCATCGGCGGCCCAGTCACGTGGTCGCCGTCAATCGGGTCGACGAGCTGCGTTCGTGGACCTACGACCGTTCCGCTGCGTCGTTGCGGATCGGCGCTGCCGTCACCTACGCCGAGCTGATGGAGTCGCCGTTGGCAGATCTCGTTCCAGCGCTCGCCGATGCCTCGCGAACCGTGGGTTCGCCACAGATCCGGCATGCTGGCACCATCGGGGGCAATCTTGGGACGTGTTCTCCGGCCGGCGATGGTCTGCCCGTATTGTCCGCGCTGAACGCCGTGGTCCATCTCGCCAGCGCACGCCGCGAGCGATCCTTGCCCGTCGCCGAGTTCATGGTCGGGGTCAAGCGCACGGCGCTCGAGCCTGACGAGTTGATCACGGGCGTCACCGTGCCGGTCCTCCAGGGCTGGCAGGGATACAGCAAGGTCGGCGTGCGAAACGCGATGGTGATTGCTCTGGCGACAGCCTGTGTCGCCGTCGACACCCCTGGGCGAAATGTGCGACTGGCGATCGGGTCTGTCGGAACGACGATCATCCGTTGCACAGAAGCGGAAGCATTCGCAGCCGACGCCGTGGATTTCCGAACACGAACAGCATCGGTCGATGTCGTCACGAGGTTCGGTGAGATCGCAGCGGCGACCAGCCGGCCGATCGATGATCATCGCGCCACCGCCGAGTATCGACGTCACGCGATCGGCGTGCTCGCGCGCCGCCTCCTCCGACGGGCGTTCCCGGACACCGACACGACGTATCAGACGACGGAATCGGCATGACGAGCCCGATGGAGGGTTTCGGACCCGACTTGAACGAACAGTACGTGTTGCATGTCAATGGCGAGTTCCACGACGTCGTCGACGCCTGGGTCGGCGAGAGCCTGCTGTATGTGCTCCGCGAGCGGCTGGGAATGATGGGCAGCAAGGGCGCCTGCGAGCAAGGTGAGTGTGGGTCCTGCAGCGTGATGGTCGAAGGCGAACTCGTCTGCAGTTGCCTCGTGATGGCTGCCAGTGTGATCGGGCAGCCGGTCGTTTCGATCGAAGGGATCGCTCCGCAGGGTGTTCCGAGCGATGTGCAACGTGCGTTCGTCGATGCCGGTGCAATCCAGTGCGGCTTCTGTACACCGGGACTGATCATGGCCACACATGCACTGCTCGAGCGTTCGCCGGAGCCATCGGAGTTCGAAATCCGCGAGGAGTTGAGCGGCAACGTCTGCCGGTGCACGGGCTACGGCCGAATTATCGAAGCAGTGCAACGGGTCGCGGTGTCTCGGGCTGCTGCTGGAGACACTCGATGAGCATCGCCGCCGGCGAACGAACGGCTGCGGGAATCGGTCGGGGAGGACTGGGCGAAAGCATCGCCCGTCCGGACGGCACCGCGAAGGCGCAAGGCAGTTTTGCGTTCTCGGGTGACCTCAGCGCCGAGCACTGCCTGTGGGGTGCCACCCTGCGTTCGCCCCATCCGTCCGCGCGGATTCTGTCGATCGACGTCACTCCCGCCTGGGCGATCAACGGTGTCGAGGCGATCATCACCGCCGACGACGTTCCGGGTCAGTTGCACTACGGACTGATCAGCCAGGACCAGCCGGTTTTCGCATCCGAATTCGTTCGGTATGTCGGCGAACCCATCGCCGCCGTCGCCGCTGATCACCCGGAGACCTGCCGCCGAGCGCTCCAGGCGATCATCGTCGAATACGAGGTGCTCGAGCCTCTCACCGATCCCGAACGGGCGCTCGATGGTCGTCATCCGCCGATCCATCCGGACGGCAATTTGATCCGCCACCAGCGGATCGTGTCCGGTGACCCAGCGGCGACCGGTGACATCGTGGTCGAGGCCAACTACGAGATCGGTATGCAAGACCAGGCCTTCCTCGGTCTCGAAGCGGCACTGGCCATGCCCGATCCCGGTGGTGCCGGAGTCGACCTGTACGTCGCCACACAATGGTTGCACGAGGATCAGAAGCAGATCGCGGCATGCCTCGGCCTGCCACTCGACAAGGTGCGATTGACGCTCGGCGGAGTCGGAGGAGCCTTCGGTGCACGCGAGGACATCAGCCTTCAGGTCCACACCTGCTTGCTCGCCCTGCGTACCAGTCGACCGGTTCGCATCCAGTACAGCCGCGAGGAGAGCTTCCTCGGGCACGTCCATCGCCACCCGGCCAGAATCTGGATGCGGCATCACGCCACGACCGAAGGGATCCTGGTCAAGGTCGAGGCGCGAATGGTGTTCGACGGTGGTGCCTACGCCTCGACTTCATCGGCCGTTCTGATCAATGGCATCACCCACACGCAGGGTCCGTACAAGTGCCCCAACGCAGTGGTCGACGGTTACGCGGTCCGCACCAACAATCTGCCCTGTGGCGCGATGCGCGGGTTCGGTGTGGTGCAGGCGTGCTTCGCGCACGAGGGACAGATGGATCGGCTCGCAACTGCGTGTGGCATCGACCCAGTCGAACTGCGGCTCCGCAATGCGATGGTCATCGGCGACAAACTGATCACCGGGCAGGTCATCCAGAACGTCGCGCCGGTCGAACGCTGCATCCGTGAAACAGTGGCTCTGCCGCTGCCGACCGAGCCGGTCGGCGGCCACGACCATGATCCGATGCGGCTGCCCGGTGGCGCCGGCCGGACGGCCGATGCCCAGCACATCAGGCGCGGCATCGGCTTCGCCGTATCGATCAAGAACCTGATGTACAGCGAAGGTTTCGACGACTACGCGACTGCCCGCTGTCGTCTCGCTGATGGCGTTGTCACCCTCAAGTTCGCGACGAGCGAAGTAGGGCAGGGATTCGTCACCATCGCCGGGCAGATCGCACGCACCGTGCTCGGGGTCGGCGAGGTACTGCTCGACCCGATCGACACCGGTGTCGGATCCGCCGGCTCGACGTCGGCATCGCGGCAGACGTGGATGAGTGGGGGAGCCGTGAACGCGGCCTGTTTGAAGGTGCGCGAACTCTTGTTCGAACACGTTGCGGCGACCCATGGCGTCGAAGCAGCGCTGCTCGCGATCGACGGAGGGGACATCGTCGATCCGGTGGGTTCGTTCCGGATCTCGGTCGCCGATGCGACTCACGACATCTCGTTCGACGAGACAGTTGAATACCGCCACGCGCCGACCGAGGATCTCGACGAGAACGGCCAGGGCAACTGCCACACTGCATTCGCGTTCGTCGCTCACCGCGCCGTCGTCGATGTCGATCCGGAACTCGGGCTGGTCAAGGTGATCCAGATCGCGACCGCTCAGGACGTCGGCCGCGCACTCAACCCGTTGAGCGTCATCGGACAGATCGAGGGTGGCGTCGCCCAGGGTCTCGGCCTGGCGGTGATGGAGGAGATCATCATGACGAACGGCAGGGTGCGCAATCCGAGTTTCACCGACTACCTGCTACCGACATTCCTCGACATGCCGGATGTGATCGTCACACTGATCGAGGAGCCGGACCCGATCGCGCCGCTCGGTGCAAAGGGTGTCGGCGAACCACCGACTATCTCCAGCACCCCGGCCATCGTCGCCGCTATCCGCGATGCGATCGGCAAGCAGATCGACCGCGTTCCCGTGCGGCCCACGGACATCATCTTCTGATCCGACTCCACGGATCAGGCACCGGGGGTCGTGCCGACGGTCGCGATCACGTTTGCCTCGGCGTCGATGAGGGCGGCGGTGAACGAGCCCTGCTCGCTGAACGCGAACGCCGCTGCGGACCACGCCGGTGCGCTGACGGTGACGATGGGCGTGTCGACGGGAGACCTGCCGGAGACGGTCACCCGCAGGCTGGAAGCACCCGCCGGCGGTGCCGTGGCGAAGACGATGACCACGATCGTCGCGTCGAACGAAGCGAACTCGATCAATGGCGCGTCGTGGTTCGGCGCCAGCCCGAGCGACGTGTTCACCCCGCCGGGCGCCGACGTTGTCGCCGCGGGACGCGCCTGCTGTTGCTCGGCCGCCGCGACGGCCCCGCCATCGAGGTCGACCAGACCGACCTTCCAGGTGTCGCCCGCTGTTGTGACGTTGGTTCCGATGGTCTGGAATTGGAACGAACCGCCGGTCGCTCGAATCGGGTAGGGAATCAAGTTTTCACCGCGAATCGCCGCCGCCCAGGCGTCGTTGGACGCGAGATGCGCCGAACGGGCGATCTGGATGAGTCGGTCGACTGGCTCTGCTGCCTGGATCGTCACGGTCGTCGCGCCGTCGTGCCACTGCGCGAACAATGTCGGCGCTGCGCGGCTGGTGGCGGCCAGATCTGATTCCGGTGGGATCATCCCGACGAGCGCTCCACCACCGCTGATCGCGATCAACCGACGAGTGTCGGTGGGGTCGATCGACAGCGGAGCAGGCGACAGCAGACGCGCGACCTCCAGGTCGTTCGGAACCTGTCGGGCCGAGACGAGATCGATCTCCTTCGTTCCATCGACCGTCTTGTACACGGACCGATTCTGCAGCGGCGCTCCGATGCGGGTCACGAAACCCGAATCCGCTGTTCGACCGGCCGCAACCAGTTGCAATCCGTCAGCGACCGATCCGAAGCGGGGCGTATAGACGACCGAGCCATCGGTCGCGATGACCGTGGCGAGGACCAACTCGCGAACGTCGGCGGTGGCGAGTCCGAACGACTCGAAACGGACGATCCGACCGTCGGGACGCCGCTGGATGACGCGAGTCACCTGCCCTGCATCTTTTGCCGTGAGGGTCGGAAGTCCGCCAACGATGGTTCGTACCGCATCCCTCATCAGCGGTATCGCAGCCGCTGGGTCGTTGTCCACCATGATCGCGAACCACCGACCTTCGGTGCGGGTTGCCCGGTCCGTTGCCCACACCTCCAACCAGTTGGACATCGGGGTCTCAGCCGAATCCGATCTCGCGCCTGCGCCGACGTAGCCGTCGGGTAGGGGATCGAGGACGTATCTGTTTTGTGAACTGTTCTCTGCGCCTGCGACAGCGGCAAGCTGGGGTGACGTGGTCGTCGGACCGGTGGTGGCCGGGTCGGGCAGTTCGGATGGGTCCTTCTTCGACACACCGGTCGACGCGACCGACGTGGTGGTCGCCGCGAGGTCGGCGAAGTGGGTGTCGGGCGATTTTGCAGACGGGGCAAGCCACACACCGATCGCGACGACGGCGACGACAGCAGCAGCGAGCGATCCGGCGACTCTGAGCACCCGCTTTCTGGCCGAGGGCGCAGCCACGCGGTCAGGATGTTCTGCCTGTAGGGCGAAACCACCATCTGCCCACGAGGTCGTGATCTCGGCTTCGATCTCGGCCCGACATCTCGAGCGCATTTCGTCGTCGAACCACACCTCGCAGTCCGTCAGTGCGTCGTCGATCGGCCGTCCGAACATCGACGACTCGAGTTGCGCAAGCGCCGTTGCCCCGGCTTGATCGACCTTGACTTGGGCGATGCGCAGCGCCAGCGATATCTCGGTGCCCGTCATTCGCTCGCCGACATGCAGGTCGATCACAGCTCGCTCGACGGACGTGAGTG
>JAYTOM010000147.1:0-2916 GCA_043747765.1 Actinomycetota bacterium
AGGCACTCGTGATCACCTTCGCGCCGCCGAATGCTCGCTACTGGTCGCTGCAGCCGTACAACGTCGCCTGGTTCGAAGCGCTCGACTATCGCAATCGCCAAACCACCATCAACAGCGCCCAAGCGGTCGTCGAGAACGGCACCGTCCGGGTGGTTGTCTCGGCCACCGATCCCGGATGCGCGAACTGGCTCGACGTCACCGGCAACCGAGAGGGTCAGCTCATCCTGCGTTGGATCTGGGCCGACGACGACGCTGTGTCCGTCGCACCCGAATGCACGGTGGTGCTCGTCGACGAATTGCTGATGGCAGCGACCACCGAGGCAAGGAACGCGCCAGCGATCGACCGCACGACGATCCTGCGCAGTCGGCGGGTCAGCGTCGCCAGAAGGCACCGCCGATGAGTTGGGAACCAGGCCCGCGACCGCTGTGGGTGCAGCATGCGATCGACGGAGAGGGAGGACCGATGTATGCGCTGGCGAGTCGCCCGCTGGTCGTCGACGAGCTGCTGGCCGAGGCGCGAGTGCGCGCCGGCGCCGGCGACTTCGGGGGTGACGATTTCCTCGAGCCGCTCGGTATCTTCGTGCGTTCGGTCGAGGAGGAAGCCCACCTGCACATCGTCGGCCGGTGGCGCGTTCGCGAAGTGATCCTGCGCGCCCTCGAGAACCGGCTGCGCATCGCCGCCTGTGTCTCGGGCGATCCGGGTGTCGTCGACGAACAGGTCGTCGCCCCGGTCATCGTCACGGGGAGTCCTCGGGCGGGGACATCGGTGATGCACGAACTGCTCGCCCTGATCCCGGGGACGAGAGCTCCCCTCGCCTGGGAATATTGGTGGCCCGCTCCCCCACCGTTGCCCGGAGACGACGACGATCCACGCATCCCGCTGGCCGATCGCGATGTCCGCCTCTCGGCTGCCCTCAATCCGTTGTTCGACGGGATGCACACCCAGGGTGCCCGCGTTCCCCGCGAAGATCCCTCGGCGATGTTGATGAGCTTTCGATCCGATGTGCTCGCCGCGCACTACCCGACGCCGAGTTACGGTCACTGGTTGGCGACGTGCGACATGCGCCCGGCCTACGACTACCACCAACTGGTGTTGAAGCTGCTGCAGCGCGCACACCCTGCCCGGACCTGGGTGCTCAAGGCCCCGGGCCATCTCGCCAATCTGGAATTGGTCCTGCAGATGTATCCGGACGCACGGGTGGTGGTCTGTCATCGCGACCCGTTGGCGATGATCAGTTCGGTGACCAGCCTGACCGCGACCTTGCGTTTCGGGCACGCCGAGACGGTCGATTTCGAAGCGCTGGCGCGGGAGAACATGGAACAGTTCGGCCGCAACCTCGACACAGTGCTCGCGCTGCGCCTGAACGGGTCGTTGACCGACACGCAGGTCGTCGATGTCCGATTCGACCAGTTCATCGCCGATCAGGCCGGGGTCGTCCGACGCATCGCTGAACACTTCGGCGTCTCGGTCGCCGGAGCCGACCTCGAGCGCGCCGTCAGAGCGCACCTTGCCCTGAAGCCCACCGCCACGAGCGGCGGCCATCAGCATTCGGTCAGCGATCTGGGCATCGACATCCGAGCCGAAGGCGAACGGTTCCGCCCCTACATGCAGCATTTCGGGATTCCCGTCGAGGCCGACCGGAACTGAACATGCGCCGGCGGCGGCGACTCCTGTTCCAGCTGGTGGCCCCCTAGAGTCTGCACGGTGGATCAACAGGTTGCGGTACAGGATCAGGCGGCAGCGACCGCTGCGAACATCGAAAAGGTCTTCTTCGAACTGCGCAAGGTGATCGTCGGTCAACCGAGGATGCTGGAGCGGATCCTCGTCGGCTTGCTCGCTCGCGGACACTGTCTGTTGGAAAGCGTTCCCGGGCTGGCCAAGACCTTGGCTGCGGAGACGCTGGCTCGGGTGACCGGCGGGTCGTTCGCCCGGATCCAGTTCACGCCGGACCTGCTGCCGAGCGACATCGTCGGAACGCGCGTCTACCGGGTGTCCAGCGAGAAGTTCGATGTCGAGCTGGGTCCCATCTTCGTCAACTTCTTGCTGACAGACGAGATCAACCGGGCACCGGCGAAAGTCCAATCCGCATTGCTCGAAGTGATGGCGGAACAGCAGGTGACCATCGGCGGAGTGACCCACAAGGTGCCGAAGCCGTTCTTCGTGATCGCCACCCAGAATCCGATCGAGAGCGAGGGCGTGTATCAGCTGCCGGACGCTCAGCGAGACCGGTTCATGATGAAGATCCTGCTGACGTATCCGACACCGGACGAGGAGATGGTGATCCTCGACCGGATGGCCGTCAACCCGCCGCAGCCCGAGCAGATCATCGATCTCGCTGGGCTGCAGCGGCTGCAGGGTTGCGCCGATCTGGTGTTCATCGACCGCACGGTGCAGCAGTACGCGGTCGATCTCGTGCAAGCCAGCCGCCACCCGGATCGCGCCGGGATGGCGGACCTGACATCGATGATCGCCCTCGGCGCCAGCCCGCGCGCGACCCTCGCCCTCGTTCGGGGCGCGAAGGCTCTGGCGATGCTGCGCGGCCGTACCTACGCAACCCCGCAGGACGTGTTCGATCTCGCGCCAGAGGTGCTCCGCCACCGCATGGTGCTGACCTACGACGCGCTCGCTCGCGACGTGACCGTGGAACACATTCTGCATCGGTTGCTCAGCACGGTTCCGGCCACACGAGTGTCTCCGCGCACACCGGCCCCATCGGTGCGCTCGGTCTTCGAGAACTGAGCCGACGCCGTGCTGTCCGGTCCGCCGATCAACGGTGAGATGTCTTCGTCGCGCCGCGCTCCGGGTGCACCCGGCGACGCCGCCGTGAGTTGGCCGAGCGGTCCACCGACCGATGCGTTGGCGGAGATGTTGCGTTCGCTGGAATTGACCGTCGTGCGCAAACTGGACGGCTTTCT
>JAYTOM010000148.1:0-4530 GCA_043747765.1 Actinomycetota bacterium
GCATGCGTGTGGTTGGCCAGCAACGAAGCATCGTGGGTCACCGGCAAGACCATCACACTCGACGGAGGATCGATCACCACATGAATCACGACCGGATCAGCAACTTGTTCAGCCTGGACGGCAGGGTCGCCATCGTCACCGGCGGTACACGCGGCATCGGACTCGCGATCGCCGAAGGTTTCGTCGATGCCGGCGCGCGGGTGGTGGTCGCCAGTCGCAAAACCGAGGCCGTGAACGAGGCGGTCGCCCGACTCCGCTCGCGAGGCGGCGAGGCAATCGGCGTCACCGCACACATGGGTGACCTCGACGACGTACAGCGCATCGTCAGCGAAACCGTCGCGGCCTTCGGACAGATCGACATCGTCGTCAACAATGCAGCAACTGCTGTCACACAACTACTCGGCGAACTGACAGCGGAGGCGTGGGCCAAGGTCCATGACGTGAACCTTCGCGGCCCCGTCTTCTTGATCGAAGCAGCCCTCCCCTTTCTGACGGCCAGCCCCGCCGCTGCCATCCTCAACGTCATCTCCGCTGGCGCATACCTGCCGTCCACGGCAACGGCAATGTATTCGGGCACCAAGATCGCATTGCTCGGGTACACCCGAACCATGGCCGCCGACTTCGCCGCGCGTGGGATTCGCGTCAATGCACTTGCACCCGGCACCGTCCGTACCGACATGGTGATGAACAACAGCCCCGAGGCACAGGAGCGGATGGCGAACGCGAGCTTCATGAAACGGATGGCCGAGCCGGAGGAGATGGTCGGTCCAGCACTTTTGCTGTGTTCGGACGCCGGCAGCTTCGTCACAGGTCAGGTCGTGATCGCCGACGGCGGTCTCGTGTCGGCACGATGACAGCGGTTTCGGGAGGATGCGGAATGGGAACCAGGGCAGTATGAGCAAGATCGTCGTAGGGATCGACAACACCGAACCGTCTGCCGCTGCATTGGATTGGGCGATTGCCGAGGCCAAGCTGCGCGACAGCGTGCTCGATGTCGTCGTCAGCTGGGACTATCCGGTGATGGCTGCGACCGAGCCGATGATGGCGCCGCTTCCCGACCGCGGGGTGCTGGTCGAGAATGCGGCCAGACTGGCCCAGAAGGTGGCCGATCATGCCGGGCTGGCAAACGCCGGGATCCGGTTCACGATCCACACGCCCGAAGGTCGCCCCGGAGAGGAATTGGTCGCAATGGCCGCCGATGCAGATCTGCTCGTCGTCGGTACCCACGGTTCTGGGGCGTTCAAGGAACTGATCCTCGGTTCCGTGTCCAGTTACTGCGCGCACCACAGCACGTGTCCGGTTGTGCTGGTTCGTCTGCCGGACTCGTGACACAGGGCCGCAACGCCGAGCGGTAGCGTGGATGCCATGGACGCAGATGTCTCCGTCGACGTCGTCGACTACCTTGCCCCTGACGCACCGGCGGCGTTCACTCGTTCCTTGCACGAAACGGGTTTTGCAGTCCTGGTCAACCATCCGCTGCCGCACGATCTCGTGCAACGGATCTACGACGAATGGCTGACGTTCTTCGAGTCCGACGCGAAGTTTGCCTACCGTTACTCAGACGACCATCAGGATGGTTACTTCGGACCAGATGTATCCGAAACCGCGAAGGGCAACTCGATCCGGGATCTCAAGGAGTTCTTCCACTCCTACCCATGGGGGAGATACCCGAACGAGGTCAGCGCAGCAGCCACGGCGTATGCCGAGCAAGCCGCCGCCATCGCCAACACGTTGCTCGGTTGGGTCGACGACAACACCCCTGCCGATGTCAAGGCACGATTCTCTCGACCGCTCGGACGGATGATGGACAACAGCACCCGCACGCTCCTGCGGATCCTGCGGTATCCACCATTGCGCGGAGACGAGCAGGAAGGTGCCGTACGCGCCGCAGCCCACGAGGACATCAACCTGCTCACCGTGCTCCCCGCTTCGAACGAACCCGGGCTGCAAGTGCGTGACACGGCTGGCAACTGGCACGACGTACCGTGTGACTTCGGCAGCCTCGTCATCAACAGCGGCGACATGCTGGCACTCGCCAGCGGCGGCTATTACCCGTCGACGACACACCGGGTGATGAATCCGACGGGTGACGGGGCGACACGATCCCGGTTGTCGATTCCGCTCTTCCTCCATCCCGCCGACGACGTGCTGCTGGCCACCGACCGCACAGCGTTTTCGTTCCTGTCCGAGCGCCTCGCTGAACTGCGGAGCCAAGACCTGAAGCCGAAGACACCGATCAGTTCGAACTAGCGGGAGAATACGGCGGATGGGAACTGCTCTCGACGGCGCGTTCGTGAAACGTGCGCGCGCCGACCTCGTCGGCCGCAGCGACCTTGCCGGACGTGGCCTGGCTCGGCGCCTGTCGGATCAGATGGACGGCTGGTTCGACGCCCTCGGTTCGGGTCTTCCGGACGGATGGGCCATTGTCGCCACGGGGGGATACGCCGCTGGATTGCTGTCCCCCGGCAGCGACATCGACGTCGTCCTGCTCCATCCGCAGAAGGCCAGCGCGCACGACGTCCGCTCGATCGCCGAGCCGCTGTGGTACCCGATGTGGGATGCCGATGTGAAGCTCAGCCCGGCAGCTCATTCTGTCAAGTCCTTACTCGGCTTGGCGGCGTCGGATCTCGTCACCGCCACTACCATCCTCCGCATCAGGCGGCTGGCAGGAAGCGACGCCGGCGTCGCCGACCTCCGCGCGCACGCACTGGAGCAATGGCGCAAGAAGTCGACCCATTGGCTCACCGAGTTGCGTGCTGTGAGCGAAGAGCGGTGGTCAAAGTTCGGTGAGGTCGCGTCGCTGCTCGAGCCCGACCTGAAAGATGGTCAGGGAGGTCTGCGCGACTACGACACCATCCGCTGGGCGCTGGCGGTCGACCGACCAGAGATCTTGGCGTCGCTGGAAGCGCCGTTCGAGGATCTCGCCGCACCAGCCGAAGCGCTGTTGGCCACTCGCTGCGAACTCCATCGTCTGACCGGCAAATCCACCAACGTCCTGCTTCTCCAGGACCAGGACGCCGTCGCCGAAGCGATGGGATTCGCCGATGCCGACGTGTTGATGGCACGGGTCTCGTCGGCAGCGCGCGCGATCGATTGGGCCAGCGAACGGTTCTGGTGGCGCGTCGAGCGCTCGACGCGCAAAGGCAGAAGCGCAACGTCGACGGGTCGCGTTTCGGCCACCCTCGGTCAGGGAGTCACGGTCATCGACGACGAAGTCGAGGTCGATGTCGAGGTCGCCGGAGTCGACCAGTCATTGGTGCTGCGCGTCGCCGCAGCAGCGGCACATGCCGGCTACCCGATCAGCCGACGTGCCCTGATCCAGCTCTCGGCGACCGCCATCGAAGACGGCGAGGTCTGGAACGAGCGGACCCGCAATGCAATGGTGAGTCTGCTCGGCGCCGGACCCCACCTCGTCGCCGCTGTCGAGGCGCTCGAGCGTTACGACTTGTTCAGCAACATGTTGCCGGAGTGGCGCCACGTCCGCAGCCTCCCCCAACGCAATGCGTTCCATACGTACACGGTCGATCGGCATCTCCTGCAGACAGTTGCCAACGCCGGTGAATTCGTCCGAATGGTCGATCGACCCGACCTCCTGCTGATCGGTGCGCTCCTGCACGACATCGGCAAGGGCTACCCGGGTGACCACACCGAAGTCGGCATCGAACTCGTCGGCAGGATCGGTCCGCGTATGGGTTTTGCAGTCGAGGACGTGGCAATTCTCCAGTCGCTGGTGAAAAACCATCTGCTGTTGTCGGAAACGGCGATGCGGCGTGACCTGGCCGATCCGCGCACCGCCGAGAACGTTGCCGCGTCGGTTGGCAACCTGCCACGCCTCGAGCTGCTCCGGGCCCTGACAGAATCGGACAGCTTGGCGACCGGGCCGTCGGCATGGTCGGCCTGGAAGGCAACGCTGCTCGACGAATTAACCCGGACAGTCGGCGCCGTCTTCGCCGGTCGCGTTCGCGAACGGCCCGAGATCGCCCTGGACGACCGCTTCGGTGACGTGCTCGACAATGTGCGCTCGACGGGAGTACTCCACACGCATCACGAGCCGGCCGGCGATTTCGACCTGTGGGTGGTTGCCACGCCGGATCAGCGCGGGTTGTTCGCCAAGATCGCCGGGACGTTCGCGATGCACGGCATCGACGTGGTCAGTTCCGAGGCATGGACCAGCGCCGATGGCATCGCGGTCGACCAGTTCCGAGTTCCGCGTGTGGCCAATGTGAACACCGATTGGACCCGACTGGAATCGGATCTTCGGGGTTCGGTCGGTGGCACGATCGATGTCGGCAGCCGAATCGCGCAACGAGTGCGAACCTACAGTCGGGCCCACCGTCGCGCTGTCGCTGCTGCGCCACCACGGCTCGAGGTGTTGATCAGCAATGACGCCTCGGCATCCACGACAATGATCGACGTGCGTGCGCCCGACGCAATCGCGGTGCTGTATCGCCTCGCATCGGCTCTCGCCGCGACAGGTCTGGACATCCGGTCGGCGAAGGTGGCCACCCTCGGCCACGAGGTCGTTGACGT
>JAYTOM010000149.1:0-17180 GCA_043747765.1 Actinomycetota bacterium
GACCAGACGCGAGACCTGTTCAGGTGACGTTGCCTCGCTGCCTGCGCCGAAGAAATTGAGCCGCGTCTGCGATGCGTGCTGACAAGCTACCTACCGGTCGGTAGGCTGCAGGAATGACCCCGCAGACCTTTCTGGCCGAGCTGGAACCCGTGGCTGCGAAGCTGCTCGACCGGCACCTCGCGTCAGCGAAAGAATGGTTTCCGCATGAATTGGTGCCGTACAGCAGAGGGCACGATTTCGACAAGGGGCACGTCTGGACCCCAGCCGACACAGATCTTGGTGGAGCAACGCTTTCCGACGCGGTACGCAGCGCCCTTTTCGTCAACCTGCTCACCGAGGACAATCTCCCGTACTACTTCGGTGACATCCAGCGGATGTTCGGGATGGACAGTGCATTCGGCACGTGGAATCGACGATGGACCGCTGAAGAGGGCCGTCACTCGATCGCCATCCGCGATTACCTCGTCGCGACCCGAGCAATCGACCCGGTGTTGCTCGAGCGAGCTCGCATGGCTCAGGTCAGTGGCGGCGATGTCCCGTCTCCTGATTCTCCTTTGAACGGCGTGATCTACGTCAGCTTGCAGGAACTGGCGACCCGGATCGCTCACCGCAACACCGGCAAACTGATCGGCGATCCGTGCGGATACGACGTGATGTCACGCGTTGCCAACGACGAGAACCTGCATTACCTGTTCTACCGAGACCTGGCCACGGCAGCGATCGAACTGAGTCCCTCGGACATGGTCATCGCGATGGAAGAAGTCGTTCGCACGTTCGTGATGCCGGGCACCGGAATTCTCGACTTCGACCGGCACAGCAAGGCCATCGCCGGCGCCGGAATCTACGACGTCGCCATCCTCCACGAGCAAGTGTTCGTTCCGGTCATCCTCAACCACTGGCGCGTCCAGCACCTCGAGCGGCTCACCGCAGCCGCCGACCGAGCGCGCGATGCGTTGCTGTTGCGCATCGAGCGGCTCGGCAAGCTGGCGCGGACCATGGCCGCTCGCCTCGAGCGGCGTCAGGCTGCCGTCCTCACCAGTCGCTGAAAACCTTTTCGGAGGGTCATGCGTAAGGAGTTGTACACCGACTCCAGGAGAACACATGAACACGACCCCCCTTACCCTCGCCGCATCGATCGTGCTGGCATCGCTGGTCATCGCCGGCTGCGGCAGTAGCTCGGGGTCCTCGGCGACGACGGCGGCACCGGTGACCACAGTCGCCGATCCGACCACAGCGGCTGCCGAGACTGCTGCCACGACCGCCGTGACCAACGCTGCGTCGGTGACGACGGCTGCGGCGACCGCGACCACGGTCGCGCCAGCACGTGCCGATGCTGGCACGACGATGACGATCAAGGGCTTCACGTTCGGTCCGTTGACCACCAAGGTCGGTACTGCGGTGACCGTCACCAACTCCGACACGGCGCCCCACACGGTGACAGACGTCGCCGGGTCGTTCGACGTCAAGGTGCCCGCCGGCGGCACAGCGACCTTGACCATCACCAAGCCAGGTACGTATTCGATTCATTGCACGATCCATCCGAGGATGCTCGGCACAATCACCGTCACCCCGTGACACAGGCCAGACGGTCGCGTGAACGGGACCGCTTGTTCGGCTGACCTCCTCGCTGACGACACACGCGGTGGCGAGAAGGCAGAATTGTCCGATGATCCGCCATCGAATTGCACGAGCCGTGGTCACGATCTGCTCAGCCGTCGCCGTCGCCGTCGCCGTCGCCGTCGCCGTCGCCATAGGCGCGGTCGCAGTCGGCGCAGTTGCGGTCGGCGCAGTCGGGGCCAACGGGGTCGGTGGCATTGCCGGGTCGGCGGTGGTGACGACGCAGGCCGCACGGATGTCGTTCGTCCCTGCGAACGTGATCGCAACACGAGTGATCGGCACCTCCGTCGATGGTCGGCCGATCACGGCGTACCGGATGGGCACGCCGGGTGGGCGGGTCGTGTTCCTCGTCGGCGAGATTCACGGCGACGAGACCAAGGGCTCGCTGATCACGCAGTTGCTGCGATCAATGCCGACACCCGTCGGAATCGACATGTGGCTGATCGACACGATGAACCCGGATGGGGAGGCAAATGGCACGCGGACCAACGCCAATGGGGTCGATCTCAATCGCAACTTCGAGGTCGGTTGGAACTACATCCCGAGGAGCGCCACCAATCATCAGTACAGCGGCGAACATCCAGCCGACCAACCAGAAACCCAAGCCGTCGAGGCCTTCGTCCGCGAGGTCCGACCGTCGATCGGCATCTGGTATCACCAGGATGCGAACACGATCTCGATCAACGGTGCGCGGCCCGAGATCCCGACGCTGTACGGGCAGATCGTCGGGCTCGAACCGGGCACCGTCGCGTGCAGTCAGATGTGCACGGGGACCGCCGGGACGTTCGCCAACCGCACCATTGTCGGATCGACCAATTTCCTGGTCGAGTTGCCGGGGTCGGCGAACGTGAACGACACGCTGATCCGGCTGCACGCCGAAGCAGTGCTGACCACAGTGGTCGGGTAGCCCCCGGAGTCGTCGAGTACGGCCGACCGTGATCAACGTGAACGGGAGATGAACGGCAGATGAGCATCGCTTTCGCTGCGGATGAACGTTGTTTCCCGCATGGCGGAGAGTTGTCTCGGTGCGGTTCAGCGAGGGCTAAGGTTCGCTCGTCCAACCATCCAGGGGAGAGCAACAACGTGTTACAGAAAAAGTATCTGACGGCGCTCGCGTTGACGGTCGGCGTGTCGTTCACAGCCGCATCATGTGGGAGCAGCACCAAGACGTCGACCTCCACGGCCTCGACCGCCGCTGCCGTGACCACCACGGCCGCTGGTCCAGCCACCACCTCTGCTGGTCCGCCAACAACAGCCGCCGGTTCGGCCACCACCGCGGCTGCGACGACCACGGCGGCCTCCACCGGCACTTCGGGTGCGCCCGCCACGACCGGCGCAGGAACGGACACGACCGCGGCCGCCGGCAGCGGCATCGCCTCGCTCCAGGCTGCGTGCAAGACCGAAGGCGCTGTCAACCTGATCGCGCTTCCCGACGAGTGGGCGAACTACAAGGGCATCATCGCCGACTTCGCGACCAACAATCCTGGTGTCAAGCACGATGTGACCAACCCCGAGGGGACGTCGAAGGACGAAGAGGATGCCGTTCAAACGCTTTCGGGCCAGAGCGGTCAGCCCGACATCGTCGACGTCAGCCCTGCCATTGCCCAGGACATGGTCGACAAGAAGCTGTTCGAGCCGTTCACACCGACGCTCGCCAAGGATCTGCCGGCCGGCCTGGTCGATCCCAATCACAACTGGGTTGCTGCGTACTACGGCATCATGTCGATCACGACCAACACCACGATCGTCAAGAACGCTCCGACGTCGTTCGCCGACTTGAAGAAGCCCGAGTACAAGGGCATGGTCGCTCTCAACGGTGATCCACGCAAGGCCGGGTCGGCGTTTGCCGGCGTGATGGCTGCGTCGCTGGCCAACGGTGGCAGCGCCGACGACATCATGCCCGGCATCAAGTACTTCGCCGAGCTGAAGAAGTCGGGCAACCTCGGTGGCACCGACGTGACCAAGGCAACCGTGCTCAGCGGCGAGACGCCGATCGCGATCGACTGGAGCTACAACGTTCCCGGTCTGAAGTCGGCGCTCCAAGCTGCTGGACTGACGGTGGAAGTGAAGTTCCCGACCGACGGTGTCTACGGCGGTTTCTATGCCCAGGGTGTCATCAAGGGTGCACCGCACCAGGCCTGCGCCAAACTGTGGGAAGAGCACATCCTGTCCGATCAGGGCGCGCTCGACTACCTCGCCGGTGGAGCCATGCCAGCTCGCTATCAGCAGTTGCTCGACGCCGGCAAGGTCACCACGGCGCTCAAGGAGAACCTGCCCCCGGACAACCTGATCTCGCAGATCAAGTTCATGACCCCCGCCCAGATCGCTGCGGCCAACAAGGTGTTGACCGACAACTGGGGCCCGATGGTCGCCGACTCCTGACCTGCATCGAACACGAAATCTGACGTGACAACAACCATCACGACTGCTGTCAGGGGCCGCACACTGAGTGCGGCCCCTGCGGTGTCCTCGAGAACCCGCAAGAGCTGGGCCTGGCTCGGCCTGATCCCGTTCTTCGCGTTCATCACACTGTTTCTGATCGTCCCGGCGATCAGTGTCTTTTCCGAAGCGCTCAAGAACAAGAACGGGCATTTCGGATTCAATTCGATGAAGGAGGCTTTCCGGGGTCAGAACTTGGATGCCTTCAAGTTCTCTGTCGAATTTTCGGCTGGAGCAGCGGCGGTCGGGGTCGTCGTCGGCACCCTCCTCGCCTACGCAGCCGCGACCGCCAAGCGTCCGAAATGGCTGCGCAGCCTGGTCACCTCGTTCAGTGGTGTCGCTGCCAACCTCGGCGGGCTCCCGCTGGCCTTCGCGTTCATCGCGCTCCTCGGGCGCCAGGGAGTGTTCACCAAGATCCTCGAATACTTCGGTTGGCACCTCTATGCCGGTAGCTTCAGCCTCGGCGAAGTGCCCGGGTTGATCACGGTCTATTCGTACTTCAACATCCCGCTGATGGTGCTGATCACACTGCCAGCGATCGACGGGCTCAAGGTGTCGTGGCGAGAGGCCTCTTCGAACCTCGGCGGCACGTCTTTCACGTACTGGCGCCGAGTCGGGATCCCGGTGTTGACGCCTTCGCTGCTTGGTGGATTCCTGCTGCTGTTCGCCAACTCGTTCAGCGCGTATGCCACGGCAGCGATCCTGACGCAGAACTCCAAGATCGTGTCACTGCGTCTCGGGTTTTTCCTCGGCGGCGACATCAGCGTTGGCCAGGACGCCGTCGGCTACGCGCTGGCCGCCTGGATGATCATCATCATGGCCGTGTCGATGGGCCTGTATTGGATGCTCAGGAAGAGGGCTGAACGATGGCAGACATAAATCCCCTGATCCCGGATCTCCCACTCCTGATCGATCCCGAGATCGGCGGGCCGCCAACGGCGCCGATCAGTGGTATCCCGCCGCGCGCCGGTCGTCCGGCATCTCGGGTCGGCCGAATCGGACCGGTTGGCGTCCTCGTTCTCTCCGGTCTGTTCTTCCTGCTGCCGTTGCTCGCGCTCGCCCGCTTCGCACTGCAGAACGTGCCGACGATTCGACTCGGCTGGTCGACGTTGTTCGACAAGTGGTCGATCAAAGGTCTGACCAGGGTGTTCAGCGATCCGCACTTCGGACCGACCCTCACCCTCAGCTTGAAGCTTGCTCTCGGAACGGTGGTGCTCACACTGGCATTGTTGCTCCCGACGGCGATCTGGGTGCATATGCGGCTGCCGCGGATGCGTGCCGTGATCGAGTTCATCACGGTGCTGCCATATGTCATTCCTGCCATCGCTCTGGTCGCCGGAATCGTGGTCATCAAGCCGCACGCCCGCTGGTTCTTGAACTCGGACTACTCGCTGGTCCCGTTCTACGTGATCCTTGCTCTGCCGTTCACCTATCGCTCGATCGATGCCGGCCTTCGGTCGATCGATCTGAAGACGTTGGTCGACGCTTCTCGCAGTCTTGGAGCTGGTTGGGGCACGACGTTGCGACGAGCACTCATCCCCAACATGCGCACGGCGATCATCTCCTCGGCGTTCCTGACCACAGCGGTCGTGCTCGGCGAGTTCACGATTGCTACGACGTTGCTCAAGAACACCCTGCCGACGTTCCAGAGGACGTTCGTCAGTGTCAATGCCCAAGCCGGCTACGGCTTCAACCTGCTCGCTCTCGTCGCGACCACGGTCCTGTTCGCGATGCTCACCCTCATCACTCGCAAGCGTGGCTCGAGGGCGAGTCGGCGCACCGACAAGCAGGATCCATTCCAGAACGGCACGATGGCAATGGCCGCCATCGGCAAAGCCCGACTCCCGTGAGGAACCCATCATGAGCGGATTGCTCTACATCTCCGTCCGTAAGACCTTCGGCTCCAACGTCGCGCTGCAGAGCCTCGACCTCGACGTGCGCGACGGCCAGCTGATCAGCCTGCTCGGACCGTCGGGCTGCGGCAAGACGACCGCACTGCGCATCGCCGCCGGCTTCGAATTCGCCGACTCCGGCGCCGTCACGGTCGGGGGCGCCGACATCACCCGCAAGCCGGCGCACAAACGCAACATGGGCATGGTGTTCCAGAGTTACAGCCTTTTCCCGAACCTCACGGTCGGGCAGAACGTCGACTTCGGGCTGCGGACCCGAAAGATCAACGCCAACGAGCGCAAGAAGCGCGTCGGTGACATGCTCGACCTCGTGCAGTTGAACGGTTTGGCCGACCGGTACGCACATCAATTGTCCGGCGGCCAACAGCAGCGCGTCGCGCTCGCCCGCGCCCTGGCCATCCGGCCGGAAGTGCTGCTGCTCGACGAACCACTTTCGGCCCTCGACGCCAAAGTCCGCCTCGCCTTGCGCGACGAGATCCGCAAGATCCAGACCGAGCTCGGCACCACGACCCTGCTCGTCACCCACGATCAGGAAGAGGCCCTCGGCATCGCCGATCGCGTTGGTGTCATGTCGGCCGGGCGCCTCGAGCAGATCGCCGCTCCGAGTGAGATCTACAGCAATCCGTCGAGTGCATTCGTGGCCCGGTTCGTCGGATCGATGAACGAGCTGCCGGCGACGATCCGCGGTCGAGACGCGGTCGACGTGGCGGGACTGCGGATCGCGTCGCCGACGGCAGCGAAGTGGACCGACGGCGAGAAGGTGCTCTGGCTCGTCCGCCCGGAGGACCTGCGCATCGTTTCCGATGGCGAGCCAGGTCTCGCGGCCACCGTCGTCGCGACCACGTTCCAGGGCGCGTCGACGGTCGTCAGCCTGCGGCTCGACGTGCTCGATCTTCTGGTTTCGGCAGATCAGAGTAGTTCGGTCGTCGCCCACCTCGCCCTAGGACAGCGTGTCTCGGTTCAGTTCGACGGTCTTCGCGCAGTGTGCGAGGCGGCATCGGCTCCGGCGATGGTCGAGGAGCCTGCGGCCTGAACGTCACGTCGTCAGGACTGCAACGTCATCACGACTGGAACGTCGCCATCGCCAGCGTTTCGTAACCCTCGCGAACATCGTGCAGGTGATGCACGGGATCGTGGATCAGGTATTGAGCAAAGGTTCGCACGGTGAACTCGGCGCCATCGCTGCGGCTGCCGGGACGAGACCACTGATCGGGCATGACCGACTCGAATCGTTCGGCTAGCGCTTCGGCGGCATGGTCGAGCGCCGGCAGGACGTCGGCAGGATCCTGCTCGCTGTAGCGCTCGCTGATAGCGGTCGCGTCCTGATCCCAGTTCTGGTACGTCGGATTGTCGTTCTCGAGCATCAACCGCAACCGTTCGTTGAAGAGGACGAACACGTCGCGGATGTGACAGCCGTATTCGAGCGCTGACCAACGGTCCGGGCGAGGACGCTGACGTACCTGACTGCGGGTCAGCAGAGCCGCCCACTCGCTCGCGTTCGCCCGGATCGCTGCCGGCATCGAGTGCGGGTCGAACGCCCGCGCGTCGAAGCCACATTCCAGACACACCTGCCCGAGCACCCAGGTCCAGTTCTTGTCATCGGAGTGGATGGACATTGTTCCAATGTACTGATGTCCCACGGCTGACCTGTCCTTCGAATTGGGGTCGGGGCGGTCGGAGGCGGTGACCTGGATGAATACGAGCCGGCCGCTGTCAGTCGAACCGGTCAGTGATGCTCGGCAGGGTTCTCGGGGGCGGTCGGAGTGTGCAGCAAGGTGTACTTCGGGTTGAGGATGGCCTGAATGCCACGGTGCTCGCCGACCACACCCGTGACGGTCATGATCGTGCCGAGAGCCACTCCGCCCACCGTGCGTCGTCCGGTGAAGACCACGGTGAGGCTGCCGGTTTCGTCGGCGAGAGAGATCTCCAGGCTGGGATTGCCACCCCACGGTTGGATCCGCATCGCGCGGACCCGGCCAGCCACCATGGTCTGCTCACGCATCACCACCTCGGCGATCTTGACCCGGTCGACGGGCAGGCTCGACGTCGACACGCCAGTGATGACCTGGCCGGTGCGCACGACTCGACCAGTGGCGGTGGTCGTGGTCGACGGCGTGGCTTCCGACACTGCGGGGATGATGGCGGTCGGGCTCGAACCGAGGTGATAGGGAACGATGGTGACGTTGCAGTGCGGCAGGTCGGCCAGGGCGGCAGCGATCGAGTTCGACGAGCGGTCGTGCAGTATCCGATGCCAGAGTTTGGCGTACTCACGGCGTGGGATCAGGATCGTCACCTCCGTGTCATTGTCACTGGAGAGATGAGAGACCAACTCGACGGCCGAGCGGGGCATCCGCCGGTCCGGGCACTCGATGATGTCGAGTGGGAACCGCGAGAATCCGAGCGAGCCCCACGACTCGACGAGCGCGGCCGTCTTCCACGAATCGAGGTCGAAGTGGACCGCGCGCAGTTCGTCCGGGGCAAGCGTCCGCGAGTACTGCATCGCCCGAGCGGTCGCTGCGTCGAGGTTGTCGACGAGCACGATCACGGTGTGGTTGTGCAGGGTCGGCGCCTCGGCAGCGGCCTTGGCATCCTCCTTCAACTCCACGTCTTCGGCCTCGTAGGCCTTGTTCAACCGAACCAGGCCGACGACCATGATCGGCACCAGGAGAACAATGACCCACGCACCCTGGGTGAACTTCACGGTCGCCACGATCGCAAGGACGAGCAATGACAAAAGCGCGCCGATCGAGTTGATCACCAGCCCGCTCTTCCAGCCGTCCTCGTGGAGACGGATGTGGTGCTTGGCCATCCCGGCCTGCGACAGGGTGAAGCTGGTGAAAACCCCGATGGCGTAGAGCGGGATCAGTCGGCTGACCTCGCCGCCGGTGGCCAGCAGCGTGACCGTGGCGGCGATGGCGAGGAAGAGAATGCCGTTCGAGAAGACCAGGCGGTGGCCGCGGACCATGAACTGACGAGGCATGAAGTTGTCGCCGGCGTGGAACGACGCAAGACGGGGGAAGTCGGCGAAGCTGGTGTTCGCGGCAAGGACGAGGATCAACATCGTCCCAGCCTGGAGCAAGTAGAACATCACGTGACCGAGCGCCGTCGGGCCGTAGATCAGCTTGCCCACCTGCGAGATCAATGACGGCACGCCGCCGTCGTAAGGAGTGGCGTGGGTCTTCGCAGTGAGCACCGACAGACCGAGGAACATGATTCCCGAGAGGATGCCCATGATCACGAGCGTCTTGCGGGCGTTCTTCCATGCCGGTTGTCTGAAGGCCGGGACCCCGTTCGAGATCGCTTCGACACCGGTGACTGCAGCGCCACCCGATCCGAATGCCTTGAGTACGACGAAGACCGTCGCCCCGAGCAGCAGTCCGTTGCCGTGGTGCGTTCCGGTCGGGATCATCCCTGTCAATTTGGAGCTGCTCTTGGTGATACCCGTGAAGATCTCGCGGTAGATTCCGACGCCGATCAGGGCGAACACGTTGGCGATGAAGAAGTAGGTCGGTGCGGCGAACAACTTGCCCGATTCCTTCGTGCCGCGCAGGTTGCCGAACATGATCAGCCCGACGAAGCCGATCGCGATCCAATGTTTGTACGGCGCGAGCGGAGTGATTGCCGACGCAAGTGCGTCACTCCCCGCTGCCACCGAGACGGCCACCGTCAGCACGTAGTCGGTCAGTAGTGCGACTCCGGCGACCTGTGCAGGCAGGAGTCCGAAGTTATCGCGAGTGACGATGTAGGCGCCGCCTGCCGACGGATAGGCCTTGATCGTCTGGCGGTACGACAGGATCAGGAAGCCGAGGACGACGAGCAGCGCGATCGTGACGGGAGTGACGAGGGTGAAGGCGGCCAGTCCGATGTACGGGAACAGGACGCGCACGATCTCTTCTGTCGCGTACGCCGACGAGGAGAGGCAGTCGGAGGCGAACACGGCGAGAGCCGTTGGATTGCCGAGTGTCTCGTGCTCCAATCGATCGGTCTGCAGCGGCGGTCCGAGGAGTTTGTTCTTCAGTCGATAGCCGAGTGGCTCCGGGACGAGGTTCGATGCCGAAGTGGCGCCGCCGGCGCTGCCCGTGACGAGCCCGGGTCCATGCGTTGCGGCATGTGGTTGCTGTGTGGACGGACCCGCTTGCGGGGCGACCAATTCCTTGTCGTCGATCACGTTTCACAGCCAACCGGCTGGCCTCTTCACGTGTCGTTCAGGCCCCGCCAAGATTCGCGTGGCCTGCGCTAAGAAGTCGTTAAGACTGGCTCGAATCGGTATCCCACACCGGGTTCGGTGAGGAAGTAGCGCGGCTGCGACGGGTCGGGCTCCATCTTGCGGCGGATCGCGGCGAAGTGGACCCTCAGGTAATTGGTCTCGGTCTCATACGCCGGTCCCCACACGCTCTGCAACAACTGTCGCTGCGTGATCAGGCGGCTGGCGTGGCGGACCATGTAGGCAACGATCGACCACTCCGTCGGCGTGAGGTGGACATCGACCCCGGCACGCGTCACCCGTTGCGCCTGGAGATCGATGACGAAGTCCGCAGTGGTGATGTGCGGTTCGTCGGGCAGTGGATTGTGTCGGCGCAAGGAGGCCCGGACACGCGCCAACAATTCGTTGATGCTGAACGGCTTGGTGACGTAGTCATCGGCCCCGGCGTCGAGCGCAACGACCTTGTCGGCGTCGTCCTGACGGGCCGAGATGACGATGATCGGCACATCGGTCCAGCCCCGCAACCCGAGGATCACATCGACGCCGTCGACCCCTGGCAAGCCCAGATCGAGCAGGACGAGATCCGGCAGGTGCGCTGCGGCAGAACTCAGCGCTTCTTCACCGGTTGCAGCCAGGTCGATCTCGTAACCCCGAGTGCGAAGGTTGACTTCGAGCGCGCGGCGGATCTGGGTCTCATCATCGACGACCAGGATCCGGGTCACTCTGGCGCGCCTGTCACGGCGATCGCGTCCATCGGGCCGATGCTCGTTCCCTCGTCCACTGCACGCAACCTGATCGACATCGTCAATCCGCCGCCCGGTGTGTCCTCGACCTCGAGATGTGCGCCGATTGCATCGATGAACCCTCGCGCAATGGCCAGGCCGAGTCCCACGCCGGCATCGTTGGAACGGTCACCGAGCCGTTGGAACGGGGCGAACATCCGGTCGCGGTCGTCTTTCGGAATACCGGGTCCACGGTCGATGATGCGTAGATCGACGAAGTTGCCGACGAGTCCGGCGTCGATCCGGACCACGGCGTCGGGTGGGGACCAAGCGACGGCATTCGAGATCAGGTTGGCCAACGCCCGTTCCAGCAGCCCACCGTCGGCGTGAACGAACGGCAACGATTCGGACACGGAAACCTCGACCCGGTTGGCGCTCGCCGGAACGGAATGCAACGCCGACGCAACGATCTCCTCCAAGGCGACCTTTCCCGTCCCGCGACCAATGGCCCCGGCCTGGAGACGGCTCATGTCGAGAAGATCGCGAACCATGCCGTCGAGGCGATCGGCGGCACCGTCGATGTTCTGCAGCAGTGATTGGCGGTCCTCGTCGGAGAAGGTGACGTCGGACTGCAGCAATCCGCTCGCCGACGCCTTGATCGACGCCAATGGTGTGCGCAGATCATGGGAGACGGCTTGGAGGAGTGCCGTGCGCAACGCGTTGGCTTCGGCCAGGACCTCGGCGTTGGCAGCATCGGCGCGGAGCTTGCGGCCCTGCAGGGCAACGGACAATTGATCGGCAAAGGCTCGCAACACCTCCAGTTGATCGGGTCCGAGGGCCTCGGTGGACACGACCAATTGAACACTGCCGTCCTCGGCGAGGTTGACCGACGTTCCCTGCGATGGATCCAGCAGATCGCGATTGCCGACCAGGACTGTCGGCCACCAACCCTGCTCATTGTGTTCGAGCACGGATGCGGCCTCCAGGCTGAACGTCGCCCGCAGCTGCTCGAGCAGTTCGGGCAGCGGATCGTGGGCACCGACCAGTGTCGCCGCCGACCGGGCCAGGGCGCCCGCTTCGTTGCGAGCGCGCAGGGACTCGCGAGATCGACTCGCCGACCGGTCGACGAGGAGCCCGACCACTGCCGCGACAGCCAAGAAAACAACGAGCGCAACGACGTTCTGGCTTTCGTTGACCGTCAACGTGTGCAGCGGCGCTGTGAGGAACCAGTTGGTCAGTCCGAATGCGAGAACCGATGCGACGAGTCCTGGGCGAAGACCGCCCAACGCTGCGGCGACGAGCACCACAGACAGATCGAGGAGGAGCGCAGTGCCGACTGACACCTGGGCGCGCAGTCGAGTCAGAACGAACGTGAGGAGCGGCAGGCCGAGCAGGCACACCGCCCAGGCGAGGTACGCCATTCGGCGCCGGGCAGGCAGCACTCGCCGTAGGGCCGGCAGCGAGAACGGCAGTCGGGACGGAACGGCCTCCGTCCCGATGACATGTACGTCGATGTGCCCGAGTGCGTCGATCAGCGCGGTCGAGATCGATCCCGCTGATGTGGACCGGTCGAGCAGCCTGCGCATCCGCCCGGGGTGGCTGCCGCTCGACTGGCGGTTGGCGCCGAGGACGAGTTGAGTCGCCTGCTCGATGCGCGCGAACTCGGCCAGAGCCTGCGCGACGTCGTCACCGACGATCTCGCGATAGACGCCCCCGAGCTCGGTGACGAGTCGGCGCTGCAGTTCGATGTCCGGTCCGGGTTGGCTGTGCTCGGTCACGACGTGTACGCCGATCAACTCGCCGCGGATGCGGCCGGCGATGCGAGCGGCGCGCCGGACCACGTGGCCGCCGCCGAATCCGGCCAGAGCGATCACGACACGCTCACGGATCTCCCAGCTGACGGCGATGCCGTGGGTGGACAGATAATCCTGCAGGCGCTCGTCGACACGGTCAGCCACCCAGAGCAGCGCGAGTTGACGCAGCGCGCCGAGAGTACCGGGCCGGAAGTAGTCGGCCAGCGCCGCATCGATGCGCTCCGGTGGGTAGACGTTGCCGTGGGCGAGTCTGCGGCGGAGGGCTTCCGGGCTCATGTCGACCAGTTCGATCTGATCGGCACTGCGGACGAATGAATCGGGAACGGTCTCGGTGGGCGCGCTGCCGGTGATGGTGGCGATCACGTCGTTCATCGATTCGAGGTTGGCGACGCCGACTGTCGCGATGACGTCGATGCCGGCATCGAGCAGCGTCGCGATTCCGTGCCAGCGTCTGTCGCCCTCGCCGCCGGGGACATGGTGGGCCATGTCGTCGACGATGACGACCTCCGCTTTCGACGCGAGCACGGCCTCGAGATCCATCTCCGGATACGCGATACCTTCCTCCAGAACCGACATCGGCGCGATCACGGTCATGTCGGCCAGCAGACGGTTGATCGGCGCGCGACCGTGAGCATCGACAATGCCGACGACCACGCTCGTGCCGCGGGCGGAACGTCGTCGACCCTCCTCCAACATCGCGTAGGTCTTTCCGACACCGGGCGCGGCGCCGAGATAGACGCGGAGGCTGCCGCGTTTCACCAGACTCAGCTCGCGACGGAGGCAAGGTGGACAGCTTGCTTCAACGCCTCGACCATCGACCGCGCGTCGGCCACTCCGGTACCTGCGATGTCGAATGCCGTTCCGTGATCCACCGACGTGCGGACCACCGGAAGCCCCAGCGTGATGTTGACACCCGCCTCGAGGCCGAGCACCTTGACCGGGCCGTGACCCTGATCGTGATACATCGCGACGACGCAGTCGAAGTCGCCTCGCTTGGCTCGGAAGAACAAGGTGTCGGCAGGAAGTGGGCCGACTGCATCGATTCCCTCGGCACGAACCGTGGAGATCGCAGGAACGATCTTCGATCCTTCTTCGCCGTTGCCGAACAGTCCGTTCTCGCCGGCGTGCGGGTTGATCCCGCAGACCGCCAACCGGGGGTGGGTGATGCCGGCCCGACGCAAGGTCTCGTCCGCACGCCGGATCGTCCGGGCGACGAGGCCCGGCTCGATCTTCGCGATCGCGTCGATGATGCCGATGTGCGTGGTCACGTGCACCACCCGAAGTCCCGGCGCTTCGAGCATCATCGAGACTTCCTCGGCGCCGGTCAGGTGGGCGAGCAGTTCGGTGTGTCCCGGGTACATGTGGCCCGCTGCGTGCAGGGCCTCTTTGTTGAGCGGGGCCGTGCAGATCGCTTGGACCGTGCCGTTCATCGCCAGTTGGGCGGCCCGTTCGATGTACCGGTATGCAGCGGCACCGCCAACGGCAGACATCTGCCCCCATGGGAGATCGGAGGGAACACCCCCGACATCGACGATCTCGACGTCGGGCTCGATGGCGACGTTGCAGATCCGAGCGGCGAGATGCAGCCGTTCGGAGTCGCCGATGACGAGCGGTCGACACATTGCCAACACGTCGGCCAGGGCCAGCGCCTTGACAACAACTTCTGGACCGACCCCGGCGGGATCCCCCATGGTGATGGCGATGACGGGTCGATCGGGCACGTCGACATTATGACGGCTGTTCGAGGAACTCGACCGCATGGCGCAAGGCCATCTCGTTGCCGAACCCGCCGGCCTTGGTCACGATCGAGATGGTTCGGCCGGCACGTGTCGCGAGAGACCATGGCATTCCGACCTCGACCTCGCCGAGCACCCGGAGCCGTTCGATGCCGAGCGCGTCGAGGACGACGCGGGCGGTGTGGCCCCCGGTGAGCACCAGCCCGTCACCCTCGATCAGGACGGGCAGGATCTCTTCGATGTGAGCGGGTTCACGTGGATCGATCTGAACGACTCTCGTGTCGGCGCGGAGCCGGGCGACCTGTGCGCTCGTCTGCTGATGCTGGGATCCAACGACCACCACGATCTTTGTGGCCGGAAGGCGGTTCGGCGGACCGCTGACCTCGGTGTGCGCAGCGGTGACCTCGTTGGCCTCGTCGATCGCACCCATCTGCCGAGCGACGTGGCGGGCGAGTCCTGCTGAACCCACCCACAGGGTCGCATTCGGATGCTGCGGATCGAGGTTGGCTCGCACCAATGCGTCGAGATCAGCGTCCGAACGAGCGTCGGCGATCACGACGTCGGCGGTGGCGGCGACCGCTGCGAAGATCGGTCCGAGCTGACCGCTTTCGATCGGTACGTTGTCGAGACAGACCCACCCCCGAACGACGGTGCGACCGAGCATCGGAAACGCAGGGCACACCACGACACGACTCGGGACCACGCCGAGATCGGAGGACGATCGTCCGGCGATCGTTGCCAGGACAGTTGCGCGTACATGTCCGCGCATCGTCGAGTCGATCTTCACGAACAACGGTCGGCCGGGATGGGTGGACACCGCCGCAACCGTGGCGTCGAACGCTGCGGACTCCGGCATCGCCCGCGAGTCGGTGTCGATCGCGACCACGTCGGTCCGAGCTGACCAGCCATTCGCGGTCGCCGCGTTCTGGGTCGTGGGGTTCGGGGTCGGCCGATGGAGGATGACGACGGTCCGATGACCGGCCACAGCGAATGCGCCGGCCGTATCGGCGGCTCCGGTCAGGTCATCGGCGACGACGAGCATCTGCTGCCGGACTTCAGCGGCTGATCGGGTTCGGCGCTGGATGGCCACCCAAGACGGCCAACGTGTTCGTCGCGGCGAGCGTGGCCATCGCCGTGCGTGCCTCGACGGTGGCCGAACCGAGGTGCGGGATCAGGACGACGTTGTCGAGGTGCAACAGGTCGGCGTGAACGGTCGGTTCGTTTTCGAACACATCGAGCCCCGCTCCGGCGATCTGACCGCTGGACAGAGCGGCAGCGAGCGCAGCCTCGTCGACGACTGGCCCACGAGCAGTGTTGATCAGGAATGCCGTCGTGGGCATCGCCGCGAGTTGGGCCGCACCGATCAGGTGATGGGTGTCCGGCGAGTAGGGGCAATGCAGGGAGACGACGTCGCTGGTGGTCAGCAACTCGTCCATGTCGACGCGAGCGCAGCCGAGTTCGGTCGCGATTTCGGTGGCGACGGGACTGCGGTTCGAATAGACGATGGTCATCCCGAACGCCTTGGCGCGGCGGGCCAGAGCCGCACCGATCTGACCCATACCGACGATGCCGAGTCGTCGGCCCTGCAGTGACATGCCGAGCATGTAGAACATGCCCCACTGCCACGGCTGGCCGCTGCGGATGGTGCGTTCGCCCTCACCGAGGCGACGGGTCGACATCAGGATCAGCGCCATGGCGATGTCGGCGGTTGCGTCGGTGAGGACCCCCGGGGTGTTCGTGACGATGATGTCGCGCTCGTGGCACGCCACCGTGTCGATGTTGTTGTAGCCGACGGCCACGTTCGACACGACCTGCAGTTGCGGTCCTGCTGCGTCCAGGAGTTCGGCGTCGATGCGCTCGGTGAGCAACGAGATGATCGCTTCGGCGCCGACCACGCGGTCGAGGAGTTCGGCCCGGCTGACCAGTTCGGTCGAATCCCAGGAGGTGACATCGTGCTCGGCCCGCAACATGTCGATGCCTGCAGCAGGGATCCGACCGGTGACGATGACCTTCACGCGAGACTGCCGATCCACTGCTGCAGCAGACCGAGCCCTTCGGTGATCGCCTCGACCGGAATTCCCGAGTAGGCGAACCGCACGTACTGACGTACCTCGCCGGGCTGTGGCCGGCCGAAGTGCCGGCGCGTGCAGAACGACACGCCAGTCGCATGAAGCGCCTCCTCGGCGAACACGGCGAGATCATCGGTGCCGACGATCGCCATCGCGTCGGTCACGTCGGCAAAGAGGTAGAAGGTCGCTTCTGGCACGGCGACGGACATCCCCTTGGTCTCGTTCAAGACCGCGAGGGCGGCGTCGCGACGCGTGATCAGGATGTCCAACATCGCCAGGCATTGGGACTGATCGCCACGAATCGCTTCGACACCGGCGTACTGCACGAAATGCGTGGTGCACGACTCGTCGTTGGTGTTCAGCTTGGCGATCGAATCGGCGATCGGTTGCGGTCCAACGGCGGCGCCCAACCGCCAGCCGGTCATCGCGAACTTCTTCGAGAACGTGTAGAGGATGACAGTGCGCTCCTGCATTCCCGGCAGCGATGCGATCGATGACGAGGTCCCGGAGTAGCGCATCTCGAAATAGGCCTCGTCGCTGAGTACCCACAGATCGTTCTCGATCGCGATCCGGGCGATTTCCTCGCGCTCGGCGGCGGTGCTCTCGGCACCGTTCGGATTCTGCAGATCGTTGTAGATGATGGCGCGAGTCTGCGGTGTGACGAGGGCG
>JAYTOM010000150.1:0-9472 GCA_043747765.1 Actinomycetota bacterium
TAACCGCCGTTGGCGTTGCCGTTGACGTCCCATCCGTCGACGATCTCGCCGCGGAACGTGGTCCCCTGGCCGTTCGTCGACAGCTCGGTCACCTTGGTCGCCCGCCCGAAGTCGCTGACGTCATCCGCCGATGCGTTGTTTCCCATACCGCCATCTTCGCCGCCCAAAACGCTGATCCGGGGAGACGAGGGTCGCCCTAGCCTGTGCGTGTGACCAACTTCTCGCTCACGACTCCCATCTACTACGTGACGGCGAAGCCCCACCTCGGGCACGCGTACACGACCATCGTCGGCGACGCGCTCGCCCGGTGGCACCGGTTGATGGGCGAGAACGTGTTCTTTCTGACGGGTACCGATGAGCATGGACTGAAGGTGCAGCAGGCGGCCGAAGCAGCGGGGCAGACGCCACAGGACTTCGTCGATGCAATCGCCCCTCAGTACTCCAAGGCCTGGGAGAAGCTGAACATCAGCAACGACGATTTCATCCGCACCACCGAACCCCGTCACTACGCCGGCGTCGCCAAGTTGCTGCAGGCCTGTTACGACGCAGGTGACATCGAACTGGACGTGTACACGGGCCTGTACTGCGTGTCGTGCGAGGAGTACTACACAGAGGAAGAGCTCGTCGGGGGCCTCTGTCCGATCCACAAAATAACTGTGCGATCAGTCAACGAGGAGAACTACTTCTTCCGTCTTTCGCGTTTCCAGGATCGGCTGCTCGATTGGTACTCGTCACATCCCGATGCACTCAAGCCCGAGTTCCGCGGCAACGAGGCGATCGGCCTGATCAAGAGCGGACTACGCGACTTTTCGATCAGCCGCACCAGCCTGACGTGGGGCGTGCCGATCCCCTGGGACGCGAAGCACGTCGCCTACGTGTGGTTCGACGCATTGACGAACTACATGTCAGCAGTCGGCTACGGCACCGACGACGAACGGTTCACGGAGTGGTGGCCTGTCGACTATCACCTGATCGGCAAGGACATCGTCCGTCACCACTGCGTCTACTGGCCGGCCATGCTGATGTCCGCCGGCATCGACTTGCCGAAGGGCTGGGGCATCGGCGGATGGCTGCTCAGTGGCGGCGAGAAGATGAGCAAGACCTCGGGCAACGTGGTCGATCCGCTGGACCTCGTCGATGACATCGGCGTCGACGGTTTTCGCTACTACGTGTTGGCCGAGACCAGTTACGGCCAGGATGGCGACTTCACGTACGATGTCTCGTCGGTCGCTACAACAGCGACCTCGCCAACAACCTCGGCAACCTGCTCAGCCGCGTCGCCACGGTGGTCGGCAAGAAATGCAACGGTGTCGGGCCGGCGCCAGCAGTCAACAGTCCACTGGCCGCCGCCGCAGCAGACGCGTACGAGACCACATCGGCTGCGTGGCTGAACCTGCAGCCGAGCCGAGCCCTCGAAGCGACGTGGTCACTGATCCGCGCCACCAACGCCTATCTGGAAACCAACGAACCGTGGAAGGCCGAGCCCGGTGAGGCCGTCGACCGGATGATGGGCGACGCCCTCGAGGCGCTGCGCATCGTCGCTGTCCTCGCTTCGCCGGCCATCCCTGCAACCGCACAGGCAGTGTGGGAGCGGATCGGCCTGACCGGTCTCGTCACCGACGAGCGCTTGCCGACAGCGGCAGCGTGGGGTGGCTATCCGGGTGGCGTACCCGTGGTCAAGGGCGAGCCGATGTTCCCCCGTCGGCAACTGCCGGCTTGATCGATCCGATCAGCGCGGTCGCCTCGTGAACTGGATCGACAACCATTGCCATCTCCACGACGCGCGCATTCCGGGTGGGCCGGGGGCTGCCGTGCTTGCCGCACATGCGGCCGGGGTGACAGCGATGATCACGGTCGGCTGCGATGCCGAGACCTCGCTGGCCGCGATCGCCGTCGCCGAGCGGTTCGACAACGTGTGGGCGACGGTCGGCCTCCATCCGCACGATGCCGCCAACGGCGTCGACTCGATCTCGACGATGTTCGACCACCAAAAGGTGATTGCCGTTGGCGAATGCGGGCTCGACTACCACTACGACCATTCGCCGCGTGATGTGCAGCGCGCGGCGTTCGCCGAACAGATTCAACTGGCCCACTCACTGCACCTGCCACTGATCATCCACACCCGCGAAGCGTGGCCGGAAACGTTCGACATCCTGCGCGCCGAGGGCATGCCGGAGCGGACCATCTTCCACTGCTTCACCGGCGGCGCGGCCGAAGCCACCGACTGCCTCGATCTCGGGGGATTCCTCAGCTTCTCGGGCATCGTCACGTTCAAATCGGCCACCGATGTTCAGCAAGCTGCGCTGATCTGCCCGCTCGAGAGGATGTTGGTCGAGACCGACAGCCCCTACCTGGCCCCGCTGCCCCATCGTGGGAAACCGAACCAGCCGGCCAACGTCGCCCTGGTCGGAGCGTTCATAGCGACTCTGCGCGGCGAACCCGTCGAGACAATTGCGCAAGCCACCTCGGCTGCAGCGTGCCTTGCCTTTCCGCTGATGGCTCCGTAGCCTCAAGGACGATGTTGAGACTGGACGCCACGGATCGTCGGCGATTGGTCGTCCCAGCGGTCTTCACCCTCATCGCGCTTCCCGCGATCTGGCTGTTCGCCAGGAACCAACCGCAGGACGGGACCGCAACCCCGAGTGTGGCTGCGGCTGCTGGCGTCGTGGCGCCGGTTGCGGCTGCGCAATCAACGGACACCTCGACCGATCTCTTCGGCTCGCTCGGTCCGATCTTTGTCAACGGGCCGACGACGCCGCCCAAGGCCGCCGTTGTCCCGATCGTCGTGCCTGCTTCGGTGGCCAACCACTCGCTCGACGGTATGGCCACCTACAAAACAGGGATCGACCCGAATTCGACATCGTGTTCCGCTGCCAGAGCCCCGTTCGGGGCCATTTTGACGATCACCAACCTCGACAACGGTCGGCCGATCCAATGCCTCAACAAGATTCCCCCGAAGATCTTCGGCAAGGGCATCGAGATCCAACTCCCGACACCGCTGTTCGAACAGATCGGCCAACTCGTCGACGCTCCCCTCCACGTGCGAATCACCTGGGACGCTGGATGACGCTGTCGCGTCGCGACATCAACGAACTGCTCAGCAACAACGGTCTCGCCCCCCGGCGGGAGTTCGGTCAGAACTTCGTCGGCGATCCGAACACGGTCCGCCGGATCGCTCGTCTTGCCATCATCGACGCGACGAGCAACGTCCTCGAGATCGGCGCTGGACTCGGGTCGTTGACCTCGGCTCTGGCCGAGAGCGGGGCGCGTGTGCTCGCGATCGAAATCGATCGAGGGATCGTTCCGGTTCTGCGTCAGGTGGTTTCCGCATTCGAGAATGTGACGGTTGTCGAAGGTGATGCCCAGGAGATGTCCTGGGCGGATCTGCTGGCCGGCGCCGACGACTGGGTGCTGGTCGCCAACCTTCCGTACAACGTCGGCACGCCGCTGGTGCTCGACCTGCTGGACACCGTGCCGCAGATCGCACGGATGCTCGTCATGGTCCAGCGCGAGGTCGCCGAACGCATCGTCTCGCCCGTTCGCGGCCGTGCCTACGGCGCACTGAGTGTGAAAGTGGCCTATTGGGCGACCGCCAAGATCGTCGGTCACGTGCCGGCCACCGTCTTCGTTCCGCAGCCGAAGGTGGAAAGTTCGCTCGTCGAGATCACCCGCAGAGCTGAACCCGCCGTCGCGGATGTGTGCCCCGACGCGTTGTTCGATCTGGTCAAAGCCGGATTCGCGCACCGCCGGCAGATGCTGCGAAGGGTCCTCTCCGAACGCGTCACGCCGGAGCAGTTCGCCACAGCAGGCATCGCGCCGACGTCGCGCGCCGAGGAACTGGACGTGTACGCATGGGGACGATTGACGTCCGCCGTTTACGCCCCGGCGACTCCATGAGCATCGTCGTGCGTGCCCCGGCGAAGCTGACCGTGAGGCTGCGGATCACCGGTGTGCGTGCGGACGGGTATCACCTCATCGACGCCGAGATGGTCACGCTCGATCTGGCCGACACATTGACCATCGACCCGACGGGCAGCGGGCTGTCCGCCGGTGGCCCCTACAGCAACGGCATACCCCTCGACGACAGCAACCTCGTTGCCAGAGCACTCGTGCTCACCGGGCTTCATGCGGCGGTGCACGTGGACAAGCGGATCCCCCACGGTGGAGGCCTCGGGGGAGGTTCCGCTGACGCTGCGGCCGTCCTGCGCTGGGGCGGGTACACCGACCTCGCCGGGGCTGCCACCGTGGGGGCCGATGTGCCGTTCTGCCTCGTCGGCGGCCGAGCCCGCGTTCGCGGTGTCGGTGAGATCGTCGAAGCGCTCCCCGACCTGGCGACGGAATTGACGCTCGTGATCCCACCTCTGTCGTGTTCGACACCGGCGGTCTATCGCGCCTGGGACGATCGAGGCGGCCTCGACGACCCGAACCAGAGCTGCGGAGGGCCAAACGACCTGACGGCGGCTGCGCTGATGGTGGAGCCCAGGCTGGCCTGGTGGCGTGACCGGATCGTGGAGGCAACGGGACGGCACCCGACGCTGGCTGGAAGCGGGGCGACCTGGTTCCTCGACGGCCATCACGCAGGGTTGAACAAGGCATTGGCGGGTGCCGATGTGGTCCTCACCCGCACGGTCTAGCCCGAAAACGAGAACGACCGTCCACCGAAGTGGACGGTCGTTCGGACGCCAAACACCGACGTGGCTGACATCGAGAATTCGTTATGGTCTACTTACGACGCTGGTGACGGGTCCGCCGGAGCATCTTCTTGTGCTTCTTCTTCCGCATGCGCTTACGGCGCTTCTTGATCAACGAACCCATAAGCCGAGCACGCTAGCGTCGGACCGCATCGCCTCCAACCCGCTGAGCAGGCTTGCAGCAAAGTGGGGTGAAAAGGTTCTGTCCGGCCAAACCGCTCCGATACCCTTGGGCATCCCTTCCGGGGTCGTTCAATGGTAGGACAACAGGTTTTGATCCTGTGTATAGGGGTTCGAGCCCTCTCCCCGGAGCTCATGCGCTAGAACGGTGACATGTCGGTATCTGCCATCGTTCTCGCCGCCGGTGAGGGCACACGGATGCGCTCCACCCGCCCGAAGCCGCTGCACATGATCTGCGGACGCGGCATGGTGATGCACGTCATCCACTCACTCGAATCGTTGAAGGTCGACCGCACCGTCGTCGTCGTCGGCCACGGCGCCGAACGCGTCACCAAGAAGGTCCAGGAACAGGCCCCACAGTGGGCCAATGTCACGTTCGTCGAGCAGGAGGTGCAGCGTGGCACTGGCGACGCAGCGCTGGTTGGGCTGTCGGTCTTCCCGGGCGACGACCTCGACGACGAATCGACCATCCTCGTCCTTCCCGGCGACACGCCGTTGCTCCGCCCGGAGACGATCGACGAACTCGTCAGCATCCACGTCGCCAACGGGTATGCAGCGACCCTGCTGACGTCGGTCGTCGACGACGCAACCGGTTACGGTCGAGTGATCCGTTCAGACGCGCGCGGCGGCCAGGACCGGGTCCTGCGCATCGTCGAACAGCGGGACGCATCGGCGGAGGAACTGGCCGTCAAGGAGATGAACACGAGCATCTACGCGTTCCGGCGCGACCTCCTCGGTCCGGCCCTTCGCCACCTGTCGCCGGACAACAGCCAGGGCGAGTACTACCTCACCGACGTGATCGGCGTGTTGAGCAGCATGGGCCACCGCATCGGTGCGGTCCAGGCCTCACCGGCCGAGACCGCTGGGGTCAACGACCGCTGGCAGTTGGCCCTCGCCGAACGCGAACTCCGGGCGCGCACGAACCGTCACTGGTTGCTGAACGGCGTGACGATGCTCGATCCACGACAGACGTTCATCGACGTGACCGTACAGCTGGGTCGTGACGTCACGCTGTACCCAGGCACGATCCTGCAGGGCCGGACCGTCGTCGGCAACGGCTGCGAGATCGGACCGGACGCACGGTTGATCGACTGCGTCGTCGAACCGGACTGTGTGGTCGAGAACTCCGTCGGACATGACGCAGAGATCGGAACGGGTGCTCACGTCGGCCCGTACGCACATTTGCCGTCGGGTAGCTCGGTCGCTGCCGGGCAGACCACCGGAGCCTTCTACACTGCCCCTGTCGACTGATACGAGATTTTCAGGAGCAGGTACATGGAAAAGGTCACCACCAAGCGTCTGTCGCTCTACACGGGGCGGACGCATCCAGCGCTTGCGCAGCAGGTGGCTGAACATCTCGAACTGGCTCTCGGCAACGCGAACATCGTCGAATTCGCGAACAGCGAGATCCGGCCCCGTTTCTCCGAGAGCGTCCGCGGCACGGACGTGTTCATCATGCAGAGCCACTTCGCGTGCGGCGGCCGCAGCATCAACGACTCGATCATGGAGCAGTTGATCATGATCGATGCCGCCCATCGCGCGTCGGCGAAGCGGATCACGGCCGTCTGCCCGTTCTACGGCTACGCCCGCCAGGACCGCAAGGCCGAGGGTCGCGAACCCATCACCGCCCGTCTCGTCGCCGATCTCTTTCGCGCTGCCGGGGCCAAACGGATGCTCTCGATCGACCTGCACAGCGGGCAGATCCAGGGTTTCTTCGACGGCCCCGTGGATCACCTCACGGCGCTGCCCGTGCTCGAGCGATACGTCCGCCAACATGCGGACAAGGGCATGGTCATCGTGTCCCCCGACGCGGGCCGAGTGAAGGTCGCCGAACGGTTCGCCCAGCACCTGTCGGACATGGATGCCGACGTCGCGTTCATCAACAAGCGCCGTCCGAAGGGCACGACCAACATCGCCGAGGCAAAAGAGGTCATCGGCGAGGTCGACGGTCGCTGCTGCATCATCACCGACGACATGATCGACACCGGTGGAACCGTCGTGTCGGCCGCCGAACTGCTGCTCAAGCGTGGCGCAGCCGAGGTCTGGTGCATGGCGACCCACGGTGTGCTGTCTGGGCCAGCCGTTGCTCGTCTGCGCGATTCCCCGTTCAAACGGGTCGTCCTGACGAACACCTTGCCGACGCCTCCAAAATCCGAATTGCCACAGCTGGAAGTGCTGTCGATCGCTCCGATCATCGCCGAAGCCTTGAGTGCGGTCTTCGACGACACGTCGGTCAGTGAGATCTTCGGCGGCGAGAACCAATAGTCAACACCACCGGTGTTGCCAGCGCCTGTGGGTTCTGGGCGCGAGCGCCGATAGGGTCGTCAACCGTTCTTTGCTGCGTCAGCAGCACCTCTGGATCGCCACAAGGCGGAGGATTTCATCATGTCGCAGACCACTCTCGTAGCCCAGACCGGCCGTCAAACCGGCTCACCCGCCTCGCGCCGCCTGCGCAGCACCGACAGCATCCCGGCCGTGCTCTACGGCCAGGGCATGGCGCCGGTCAGTGTCGCCGTTGGTCGTCGCGACCTGCGTCTGGCGCTCAGCGGCCCGGCAGGATTCAACACGGTGCTGCAGCTCGAGGTCGACGGCAAGATCTACCCGGCCGTGATCAAAGACGTGCAGCGTCACCCGGTCAAGCGCAACGTCGCGCACCTCGACTTCCTCCAGATCGACATGAAGGAACTGCTCACGGTTTCTGTACCGTTGCGCCTCGAGGGCGAAGCCAAGGCTGTTGCCGCTCAGGGCGGCCTCGTCGACCCGTCGGTCGACACGATCGACGTCGAGTGCACGCCCGACAACATGCCGAACGAGTTCGTCGTCGACATCAGCAACATGCAGCCCGGCGATGTCATCCGCCTTTCCGAATTGGTGATGCCGTTGGGCGTCACGGCCCTCGGCGATCCAGAGATGGCTGTCGTCACCGCTCTGCACGGCTTCAGCGAATCCGACCTCGAGTCCGACGCCACGCCTGATGTCGAGGCCGGCGACGACGAAGCAGCTGCCGGCGACGCCACAGCTGAATGATCACACTGCAGTCTCGCCAACCGTCAACTGACCGATCTGCCACGACATGCCACTGTTCGGTCGCGGTCATCGACCGGAGCGTCGCGGCACGCCATACGACTTCCTGATCGTCGGGCTCGGCAACCCCGGCAAGGAATACGCACGGACCCGACACAATGTCGGCGAAGAGGTCGTCACCCTGCTCGCGACTCGAGCCGGCGTATCGTTCAAAGCCAGTAAGGACAAGGCCAAAGTGGCCGAAGCAACGGTCGCCGGAAAGCGGTGCATCCTCGCCTTCCCGCTGACATACATGAACGAATCCGGCCAGGCAGTCAGCGCGCTGACCCGTCGTTACGGCATCACCGATCCGGTGCAGATCCTGATCATCCACGACGAACTCGACCTTCCGCCGGCACAGGTCCGGGTCAAGGTCGGCGGTGGGCTGGCCGGTAACAACGGGCTGCGCAGCATCACCCAGCACCTGAAGACGCAGGACTATCTGCGGATTCGGATCGGGATCGGCAAGCCACCGTCGAAAGAGCGCGGCGCCAGCCATGTGCTGTCGAAGTTGCCCAAGGACGAACGCGAAGCCCTCGACGTCGCCGTGCAGATCGCCGCCGACGCCGTGGAGACGCTGGTCGGCCAGGGCGCCGACGCGGCGATGCGCGACTTCAACTCGCGCTGACCAACGGGCCGCTGGCGGGCCGCCGACTCACGCACGCGTCAGGGGGAGGTGAGGGTGTTGTCAGCCACGATCCGGCCGGCTTCGAGTTGGATCGACCGGGTCAGGCGCACGTTCTGCAGCAGTGTCCGGTCGTGGGTGACGAGCAGCACTGTGCCGGCGAACGACTCGAGCGCGATCTCCAGTTGCTCGATCGCAGCGAGGTCGAGATGGTTCGTCGGCTCGTCGAGCACGAGGCAATTCGTGCCCTTGGCCATCAGCAGGGCGAGCACTGTGCGAGTGCGCTCGCCCGGCGACAGCGATGACGTCGCCCGGTTGACCTCGCCGGCCCCGATGCCGAACTTGGCCAGCAGGGTTCGCGCCTCGGGGACCGTCATCGCGGTCGCGTGCATGAAGCTCTCCAGCACGGTGCGATGGTGACCGAGCTGCAGCCGGGCCTGTTCCAGTTCGCCGATGACGACGCTCGGCCCGAGATACCGCTCGCCGCTGTCCGGCTCGATGTGGCCGAGCAGCAGGCGCAGCATGGTGGTCTTGCCACTGCCGTTGTGGCCGACGATCGCGATCCGTTCGCCGGCGCCGATCTCCAGGTTGAGCGGACCGAGCGTGAAATCACCGGCGCGGACAACGGCCCGATCGAGTCGAGCAACGACGGCACCGCTACGCGCTGCCTCGCCGAACACCAGCCGCAACTGCCATGCCTCGCGGGGCTCCTCCACCACCTCCAGACGTTCCATTGCCTTGTCGGTGCGGGCGGCCTTGCCGGCCAACTGCTCGCTCTGGTTGATCCGGTACTGGCGAATCGTCTTGTCCTTCTCGGACTTGTCGTTCTTGGCCTTGCTCAGGCCCTGCGTCGCCCACTCGCGTTCGCGTTGGGCGCGGCCGGCGAGGTTGCCCTTCTTCTCCGCATACTCCT
>JAYTOM010000151.1:0-9754 GCA_043747765.1 Actinomycetota bacterium
GCTCAGTATCAAGCCGACGGCGATGTCGTCCGAATGGAAAGCCGTCTCGGTCGGCGCCAGTTGCAGTTGCAGGAACTGTTGGCCGAGGCGACCAGCCCCTACGGTGACATCGACGACTTCCGCCGTCGCGTGCAACACGACGACGCGAACAACGGACGCGCGAATCCGCACATTGCCAACGGCGACGATCCGATCGATCTGGCGATCATGAAGTTGCGACCGGGCGATGTGGTCTACGTGCACAAGGGCAAGTACGCAGGGCGTGCCGCGGTGATCTCGACGGCCAACCGCAAGGGTGGGATGCGGTTGACCACGGTCACCAGCCGACGCGACCTGCTGATGCTGTCGGCCGGCGACTTCGACGAACCGCCGACTTCCCTCGGCAGGATCGAGCTACCACTCGACTACGCGCCGAAGCACAACGATTACCTACGCGACACCGCAGAGCGGTTGGATCGCGTCAGGCTGCTCCCTCAGCCGAACCGCAAACGGTTGCCCGCCACGACCGACACCGGCTATCACCCGGTGGAGGACGACCCGGACCTGAAGCATCGACTGAAGGCGGCAACGCAGGCCGACAGGATCGCAAGAGAGATCGAAGAGATTCGCAGCCGCGTCAAGGGCCGCAGCCAATCGATCGCGCGCGACTTCGACCGAGTGCTCGGCATCCTCACCTCGTGGGGCTACGTCGACGGTTGGAAGCTCACCGACGCCGGCGAGATGCTGGCCCGCACGTTCCACGAGTCCGATCTCCTCGTCGTCGAATCCTTGCGCCAGGGCTTGCTCGACGATCTCGACCCGGCGACCATGGCTGGACTCGTTTCTGTGTTCGTGTATGAACATCGCAGCCCCGATCAACCGCCGCTGCCGTGGTTCCCGAACAACGCCGTGAAGAAGCGGTGGGTGCAGATCGCCGCGCTGAGTGCAGAGTTGCAGGAGATCGAGCAGGAAGACGCGCTGGTTGTCCATCGCGGACCAGATCCGACGTTCCTGGCGATTGCCTTCGCGTGGGCCGCAGGCGAAGGATTCGCGGAGGTCGTCGAGGAAGAGGAATTGACGGGCGGCGACTTCGTGCGGACCGTCAAGCAGTTGATCGATCTGCTCCGCCAGTTGGCGATCATCGCCCCCGCCGCGCAGACGCGTCGCTGCGCCGAGCAGGCCGCCGAGGCATTGTTCAGGGGTGTTGTCGCAGCCTCGAGTGCCGTCGAGATCGAACCGTGACGATCCAAAAAGGTCGGGAATGGGGATCGATGGTCGTTCCGGGGCCAGGTATGCAGCATGTCCGGTCCGACGCCGAGCTCCGCGCCCTTGTCATCGACAATATGGACAGGGGGGTTCCACAGCCGGTGGTCGGACTCCTCGGCGGTGACCTGATGCGGACTCTCGGAGGCTCCGCCGATTCAGCGCGACTGACGGGCGAGGAACCAATTCCGCACCTTCCGATCGACATCATCCACGTCGCGACCGACGACGGCCGAGAGACGTATTTCGTTGCGCATCTCGTCGCCCGGAAATCATGGTGGCGCGGTCCGCTCACGGCTGCGATGAACGCCCAGTTCCACGGTCGTTGGGATGTGTCGCCACGCGCTCACCCGAACGACGGTCGATTCGATCTGGTCCAGGTCGACGGTTCACTCGACCTGCGGCAACGGTGGATGGCTCGGTCGCGTCTGCCGCTCGGCACACAGGTTCCCCATCCGTCGATCACGATCAGACAACACGCGCAGACGACGGTCGATCTCGGCAGGCGCCGGAACGTGTGGGTCGACGCGCAACGGTGGGGCACTGCCTCGACGCTTCATCTGACCGTTCACCCGGATGCGATCGTCGTCTGCGTCTGAAACGATCGGCAGGGCGAGAGCGTCCGTCGACGCAATAGGGTCAGGAGATGACCAAGTCGGCCGTCGCCATCGAAGAGCTGAAAAGTGCCGTGTGTGCCGAGGTCGATCGACTGGCGTCGCAACTGATCGAAGCGAGTCATCAGATCCACGCCAATCCGGAACTCAACTTCGAGGAACACTTCGCTCATGATCTGCTCAGCGACCTGATCGACGCCAACGGTCTCGTGACCGAGCGGCACGCCTACGGTGTCGATACTGCGTTCGAGGCCCGCGCTGGCGGACGAGGCCACGATGTCGCTGTCCTGTGCGAGTACGACGCGTTGCCCGGTATCGGGCATGCGTGCGGCCACAACGTGATCGCAACCGCCGGACTCGGAGCGGGACTCGCGGCTGCGTCGATCGCATCTCGAGCGGGTGGCCGGCTCCGGTTGATGGGAACGCCGGCCGAGGAGGGCGGCGGGGGAAAGATCGAGATGGCCCGCAATGGGGCGTTCGCCGACCTCGAAGCGGCGATGATGGTGCATCCCGCCGACGCCGATCTGATCCGGATGAACGCGATCGCGATCCATCAAGTGGACGTGCACTTCCATGGCAAGGCAGCGCACGCGGCGGCTGCGCCGGAGGAGGGCCGCAATGCCCTCGACGCCGCAGTGCTCGGCTACATGAACGTGGCCGCCCTTCGCCAACACATTCGTCCAACGGAACGGATTCACGGCATCTTCGTCACCGGCGGCGACAAGGCCAACATCGTGCCGGCCAAGACCACCATGCAATGGATGGTCAGGTCGAACACGATCGCCAGTCTGCAGCCGCTGAAGGAACGCGTCCTCGCCTGTTTCGAGGGCAGTGCGGCAGCGTGCGGATGCACGATGGACGTCGAGTGGGATGGCGTGACGTACGCAGACATGATCGACAACGCGCCGATGGTCGAGTCCTACGTCGCCAACGCAGCCCGTGTCGGTCGGGCAGTCGAGGATCCAACGGTGACCGGTAAGAACGTCGTCGGCTCGACCGACATGGGCAACATCAGTTATCTGGTCCCGAGCATCCATCCAATGATCCAGGTCGCGCCGGCTGGTGTACCCATCCACACCGTCGACTTCGCAGCATGGGCAGTCAGTCCCAACGGTGACAGGGCTGTGCTGGACGGAGCAAAGATCATGGCAATGACCGTCGTCGACCTGTGGTGCCAGTCGGGCTTGATGGACTCGGTGAGAACCTCGTTCGAAACCCGTCCGCGCGACGTCCAGGTTCTGTAGCTGCACAGGGCACGTTCCGTCGGGCCAGGTCAGCGACGTCTGGGATACCGCTCCGACGGGTCGATCAGACCCTAAGGTGGTCACTTGTGACGGTCTACGTCCCCGAGGAGTTCACCAGCGACGAGAGCGACATTCTCCGTCGGTATTTTTCCAACCTCGACGGACCCGTTTTCGCCCTGGTCAACCTGCCCGAAGTTGTCAAGGGGGCGCTGTTCGCCCGTTACAGCCGAAGCCCGAAGAGCCTGCGCCGGTTGTTCCTCGACGAATTCGTCGGCGATCTGGACATCGAGGGTGACCAGACTGTCGATGCCACGATCGGACTCGCCAGGGCCGAGGAACTGTACGAGAAGGTGTTCTTCGAGTACGGCGATGATTCCGTTGCGCAACTCGGTGGCGTGCATCTCGCCTGTGAGCAGGCATCGAACATCCTCACCAAGGTCCTCGAATGGGGACGTTTGATGAGCTACCTCGAGCAGAGCACCCGATACATCAACTACGACGCCCGGCTCGGCGGTCGCTACCGCTTCTACCGCGACCCGGCGGTGTTGAACAGTCCGTTCGGCGCCCGGTACGTCGGCGACATGGACCGGATGTTCGACACCTACAGCTTGCTGATCACCAAGGTCACCGAACACATCCGGACCACGGTGAGCAAGGGACCGAACGACAGCGACTTCATTTTTCGCCAAGCCACGCGAGCCAAAGCGCTCGACGCGGTGCGGGGCGTTCTCCCGGCCGCCTCGCTGAGCAACGTCGGCATCTACGGAAGTGGGCAGGGTTTCGAAATGCTGCTCCTGCGAATGCGTTCGCATCCGTTGCCAGAAGCGCAGCACTACGCCGAATTGATGCTGCACGAGCTGCGCAAGGTGATCCCGAGCTTCCTCAAGCGCGTCGACCTACCAGAACGCGGTGGCCGCTGGAGCCATTACATGGCGACCACCCGAGACCAGACCGCGGAGATCGTCGACGGGATCTTCGGCGGCACCCCTGTCGAACCGGCTCCCTTCGTCGATCTCGTCGACTGGGACCCCGACGCCGAGGACAAGTTGCTCACGGCGATCTGCTATCCGCACAGCAACCTGCCGGAATCACAGATCATGGCCAAGGTGAAATCACTCGGGGTCGACGACAAGATCGCCCTGATCAGCGCTTACGTCGGGGATCGCGAGAATCGTCGTCACCGTCCGGGTCGCGCTTTCGAACGAGTCGACTACCGATTCGACGTCGTCAGCGATTACGGCGCGTTCCGCGACCTGCAGCGGCACAGGATGCTGACCATCGACTGGCAGGCGCTGACGCCGAACCACGGATACGTCCGTCCGGATCTGGTCGATGCGGCGGGTATGACAGAGGTCTTCGACGATGCCATGGCCCGTTCGGCGGTGTTGTACGACGCGTTGCGCCACGACTTCCCACATCAGGCCAGCTACGCCGTCTCGATGGCGTACCGGATCCGTTATTCGATGCAGTTCAACGCTCGTGAGGCGGTCCACATGCTCGAGCTCCGGTCCTCCTCGCAAGGCCATCCGGCGTACCGCCGAGTAGCGATCGAGATGCACCGCCTGATCGCGGAAAAAGCCGGCCACACAGCTGTTGCCCAGGCGATGACACACATGACGTACGAGGTTCCAGAACTCGAACGATTGGAATCAGAGCGCCGAGCCGAGCAGCGCCGGCAACAGACGTGAGGTCCTCGAGATCGTCGTCAGTCGTGCTCACAGCTGACAATCGCTCCATCGCACGGTGCCGGTCACGGACGTGACGACTGTCACTGTCTCGCTCGAACCCGTCAGGGCAACAACGCACGTATGCTCGCCGCCCGCGGCCGGGACTTTGACGAGGAGACAGCATGGCAGACGACGACGTGAGCGATCCGGACGACGAAATTGTGGACGGTGCTCCCGAGGAAGAAGTGGACGAGGCCGAAGCTGAAATCGATCCAGACGAACTGGACGAGGAGGAACTCGAAGCCGAAGAAGACTTCGTTGGTCCGGATGACGAATTCGTCGAAACTGCCGACACCGAGGACGAGGAGACCGATGAGGACACCGATGGGCCGGCGCGCCGCGCCGTCCCACCAGCGGACGAGGATGATGACGACGACATCCTCGCCCCCGACGACGTCGAGGCCGATCTCGACACGATTCTCAAGGACCGTCTCGTCACCGCCGAAGAGTCCGACGACGATGACGAAGAGCCCGAGGACCGCACAGAGGCTGCCGATCGACTCCAGCCGAAGCGCTCCGACGAGCGTCTCTGCCCGAATTGCTTCCTTCTCGTTCGCAATGGGGCGGCGTTCTGCCCGATCGGCGACGACGACTGTCCACTGATCCCGTCAGGACGGTAGACGTGACCGACCCCGGGTTGCCGGACGCATCAGGTTCCTCCACTGCCGATTCCGTTCGGCAGCTCCTCGACCTGTTCGTCTACACACCGATCGGTTTGCTGACGATGGTCCAGAAGGATCTGCCGCAGATCATCGCAACGGGCAAGACCCGACTCGACAATCAGTTGACGATGGCCAAGTTCATCGGAACCATGGCCGTTCGCCAATTGAAGGGTGAGCTCGACCGCCGCCTCGACGAAGCAGAGCAGGCCCGCAGCGCGAGGCCCGATCCGAAAATGTCGACGTCTGCGGTCGATGTTGCGATTGTGCCGGATGACATCCACATGGATGTCGTCGAAGATCTCCTTGCGGATCTCGATCTCGGGGCGCCCGAGTCGTTGCCCGAGGCAATCATCGACGCCGTGATCGATGCCGAACTCTCCGTTTCTCCGAACGCCGAGGACCTGCCCATTGCCGGGTACGAGAGCCTGGCTGCGTCGCAGGTCGTTCTTCGACTTGGTTCATTGACTCCGGCCGAACTCGAGGCAGTCGGCGCGTACGAAACAACTCATCGCGCTCGGCGCACGATCCTCGGCAAGATCCACCAGTTGCAGGCCCAGTAGTCGTGGACCCGCTGGTTCGCCCGGCGACCGGCGACGACATCGAGTCCCTGGTCCGGCTGCAGGCGGCGGCACGTGATGGCCTGACCGACGTCCGCGGCGGCCGGTTGCGGCTCCAAGAATCTCCCGTGATCACCGAGTGGGCCGGGCTGCTGAGCAATGCTGCGTCCGTCGTCCTCGTTGCCACGCTCATCGACGTCGTGCTCGGCTACATGGTCCTGCTGCTTCGTCCCGAAATCGACAGGGGAGTGATCACCCACGCTTTCGTGGAGGAAGGAGCGCGCGAACTCGGGCTCGGCGACACGATGGTCGAGCATGCAATCGCTGCCGTGCGCGCGGCAGGCCTCACCGGAATCGAAGCCGTGGCTCTGCCTGGCGACCGAGACACCAAGAACCTGTACGAACGCGCCGGCCTCACTGCACGCAAGCTGACCGTGTACAAGTCGCTGGCAACACCCGAGGCGTAGCAATCGTGTCTACTGTGTCCGTCATGCCCAGATCGATCGATCGTCAACACTGCCTGGACCTCGACGCCGACGATCCATTGGCCTCACTGCGCGAGCAGTTCGCATTGCCCGTCGATGTGATCTATCTCGACGGCAATTCGCTCGGTCCGTTACCCATCGCGACGGCTGGCCGAGTCGCCGATGCGATCCGTGACGAGTGGGGCAGAGATCTCATCGCCAGTTGGAACACGAACGACTGGATCCACCTTCCCCAGCGGATCGGGGACAAGATCGCGAGGCTGGTCGGTGCTGGCCCGGGGGAGTTGATCGTCGCCGATTCCACGTCGGTCAATGTGTTCAAGGTGCTGACCGCCGCAGCCGCGCTCTGTCGTCACACACCCGGGCGAACCGAGATCGTCTCCGAACGGCTGAACTTTCCGACAGATCTGTACATCGCCGAGAGCGTTGCGGTCGCCAACGGGATGACGTTGCGCCTGATCGACGTGGAAACCAGCGCAGACATCGACGCCGCGATCGACGAGCGCACGGGCATCGTGCTGCTGACCCACGTCGACTACCGCCGTGGCCGGATGCACGACATGGCCGCCGTCACGACCCTCGTTCACGCGGCAGGGGCGTTGATGGTCTGGGACCTCGCCCACAGCGCCGGTGCGGTACCGATCGACCTCACCGCCTGTGACGCGGACTTTGCGATCGGCTGCGGCTACAAGTATCTGAACGGGGGCCCAGGCGCGCCGGCGTTCGTGTGGGTCAATCAGCGAAACATCGATCAGCCCCAACCGCTGTGTGGCTGGCTCGGCCACGCGGCACCGTTCGACTTCTCGCCGCACTACGACCCGGCACCCGGCATTGTCGGATATCAGTGCGGTACGCCGCCGATCCTGTCGCTGGTGGCGCTCGAATGCGGCGTCGACACCGTGCTCGCGGCGCAACGGTTCGGCGGCCTCGATGTGCTCCGCCGCAAGTCGCTGGCGCTGACATCGTTGTTCATCGAGCTCCTCCAGCCGCTGTGCGCCGAGCACGGGTTCAGCGTGGTCACGCCGCTCGACCCGCTGGTGCGCGGGAGCCAGGTGTCCATCTCGATTCCCGAAGGTGCGCACGCCGTCGTCCAAGCCCTGATCGGACGCGGGGTCGTCGGCGATTTTCGGGCGCCGGACATTGCCCGGTTCGGCTGCGTACCGATGTACACCCGGTTCGTCGACATCTGGGATGCCGTCGAACATCTCCGCGATCTGCTGAACACCGGCGAGTGGCGCGATCCGCGATTCGCGGAACGCGCCGCCGTCACCTGAGCTGTGTTGCCCTTCGCTCTATTTGCCCTGCCAGTTCGGGGTGCGCTTCTCGATGAACGCCGTCAACCCCTCTTTGGTGTCGGCTGATGCAATCACTTCGGCGAACAGCGTGTTGGTCAGTGCCTTGAGCGTGTCGTCGTCCTCGTAGGCGGCGGCCAGCACTACTTTCCGACTGGCATAGACGGCGAGCGGGGCTGCCGCCGTGATCTGTGCCGCGAGCCGCATCGCCTCGTCGAAGGCTTCGCCGGGTTCGACGAGGCGGCTGACAAGACCCAGGTCGTAGGCGCGCTGGGCCGGCAATGGTTCGCCAGTCAGGATCATCTCCATCGCCGCCGCCTGCCCAATGGCACGGGGCAGACGGAACAATCCACCGGCGCCGGCAATCAGGTTGCGCTTGACCTCGGCCAATCCGAACGACGCCTGCGTACTCGCGACGACGAGGTCGCAACCGAGGACGATCTCGCAACCACCCGCTGTTGCCAGACCATCGACGGCGACGATCACGGGCTTGACCCGTTCGCGGTAGACGAAACCACCGAACCCGCCGCGCTTGGTGGCGAGGTCGCCGGCCTGTCCGGCATTGATTGCCTTGAGGTCGGCACCCGCACAGAAGACGGGTCGGCTCTGACCCGCTGTGTTGGCACGCAGGACGGCGACCCACACCTCCGGATCGGCTTCGAGTCGATCGAGGGCCGCCTCCATCCCCCTCGCGACGTCACCGTTGACGGCGTTGCGGGCCTCGGGACGGTTGAGGGTGATGACCGCGATGCGGCCCTGCGTTTCGTACTGAACGATGTCGGACATGGTGGTCGATGGTAGGTGCGGCAGTGACGCTGCGAAGAACTGACCGCCGACGCCGCATGTCGGTCACTGGACGGCGTCGCTCACTGGATGGCGTCGACCTCTGGGGACTCGATGGCGACATGTGGAACCTCGGCAGCCGCTTCGACGGGTGCCGACTCGACCGGTGCCGACTCGACGTCGGTCGTCGGAATCAGGACCTCAGCCGATGCGGCCTCGACGACAGGTTCCACACCTGCCTGCGAATGCATCGCGCCGGTCGCTGTCGACGTGCCGACCTCAGCCGCGGAGGCGACCTCAGCTGCGGCGGCGGCCTCGGGCTCGACGGCGACCGCGGGCTTCGGGGTCTGGCTACGGCTCGACGGGGGCTGCGGGGGCAACGGCTTACGCGTCGCCGAGCCCGGACGAGTCGGTCGCATCGGCTTCGGCATCGAGCCACCGCCGGTGATCTCGATGCCGAACAGCGCCGCAATGTGTGGCAGAGCCGGAGCGAGGCGCTTGATCGTGGTGGTCAACTCATCGCTGCTCTGGGTCGGACCGGCAGTTGGCTTGACCTGTGCACGTACCGGAGCGAAGGCAGCTGCCTCCAGAATTGCCGCCCAACGGTCGGGCAGCGCATCCGGCGTCAGCGACGCTGTCGCAGCCTCGGCAAGTCGGCTGGCCAACTCAGCCGGGAACGGGACACCCGCTTTCGGCGGCTGCGACGACAGTTTCAGGGCGCGGACGACACGACCGACGCCGAGCGCAGCAGTGATGTCGTCGAGCCAGAGCAACGTCTCGCTCTCCTGCTTCGACATCAATGCGGCCTTCAGCTCGGCGGCCAGGGCACGAGTGGTCTCGTCACGAGCAACCACCGGGTCCTCGCTCGACGCGACAACGGACCGCAAGTCAGGCAAGGCCAATTCTGCGATGTCGACCTTGGCAGCTTCGGCACGGTCCAACCACTCGGCGACGCGCAACTTCGGCAGCAACTGCTCGGCCATCTGGATGAGACCGGCAGCGGGGATCTCTTCCTTGCCCTCGGACTTGAGGCGGGCGTTCTGTTCCTGAACGGCCTGTCGGACTGCCGGTATACCACCCTGCAAGGCACGCTCGGCAACAGCGCGTTGCTCCTCGGGAAGATCGGCGAGTACGGCGGTGCGGTGCTT
>JAYTOM010000152.1:0-2974 GCA_043747765.1 Actinomycetota bacterium
ATGCGCGTCGTCGGTGCAGGTTCACTGTGGGCTGTCGGCGACATCGCCAACAGGGGTGCATTCACCCACATGGCCGTCTACGAAGCCGGTGTTGCGGCCGACGACATCCTCGCCAAGGCGAACGGTCGAATCGCCGAGGACCACGCGGTGCCGAGGGTGACGTTCACCGATCCGGAAATCGGTTCTGTCGGACTGACCGAAGCGCAGGCCCGCGCAGCCGGCATCAACGTCCATGTCGGTCGTGCCGACAGTTCGACATCGGCACGCGGCTGGATACATGGCGAGGGCAACGACGGATTGATGAAGGTGATCGTCGATGCCGACCGCGACATCCTCGTCGGTGCGACTGCGGCCGGTCCGCGTGGCGGCGAGTTGCTCAGCTTCTTCAACCTCGCCGTTCATGCACGGGTTCCGGTCGACCGTCTGAGGACGATGATCTACGCCTACCCGACGTTCTACCGAGGGGTTCTGGATGCGCTGGCAGCCATCGACTGACCAGTGCCGACCGGCGGGACGGTCACGGCGTGAGGCCGAGTACCTTGCGGACCAGGGCGATCTCGGCGTCGCTCTGCGGCACGAGCGGCTCGACTGCATGCTCTCGTACCAGTTCGGGAATCCAGCTGACCCGCACGTCCGGCGACAGCGGCAGCGGTTGACGGTTCTGGTCGGCAGTCTTCGTCAGCTCCGAACCGGCGAGCAGCTCGAGCACATGGCGTTCACCCGCCACCGTTCTCGACCACGGCAGGCTGTGGCTCGACATCCACACGACGTTCTTGGTAATTGCCAGTAACAGCACGAGCCGCACGACCCACAACGCCCAGCCGGAGTAGCGGCGGACCTGGTCGAGGGCGACAGCGAGTACGACGGCCAGCGGCATGGCAGCCATATAGATGTATCGGGGCTCAGCTGCGGACGCGAATCCGAAGCCGTGCGCACGTTCGACACCGATGCCTGCGTAGAGCATCACCGGCACGACCGTCAGGACGACGAGTGCCGAGCGATGTCGCCACGAGACGCCACGGGCTGCGCACATTGCGACGATCGCCACCAGTCCCACGCCGGCGAGAACCGACAAGCCCATCAGCCCTCTGAGCGTTTCAAGCACCCCGGTCCTGGTGAAGGAGAACACTTCGCGCGGGGAGCCTTTGATCGATCCCGCCGAATCGGTTTCCCACGCCAGGAACCACCAGCTGTACAGCAGGCCGGACGGCACCGCAGCGACCAGCAACGCCCGCCATCGACGCCGCAATACCAAGAGCAGCGCGACCCCGAAGACGTAGACCGGACCGAAACCGGACGATATCAACCCGACGACAGCGAGTGCCGACCCTGCGAGGTCTCGACGTTCGACCGGTCCGTCGTGATCGACGAGCACGAGCTGGCCGAGGAATGCCAGCAACGATATGGTGTAGGAAATCTGGATGGCGAACATGATGTTCTGCCACCCTGACCCGAAAAGCAACAACAGTGCGCAGATCAACGTCGTGGTCCATGCTGACACGCCGAGACGCCGGCACAAACAACGCACCAGCAGGACGCAGCCGAGATGAGCGGCGAGCGTCGGGAGTAGGAACGGCCAGTACGAGCCGAGTCCGAACGTCAATTGCAACGTGCGGAAGAGCAGCACCGGCACGGTGAGCCAATGCCCGTCCTGGGCGGTGAACAGCCAGGCGGCAGTGCCCTCGTTGGCATGTTGCACCGTGCGTCCGATGAGCATCGCCCAATCATCCTGGGTGAACCATTGCCGGCGGCCGACGACGTAGACGAGGACGACGAAGACAAAGAGCGCCACACGGAACGCCCACCGCGCGCCGTCGTCGCCAGCACTCCAGTGGATCGCCCGACGGACGGCTCCCTGACCGGTGTTCGCCCCTGTACGCATCGATGGCTCAGTGGGTCCCGCCGTCATACTCCGTGCCGTCGTCACGAGCGAACGACCCGGGTCCACCAGAACGCGAGGAGCTGCACACTGCTCCTGGCGATCGCCGGAAGCCGGAAGAACTGGCTCTTGCCGTGTGGACGGAAGTAGTGATGGACCGGTGTCTCGACGAGCGTCGCCCCGCTGTCACGGAAGTTGCGCATCAACTCGACGCAGATGATTCCGCTCGTCGAACGCAGCGGACGGTCGACGACGAGTTGACGGCGGAACAGCCGAAAATCGCAGTCTGTGTCGCGGGCCTCGAGGTCGAAGAGCAGTTTGACCACGTGGTGATAGCTCCGTCCGATGATCTTGCGCGTCATCGAATCGCCGCGCCCGATCTTGAAACCCTGCACGACATCCACCCCGTCTCGAGCCATCGGCACGAGCAACGCAGCTTCACTGGCGTCGTACTGGCCATCACCATCGGTGTAGAAGATCCAGTCATATCGCGCAGCCGCGAAGCCGGTGATCAAGGCTCCGCCGTAACCTCGGTTGCGATCGTGATGGATGACCGTGAGCCACGGGCGGGTCGGCGTCATCGAGTCGAGCACGCTGCTTGAATCGTCGCCGGAGCCGTCGTTGACGACGATGACCTCCAATGCATCGGTGATGTCGACGAGCGCCGCGTAGACGTCGTCGACGAGTCCGCAGATCGTCTGCGCGTCGTTGTAGCAGGGGAACATTGCCGACACCTGCAGGTGCGGCACACGCTGCGCCGGCGGGTGGGTGACAGCCTGAGCAACTGTCGAACTATCCATCGATCGAGCTCAGCGCCGAGGCCACCGTCTGCACTTCTTCATCGGTCAACTCCGGAAAGCATGGAACGCTGATGCACTCGCGCGCCCAGCCCTCAGCCTGTGGGCAGACACTTCGGGCGATGTCCACGTAGGCGGGCTGGCGGGTGATGGCAAGCGGGTAGTGCACCGCCGTCGCCACCTCGCGCTGATGCAGCTGCGACCGAACCTCGTCTCGACGGTCGGAACGGAAGACACACAGGTGATACACGTGGTCAGGATGCGGGCGCTGCCACCGCAGTCCCGGAGCGGCAGTACG
>JAYTOM010000153.1:0-19533 GCA_043747765.1 Actinomycetota bacterium
TACGCTAGCGACCCGCTGCGGCGCCCACAACCCGAAGTAGGGTGCGGGCATGGGCGTGTTCTCGAAGAAGGTCAAGGTCGACCCTGCTGAGCTCGCGGCGATGCGTGAGGAGCTGCAGTCGGTCCGGTCCCGGCTCGATGCAGCCGACCTGGCCAAGGAGATGCTCGAGGCGCATGTGCGCATGCTCAACGAAACGGCCAAGATCCTGACAACGCGGGCGAACACGGTCGATGGGTTGACAGCCCGGTTCGGCGAAGTCGACGACCTGAAACTGCAGGTCGGTCAGATCGAAGGGCTCAAGACGCAGGTTGCCAAGATCGACGCGATCAACAGCCGGCTCGTCGCCCTCGGCGATGTCAACGCGAAGCTCGCATCCCTCGATGACGTACACACGAAACTGGCGGAACTCGACGGAGTCAACACCAAGCTCGCCGCACTGGACGGAGTGAACGCCCGCCTGGGCGATCTCGATGGGGTCAACGCACGGCTGGCCGAACTCGATGGCGTCGATGCAAAACTGGCCGCACTCGATGGGCTGAGCGAGAAGATCGACGGGCTCAGCGGTCAGGTCACGTCCTCGGCCACCGATGCCCGGTCGGCCAAGGAACAGATCGTCTCGCTGAACGAGCGGGTCTCGAACATCTCCACTGAACTGGCCAATCAGCTCACTGAGCTCAGTACCGACATGGACCGGCTCGGCAGCAAGCCCTTGACCGCTCCTGCTGTGATCGTCGGCGACCAGACCGCCACCGAGGAAATGATCGAGGAATTGCACGAGGCGCAGGTTCGCCTCGCCGCCGAACAGGCTCGCTACGAGATTGCCTTCCGTCAGGATCTGGCCACCTTGGCCGCTCAAGTCAAGCGACCTCGCACCTGACTCGAGGGAATCCGACCGAGCACAGTCGTGTCAACGTCCGAACCCGGATTCGACGATCCGAGCTCAGCTCCCCTGGAGCAGTTTGACGGCCTGCGCGATCAGGTTGCGGGCCTGAGACTGCTTGGATCCGTACGTCGCATAGTCCGGCGGTATTTTAGCGAGAGCCTGATCTGCTTCGTCGAACAACTGCTGGGCCTCCGTCAGAAGTTGGTCAGGCGTCTGGGTGCTGTTCGGTGCAGAGTTACTGGTGCCGGATGTACCGGGCGTCGTCGTCGAGGTTCCTCCAGTGGGGGTGCCCCCGCTGGAGGACGAGCCGGTACTGCTGGTTGTCGATCCCGATCCCGTCGTACGGTCGCCGATGTTGGTGGTGAAACCCGGGAACAGCTGGCCAAGTGCCCCGCCGATCGAATCGTCGATGACAGCATTCGCGTTGTACGAGACGATGACCTTGCGATATGCGGCCTGACCGCTGACGGACACGAACAACGGTCGGAGATACAACAGGCCTCCGGCGATCGGCACGAGTTGCACGTCCCCGAAGCTGACCTCGGACCCACCGCTGCTGCTGTTCAAAAGTGTCAGCTCGCGCGAAATGGCATCCGTGGACTCGGCGTTGGTGGCCACCTTGGCCGGACCATCGACGTTGGTCGTGACGACGTACGCAGAGAGCTGTCCATACGACGCTGGATCGCTGGAGGCAACCATGAACGACTGCAGCTCGGGACGTTTGTCATCTTTCGAGTACGGCACGAACGGCCTCAAGATCGAGAACACGCCCGGAACAGTGGCGCCTGCGCCGGGCGCATGGAACATCGTGTAGTACGGAGTGAATCGCTGCGACGTACTGCCGGAATCGTCGGCGGCCTGCCTGCTGGCGGGATCGGTTGCAGCGGTCGTATCGGCCGGCGCCGACGACGGAAGCCGGGGCGACAGCGACGGCGCCTGAGCAACACTCCACGCCCCCGTCCGCTCGAAGAACTCGGTCGGGGCCAACTGATAGCGGGCGTACGCGGACGTCTGGACTCGGAACAGGTCCTCGGGGTAACGCAGATGTGCGGCGAGACCGTCCGGCATCTTCGACGAGGAAACGAACAGGTTGGGGAACGCCGATCCCCAGGCTTTCAGAATCGGATCCTTGGTGCCCATGTCGTAGTAGGTCACGGTGCCGTCGTATGAGTCGACGGTGACCTTGACACTGTTACGGACGTAGTTGAACGAGTGGTCGAGGCCGCTCCTCGGGTCGAGCTGGCCGCGATCGCCGTCCTGCGCGTACGGGTACTGATCCGTGGTGGTGAACGCGTCGATCACCCACAGCACCTTGCCGCCGATGACCACGGGATACGGGTCCCGGTCGAAGTACAGGAACGGCGCCAGCTTCTGCACCCGGGCACGGACATCGCGGATCCACTGCACGCGTGAGTTGTCGGTGATGGAGGCCGAGCCCCACAGGTTGTAGTCGAAGAACGACCACGCGAACGCCAGCTTGCGGAACGGAGAATTGAGCCGGACTCCGCCCGTGCCCGTGTAGGCACTCGTGGTCGAGCCCTCACACGGCTTCTCGGTCGTCGTCGTATCAACAACAGCGAAATCGTCGATGGCCGCACTGAAATACAGCTCGGGATGATCTGCCTTCAGCTCCTGATACAGCGGTCGGTTGTTGTCGCCGACCGCGCCGGCCGGAGCAGCCACGACGCCGCATCCATGGGTGGCGATGAGGTGTTTGCCCTGCCAGGACGTATTCGCGACATTCTTCAGATCGAGCTCACGAGCGGCAACGACCGTCTGCTGTAGACGACCAGCGATGTCGTACCGGTCGACGTAGAGATTCTTGATTGCGAGACCGGCAACCTGACCCTCATCGAGAGTGAAACGACTCAGCAGAACCGTTGGATCGAGCAGACGGACGTCTTTCAACGGCGCGACATTGCTGGTGATCGACGCGGCCGTCAGAGCACCGAACCCGACTTGTTTGGTGCTGACGTTGTCGATGCCCAGCGCTGCCCGGGTGGCCGTGATGTTGCGATCGATGTACGGCGATTCCTTCTGCTTCTGATCGGGGTTGACGACGAGCGCCTGGACGATCGACGGATAGATGACGCCACCGACCAGCGCGATGACGACCCACAGCGCCGAGGCGACGAGCGGGATTCGCCACGATCCGGACCGGATGCTGTAGAGGAACAGAGCGGCAACGAGAAGAGCGATCAGCATGAGCAGCAACACGGCGGGCAGCTGCGCCTTGACGACCGAATACGTGGCACCCTCGACGTACCCTCGTCGCTCCGTCGTCAGTGTGTATCGCTCGAGCCAGTAGCCGCCAGCGCGCAGCAGGGCGAGCACGCCGAGCAGAACCGCAAAATGGGCCTTGGTAGCGCGACGGATCTTCGGCATCGGCGGGGTGATCACGATGCCGCCGCTGAGTACATGGGCCGCGACCGTCAGGATCAGGACGAGCAGGACGGCAAGGAACAACCAGTCCAACAAGAACACGAGAAACGGCAGTCTGAACACATAGAACCCGATGTCGGTCCCGAACTGGGGGTCGTTGGTCCCGAAATTGACGCTGTTCCGGAAGAGCAGCCAGTCTTGCCAGTGACCGGATGCGGGAACTGCGACGATGAGTGCCATCACGGACGTAGCGGCGATGCGGACGAGGCGCATCCGCTGGCCGAACACCTCGTGGAAGCGCATCACGACGGGATGTGTGTCACCGGTGAAACCAGACGGGGCCAAACGATCGGCGATCAGCATGTTGAGCGCGGCGAGCACCACGAACAGCACGGCGAAACCACCGAACAAGAACAACTTCGCGTCGAGCACACCCCAGAACACATCGGTGCGACCGAGGTTCGCATGCCACAGATAGTCGATGTAGAACCCGGCGATCGCGCGGGAGCCGACCAACAGAACCACGAAGACCACTGCGCCGATGATCAACAGCATCCGGCCGCGGTCGCTGAAGCGGCGCCTCCGAACGCGGCTCAGGGGACGTGGCGGCAGGTCAGCGGGATCTCGCACAGGGCGAGGTTAACGTCAACTACCGGGATGCAATGGTCAGAGCGCCGCGGTCGTAGGCGAGGCGGACGATGTCTTCGACGTGGTCGTCGATGCGCTGCGTCTTCCACTCCCGGTACAGAACCCGGACCTGGTTACCGAGGTCGACGTTGTCACCCTCTGCCCGATCGATGCAGCGGATCAGACGGTCGCGCAACGGGGCGACAATCTCGTTCGTCACGGCATCGACGGCAGGACGGATGATGGCCGGATTGCGACCGTTCTCTCCGCCCAATGCTCCGGCGGACGCGGCCGACAGCAGATCTTCTTCGACCGCCGACACATAGCGCGCCGACTGGTCCGCCTCCCACGGCAGCAACACATCGAGCGAGCGAATCGGGTCCTTGCGCCGCAAGGTGTCCAGAAGATCGTTCTGTTCGTCCGCCAGGACGCGCTTCAACTTGCGCGCTGCCGAGATGATCAGGGGGACGATGATCTCGTCGACCCGATCGGCTGGATCGGCCTCCTCGACGTCAGCGAGAGCGTGGTCTGCAGTTGCGGTTGCTCGCGGAGCCCTGTCGATTTCGATGGCGTCTGCGACGTCGGATGCGTCGAGGCCGACATGGGCTTCGGCGCTGGAATCGGGCATGCGTCCGATCGCATCGGTACGTGAGGCGCGAAGTCGTGCAAAGAGGTCTTCGACCGTAGCACCCACCGGCCTCGGGCTCGGCGGATCGACCTCGCCGGCAAACAGCGAAATGACCTCGGCGATGGTCTCCGCCTCCGGTTCGCGATGACCGTCGGTGATCGGGTCAGCTTCCGGTTCGCCGTCGTCCTGCACAGGTTCGGAGACCGGAACGGATTCGTCGACCAGACGTGCGTCCGCGACCTGAACAGTGTCGTCAACCCGAAGCGCGTCAGCGACCTGAACGGCGTCGTCGACCTGAACGGCTTCGTCGGCCTGATGCGCATCCTCGGCCTGAACGGACTCGACGTCGGCAACAACTTGATCAGTGGCGTCTGCAACCACCATGTCTGCAACCAACATGTCTGCAACCAACATGTCGGCAATCTGCTCGTCGGGGTCATCGCTCTCGACGAAGTCGGCAACAACACGCAGATCCGGCCGAGCGTCCACAGCTGGTTCGGAACCGGTCATGTTCGGATCGAACGGCCTCGCCGCATCGATCGCCGTGGAGGCCATGTCGGGTACGACGGCGACGGGCGATTCGGGCACGAGGGAGACGGGCGCGGTCCGCTGGTCATCGAACTCCGACGCATCGGTCGAGGTGGGGACGGCGTCGCGAACCAATGCCGCAAGATCGGCCGCCTGAGCCCTGGTCCGTGACGGCACCATGATCGGGACGGGCCCGGTGGTCGGTTGCAGATTCACGTATTCGTTTGGCTCGCCGAGCGGGGCAAGATCGTTCATCACCTCGACGGCTGCGACACGTGATCGTTCGAACGCCTGCAACAGGCGATCACGTCCGTGGACGAGTTGTTCGATCTGCTGGCGCGCCAGTTCGCGGCGTCGAGCCAATTCGCTGAGCACCCGCTCGCGATATGCACGGGCCTCGTTGACCATGTCTCGGCCCTGTTGCTTGGCCATCGACAGTTCGGCTTCGGAGTCAGCGGCTGCGTCCTGACGCCGGCGGGCAGCCTCGATCTCGGCCTCTTCGCGCAGGCGCTGCGCCTCGTCGGTCGCGTCGCGCAGTAGACGGGCCGACGCTTCTTCCGCGCGGGCCCGAATCTGGACCGCTGCTTCGCGAGCGGTCTGAAGCACGCGAGCCGCTTCCTCGCCCAGCAGCCGGATCGCCGTGTCTTCGTCGATCGATTCCATACCGATCGACTTGGCCTGCAGGGCCGCCTTCAACTCACGATCGAGGAACCGCTCACGTTCCTGCAACCGGGCCTGCTCGGCAGCGACCATCCTCAGGAAATCGCGAACCTCGGCCTGGTCGTACCCGCGTCGTGACGTCGGGAACTGCGCCGCCGACACCGACGCCGGCGAGGCCGGGTCTGGACGCGTGAAGGATATGGCCATGGCGCCAAGCGTAGATCTGCGGCGCTGTCAAGTGGTGGCAATCGACATTGTGGTCGGAGCCGGTCGCAACACCAACAGGCGGCAACACCAACAGGCCGAAACAGCAACAGGCCGAAACAGCGAAGGGTCGATCGCGTCAGGTCGGCGGGGTATAGGTCTTGCCGGGGGTACCCAGCGTGCCACCGTTTCCACCGAGCTTGGTCAGAGCGGCGAGCGCCTCGTCCAGCGTGGAGACAGTGATGATCGTGACGTCCTTGCCGACCACCGCGCGAGCAGCGGCCAGACTCTCCGGCGACTGACTGGCCGGCACGATGAAGTACCTGGCGCCGGTTTGACGAACGGCCGACGCCTTCTGCGGAAGCCCACCGATCGGACCGACCTTGCCGTTGACGTCGATCGTCCCGGTCACGGCGATTCGCTGGCCGCCGGTCAGTTCACCCGGAGTCAGTTCGTCGATCAGTGTCAGCGTCAGTGCCAAGCCGGCCGATGGGCCACCGATTCCGCTGAAATCGGTCGTGATCGGAAAGGGAGCTGTCCCGACCGTGGTGGTGTCGAACGGGCTGAAGCCGACGATGGTCTTGTTCGCGTCCTGCGGTGAGGCGATCAATGTGATCTTGCCGGTTTGGGTGCCGCTGACGCCGGGCCGGTCGAACTTCACCTCGACCATGTCGTTCGGCTTGTGTCTGGCCAACACCGCGACGAGATCGTCGACCGTCTTGATGTCGACACCATCGAGTTGGACCAACTTGTCGTCGGCCTGGAGCACGTCGCCGGAGGGCGCTTCCTGCTCGCACTTCGTACCCTGTGCATTTACCTTGAAGCACAGGATCTGATCGATGACGATGTCGCCCGGCTTGAGGTTGATCGGGTAGCCGAGCTTCGACAACGCGGCGTACTCGGCAGCCTGCTGAGCCGAGATCATCTGTCGCTGACCCCGAGTGCTGATCTGGGCCGGCGTGCTCGTGCCATAGATGTCCGCATATGTCTGCGGATCGATGTCGTCGTCATTGTGGAACATCAGCCACGAAAGCAACGGCAGTTGGGGCTCGCGGATGGTGACGAACAGGATCCGTCCGGCGGCGGGGTAGCGCTGCACCTTGGCGAGCGTGATGCGTGGTTCCACCTGTTCGGCGTCTGACGGGACGATCGCGTACGGCCGCTTGATCGACGTGAAACGCGACGCCGTGATCATGCTCGAGATCAGGATCGCCGCGAGAACAAGGATGGACAGCGCGGCGAACGGAATCGCCCAGAAACGGTTGCGAGGATTCGGCGCGAGGGCTGCAACCAGTGGTGCGGGCGGGGCAAGTACGATCGGTTGTTGCGTGTCAGTCACTGAGTTCACCGTTCGTGCCGCCTGGATCGTCGGCCTTGCTCTGGTTGCACTGCTGTGCGTCGGATGGCGAAAGAATGCCAGAGCAGCGCCGCGGATTCCACGCGGTCAACGACCCCCACGATCGGGGATCGCGGTCACCGAACTGGCTGCGCCAACTTATCGGCGCACCGCGATCTGGCGTCGCGTCTGGGCGATCAGCGGAACCGGTTTCCTCACCGTGCTCACGGGTGCAATCATTGCCATCGTCACGGCGTTCGCCGTGTCGTGGACAGTCACCACACTTTCCAGTCTGTTGAAGCATTGATCGTCGACCCGTGAACCTCCGTGCCTGTCCTCCTCTGCCCCCTGTGGCCGACCGCCGCCGCGTCGTCGCGCTCGCCGGCCACATGGGTGATCCGGATACTGCTCGCGCCGGGCTCGACGACGACTCCCCGACCGTGCGCGGCACCGCACTCGGCGCGCTGCACCGGCTCGGGGCGCTGCGTCACGACGAATTGCGCACGAGCTTCCGTGACCGCGCACCGCAGGTTCGTCGGCGCGCAGCCGAGGTCGGCGCGCACTATCCGATGATCTCGCTGTTGGAATTGCTCGACGACCCGGATCCGACCGTCGTCGAGGTGGCCGCCTGGTCGAGTGGAGAACACGAGACCGTTGACGACAATGTGCTGGACAGGTTGATCGCACTGGCAATCGACCACGACGACCCGCTCGTGCGCGAGGCCAGCGTTGCCGCACTCGGAGCGATCGGCGACGAGCGAGGTCTGCCGTCGATACTCGCCGGCTGCATCGACAAGCCCGCCGTTCGTCGGCGTGCCGTCTTGGCCCTGGCTCCCTTCGAGGGGCCGCAAGTCGACGCAGCCCTCGAGGCTGCATTGGTCGATCGCGATTGGCAGGTCCGCCAAGCTGCCGAGGACCTCACCAGAAACTGAAGAACGCCGGATCTCGTCCGTCGGGATGATCCGCGTCCGAGACCGGCGACTTCTCGGGGTCGACTCGCGAGCTGCGACGTGGCATCTGTACCGTCTAGCGCTGTGACAGACGGAACTCGCAACCCACACGCCGGCATACCGTTCGAGGACGATGACGAGGCCATTGTCGCGGCGCTCGAGGACGTCAGCATTCCCGCTCTGCTGTGCTCTCTGGTCCACATCACGGGCGATCCGTCATGGGTACGCGGCGAGCTTCGGCCGCAGGGCGCGATGATCAACGAGCATCAGGGCTACATGTCCGAGGAGGCCAAGGCCGAGGTCCGCCGGCGCGCCATTCCAGCGATTGCCGCGTACCGAGATTCCGGCTGTGTTCCGTTCATCCCGGACACAGCACTCGCCCACGAGATGATGTCGTTTCTTGCCGCCGCGGAGGTGGAGGATGCAGTCGTCGAACTGTTCCTCGACGACCTCCACCTCGACGGATCGGACAGCGGGGCCATCACCTGGCGGGACGATATCCCAGCCGACCATCGCCGAGCCGCTCATACGGTGGTGATCGGCTGTGGCGAGTCCGGCATCCTCGCCGGCATCCGTCTGACGCAGGCCGGGATCCCCTTCACCATCATCGAGAAGGGCCGCGGCCCCGGTGGCACCTGGTGGGACAACCGCTATCCAGGTGCACGAGTCGACATCGGCAGCCACTTCTACTGCTACTCGTTCGAACCAGCGCACCACTGGAGCGAGTACTACTGCCAACAACCCGAGCTGCGCGACTACTTCCAGAGCGTCGTCGACAAGTACGACCTGGCCCCGCACATCAGGTTCGACACCGAGGTCACCGGCGCGAGCTGGGACGAGCAGTCGAACCACTGGTCGGTCGCGTTGCGGACCGGGGACGGCACGATCGAAACGATCGATGCTCGCTTCGTGATCAGCGCAGTCGGTTCGTTGAACCTGCCGAAGTTGCCCGATATCCCTGGCATGGACGAGTTCGCCGGACCCTCGTTCCACTCAGCACGCTGGCCCGCCGATCTGGACATCGCCGGCACCCGCTTTGCCCTCGTTGGCGCAGGCGCGAGCGGCTTCCAGATCGCGCCGACCATCGCCGATGAGGTCGAGCAGCTCACCGTGTTCCAACGCACTGCACAGTGGATGTTCCCCAACGCCAACTACCACCGCCACGTTCCCGACGGCGATGCGTGGGCGATGCGACATCTTCCGTTCTACGGTCGGTGGTTCCGGTTCCTGATGTTCTATCCGGCATCTGGTCTGAGCATCGAACGGAATCGAGTCGACCCCGAATGGGACGACGGAGGTCGATCGAGTAGCGAGGGCAACGCGCAGACCCGGCAGTTGTTCAGCGCGTGGATCGAGTCGCAGCTCGCCGAGCGGCCCGACCTCCTCGACGTGTGCATCCCGCACTATCCGCCGTCGGCGAAGCGGATGCTGCAGGACAACGGCTCCTGGCTGACGTGCCTGAAGAAGCCGAACGTGCAACTGCTGCGGACTGGCATCGAGCGGATCGTGCCCGAGGGCATCGTCACCGCCGACGGTGTCCTGCACGAGGCCGACGTGATCTGTTACGCGACCGGTTTCCGACACAACGACTTCCTCGCTCCGATCGACTTCGAGGGGCGAGGCGGCGTCTCCTTGCACGAGCAGTGGAACGACGAACCCAAGGCATATCTCGGCATCACGGTGCCGAACTTCCCGAATCTGTTCTGCCTCTACGGACCCGGCACCAACCTCGCCCACGGCGCCAGCCTGATCTTCCAGTCGGAGTGCCAGGTCAACTATGTGATGAGCGCGATCCACGAAGTGTTGCTGCGCGATGCGAGCGCGATCGAGGTGCGCGAGGACGTGCACGATCGCTATGCCGATCACTATCAGAGCGAGATCAGCCAGATGGTGTGGGCTCACTGGGCGGTCCAACACAGCCACTTCAAGAACGACGATGGTCGAGTCTGGACACTCTCACCGTGGCCGATCCCCGTCTATTGGAAGTGGACTCGGGAAGTCGATCTCGGCGACTACCAGCTGACCTGACAGCCATCGTCGGAACGATTCAGCTCTGGATCGGCTGGTGCGCCAAGACGGATCAGGCAGCTGCGCAATCGCACTCGCAGCGCTCTGCGACCGTCGGCGATCTCAGTTGGCGAAGTCCGGCGTGTTCGAGCGTGCGGCTTCGGTCCGGCCTTTGGGCTGCTCCCATTCCTCTTGCCGGCCGAGCGCAGTGAGATCGAGGAAGGCGTACGAGCCGCCGGTGCTCTCGAGTCCGCGTGCGTACTGTGAGTACGTACGGAACACACGTCCGCCGACCTGCAAGAAGCAGCTGCGTCCGGGCATGTCGTACGGCTGGTCGGCGCTCTTCATGCTTTCTTGGCCCATGTCGGCGTACTCCTCGAGGGTGCGGAAATTGAATTCGTCATACCCACGGGAGGCGTCGATCGTGACGCCGAAGTCGTAGTTGAAGTCGCTGTCGTTCGAGGAGTACCACGGGATGTGCAGCCAACCGCGCTCGGCCTTGTAGCGCTCGAGTTTCTCCAGCGGAGCCCTTGACACCATGGCGTATGTCGTGTCCCTGGTGTGGAGGTGGTCGAGGAAGCCTGGAGACAGTTCGTCGGTGCCGGCTGTGCAACTCGGGCAACCGTCGCTCCATTCGGGATGGAACATGAAATGGTAGATGATCAGTTGTTTGCGACCTTCGAACAGGTCGAGCAGGGACAACTTTCGGCTTGCGCTGCCCGGGCCGCCGACGCTGTCCGGGTCGCCGGCGCCGACGAACTCGTATGGCTCGGTCACCTCGACCATCGGCAGGTCGCGGCGTTCGGTGTTCAGGTGGTCGCGCTGCTTCGTCGCTGCTTTCTCCTGCACGACGAAGGACTTCTGCGCCGTGACCCATTCGTCCTGCGACACGATTCTTGGAAGGCCCATTTCGATCTCTCCTCGATCTCCTCGGTCTCGTTGGCAGTTGGTGCCTGCGGATGGAGACGGTCGGCACGGTCCACACTCATCGGTACCGCGCGCCGAGTTGGATCGACGTCCAACCGCGAGAGGCGACGTCGACGTCGGTGGTCCACACGCCAGTCGCAGGATCATGCCGGATGTCGCCATCTGTGCGTGTCGGCGCATACTCGGACCAGCCCGTGATGGTGACGAGCTCACCGACGCCCAACACGACGACGCGGAGCCCACCGGGCGTCGCCGACACGACCATGCGAGCGTCACCGGCGGACACGAACTTCGAGGTGTCGCCGATAATCGCGATGCCACAGTCGAGAATCGGGGCGACGACGTGGAAGGTCCATTCCTCGGGCGCGAGCGTGGCCGACCAGGTGCCATCGCTTGCGAACCGTGTTGCGGTGCGCCGCCGCCAATCCCAGACGATCACATCGGTCGTCGGCGAGCTGTCACCGAGTTCGGCGAGCCGCACCAGTCCGGTGGTCGCCCTGTCACCGGGACTGCAACGCATCATCATCACGTACCGAGACCGACCGGTCCCGTGAACAGCGCTGAGAGTAGGGCCTCGGGCTCGCCGTTGTCGCCGGCAATGTCCGGGTCGGCGCGCAAGACGTCCTTGAACGGCATCAGGTGGAGGGCCCGGGCGAGAGCATTGGTCGTGCAGAACCACGCCCACAGCTGTCCGGGTGTCGCGATGTAGCCGTGGTCGCCCGACGTACGCACGGACGTCACCTGGGTCAGCGTCGTGGTCTGAGCCATGTCGGCGGGTGTGCCCATGCACCACTGCAACGTCACACCTCGTTCGCGTGCGGCGCGATCGATCCCCTCTTGCCAGGCCCGGGCCCGCCCGGGAATGGCACGCATCGATCGGACACCGAAGAAGACCTCGACCAGCCAGTCGTGCTCGAAGGTCTCGATGCCCCACGCCACGCACTGGTCCAGCCATCGCTCGTAGGCCTCGCTCGTCGCAGGTGTCGCGTACGGTCCATCGACGTGAACGGGTACCTCATCAGCGATCGGTGCAGCACTGGAAAGGTGGCGGATGTGCGCGACCAAAGGGGGTGACCCGAGTCGTCGGCGAAGTGATTCGATGCCGTCGGGCAACACGCCCGGGCGCGGCTCCCACGCGATCATCGCCGATGGCGGGACCACCCACTCGTCGGTGTCGAACGGTCGGAGGTCGGCATGGGGGTACCACCATGAGTCCAGTTGCACAGATCCGATCGGTACACCGAGAGCGCGGAGATCGTCGACGGCGGCCACGATCGATCCGGTGGGATCGAGCCCCGGTGCGGTGCCAGTACGCCGCACCGTTGTCTGTCCAGTACGACGGCCTCGTGCCCAGCGCGTCAGGCCAGCGACCGGGCCGGATCGTTGCGGCCCGGCGACGCAGCAGCTCACCCCACGTGTCGATGCACGAGCGAGCGTCGCCGCCGGCGATGACAACGATCCCCGTCGAAAAACCAGCATGCACCACGTCGAGATCGCCGTGCCAACCGCAGCGGACAGTGCCACCGTTGAGGCCGATGGACTGATCGTGGAACGAGTCGATCGGCACGAGCATCAGGGTTCGACCGTCAGGTGCGCCGATCAGCATCGGCCAACCGGTCGCTGGGCGGTGCGGTAGCAGGAAGAATCGGTCGAGCGCGACGCCACTGTTGCTGGGGAACCCGAACTCGCAGCATTGGAACACGAGCGCGCTCGATCCGACGTCGACGTCGCCAGGCTCGCGCTCGGCGGGCGTGAAGATCGGCCAGCCGACGTACGGGTCGGCGAAGGTGCCGGTCGCGAGCCCAGTGAGCTCCGTGGTCGCCTCCAGCCGGAAGACGATCATCGGCAGATCGCGATATGCACGAACTGATGCCTCGACGCCGCCGCTGTGGACGACCAGCCCGTGCCCTGTTCCGATGTCATCGGTGATCGCGACGGGATCGCCGATGTCCAGATCGTGCGGCACGCCGCCGACCGTCAGTCGGCCAGGACCGAACCAACTCGTCTCGGCCCATTCGATCGCGACCGTGTTCGAATGGTCACCGGCATCGGCCGGACTTCCCGTCGGTCCCGACACCCGTACTGCCAGACCCTCAGCTGCCTCGATGCGCACGCCCAAGTATGTCGTTGTCAAGCACGTCGTCTCCTACGCTGCGGACGTTGCCGAGCGCGCCCCACAGAGCTGGGGACGGCTCGGACGTGGTTCGAACAGGCCAGCACCGTCGCTGGCAGGACATGCTCCGTCAGTCCGCCAGGTCGAAGCGATAGATGTTCGTCTCGCGGGCGACGAAACCGAGCCGTTGGTACAACCGGTTGGCAGCTTCACGCGACGGTCGCGACGTCAGATCGACGGTCTTTGCGCCCTTCTCGCGGGCCAGTTCCAGCGCGAACTGATTGAGCGCTTCGCCCACCCCGCGGCCGCGTGCCCCGGCATCGACAACGACATCTTCGATCCAGGCGCGCACGCCCGTCGGGATGCGGAACACCACCAGGACCAGCGAACCGAGGACCGAACCGTCGGCGGCGTCCACGGCGACGAGCACATCGGTCGCCGGAGATTCGACCATTTCCTGCACTTCGGCAAATGTCGGCGCCGGAGACGAACGCGACAGTTGTGGAAGCAGATTGGCGAAGGCGGCAACGAGCCCCGGCGTGGCAACCGCGGCAATTTCGATGGTGACAGAAGCGGGCACAGATGGAAGATAGCTGGAGACGGTCCGAGTCTGCCCCCGTTGGATCCCGGGCATAAGTTCTGTCCATGGACACAAAGACCCTTTCGGAACTGGCTCGCAAACTCGGGTCCGTGCTCGAGCCGTTGACCGGGCAGGTGTATTTCTCGCCCGAGTGTCATGCCAACTACGTAGCACTCGGCTTCTCGCCGAGCCCGTCGACGGCCGATGGCGTCGCTCTTCCCGACGGTCCTGCCTATTTCACGAGTCGCGGCAGCGTGATGGGTCAGGTCCCTGGCGAAGTGGTCGCGGCTGCGTTTGCTGTCTTCAATCCCGAAGCGGTCATACCGAGCGTCACGCTGGGTTGGACCAAGACCGACGCCAAGACGATTTGTCAGGCACGCGACGACGGCGCCATTGCCCAATTGATCCGCATCCTCGGTGAAGCTCCGCAAGGCATCGGGCGGGTCAACGAACTGCTGACGCGGGCTGTCGCCCCTCTGCGGCCCGAGGGTCGTCCGCTCTACGCCGGACTGCGCTCGCTCACGATGCCGGACAGCCCGATCGGCGCGATGTGGCGCAGGGGCGACATGCTGCGTGAGTTCCGCGGCGACAGCCACACGGCGGCATGGATCTCGGCGGGACTCAACGCAACCGAGATTGGACTGCTCAGTGAATTGTTCTGGGGCCTGCCGATGCGTTCGTACAGCCGCACGAGAGCGTGGACGAACGATCAATTCGACGCCGCTCACGAGGCCTTGCAAGCTCGCGGCTTGGTCGACGGTGACGGCTTCACGGCGATGGGTCGAGAGGCACGTGAGCTGATCGAAACCGTCACCGACGCGCAGATGGCACTGACCCTTGCCGCGCTCGGCAACGACATCAAAGAGCTGTTCAGAATTCTGGAACCATGGGGAACCGCAGTGCGCGCCGAGTTCGGTTACCTCAGCTCGGGGCCACACGACCTGGCCAAGGCACACGCCGTCTGAGTTGAGCCCGAGGTGAGCCCGAGGTGAGCCCGAGGTGAGTCGGCTCCACATGTGTCGGCGAAATTGCGTCGATAGGCTTCGGTGCTGATGGAGCACGTCCGGTGGCTCAGCCAACCAACACTTCGCAGCCCCGTAGTGATTGCCGCGTTCACCGGTTGGAACGACGCCGGCGATGCCGCCTCGGGAGGCGTTCGACATCTGATCGAGGACTGGAGCGCAACGCCGCTGGCCGAGATCGATCCCGAAGAGTTCACCGACTTCGCGACCATCCGACCGCACGTCCGCCTGTCGGCGGCGCACGAGCGCAGCATCGTCTGGCCGACCGTCGGCCTGTGGCATGCCAGTACGCCAGGGGCCGATGTCATCTTGATCCTCGGGCCCGAGCCGGCAATGCGCTGGCGAGCGTTCAGTAACGAGATCGTCGATGTCGCCAAGCATTTCAACGCCTCGCTCGTGATCACACTCGGCGCACTCTTGGCCGACGTGCCACACAGTCGACCTGTGCAGTTGATCGGAACGGCCAGCGACCAGGATCTGATCGACAGATTCGATCTGCAGCGCTCGCGCTATGAGGGACCAACGGGAATCGTCGGTGTCCTGCACGATGCCTGCACGAAAGCAGATCTGCAGTGTGCTGCACTGTGGGCAGCGGTGCCCGCATATGCCTCGCAGGTGCCGTCACCGAAGGCCACCCTGGCTCTCGTCGACCGGCTGGGCAGCATCATCGGCACCACGATGCCGACCGTGCGGCTCGAACACGATGTCAGCGACTACGAGAACCGGGTCAGCACTATCGTCGGTGAAGACGACGACCTGACCGGATACGTGCGCAGGCTGGAGAGCATGAGCGACGCCGGCATCGAGGACTTCTCGCTCGATGACGACGACGATCTCGACGACGATGATGACGACGACGATGACGATGACGATTCGGTCGGCGGCGAACTGGAAGCCGAGCTGCCGGAGACGGTCGACGGTCCGGCCTTCATCGACGAAGTCGAGCGTTTCCTGCGCGAGCAGTAGTTCTGCCGGCAGGAGTTCTGCCGCCAGGAGTTCAGCGGGCGGGCGCCGACGCCCGTGCCGCTTCGAGCACTGCATCGGTGCGACGTAACGCCTGCTCCAAGGCCTTGGTCAAACGCACCTTGTCGCCGGTGGCCATCAAGTCGACGATCAGGCCGGTGAACGTGCCCTTCAACAACGACGCTTCGATGTTCGCGACGGCCGGCGGGAGGCCCTCGCTGACGAAGCGCTGCTCGATCTGTTCGCGCCACACACCGATCTGCTCGGCGCGAACGTCGCCGCTGAGGCCCGTATGCGTGGCCTCCAGCGTGACAGCTTCGAGGCCGAGGCGCGTCAGGGCGAGGTTGGCCGGCGAGTCGTTCAGCCATTTCCACCACTTGCGCAGCTCGGCCGTTTTCGACATGTCGGGCTGCCGTTTCAGCCAGTCATCGCGCACGTCCTCCTGAATCCTCATCGCCTGTTTCAACGCGGCGGTCAGCAATTCCTGCTTCGACCCGAAGTGATGGACGAGCCGGTTCGGACTCGTCTCCAGAGCCTTGGCCATCGGCCGCAACGACATGTCGCCGAGCCCGTGCTCGGCCAGGTAGGCAACGACCCGGTCGAGCAGCTCACGCTTCATCTCGAGATCCGGGGTCCGTGCCATCGGCGTACCCTAGGCGAACGTCGCTTGACCGGTACGCGTTCGCGCCAGCACCGCTTCGTCCAGCTCGATGCCGAGCCCCGGACGGTCGGACAGGGTGATCCAGCCGTTGCCGTCGGCTTCGATGGTGTCCGTGAGGATGTAGTCGCGGCGTGCTGTCGTCCACTCCGGAGGATCGAACGGGAACTCGATGAACGGGGTGTCGACGGTCCCGGCGGTGAGGTGCAGATTGGCCATCACTCCGATTCCGTTGCCCCACGTGTGCGGGGTGAAGATCTTGCCTGCGGCCTCGACCGCGACGGCCAGATGACGGAGTCCGGAGATGCCCATCGAGCAGACGGCATCGGGTTGGAAAACATCGAAACAGTGGCGGGCCAGCAACTCGCGGAACTCGTACGGCTCGCGTGTCAACTCGCCACCGGCGATGCTGATACTCACTCGGTTGCGCAGCTCCGACATGCCGTCGTAGTCGCCGCGATGCAGCGGCTCTTCCATCCAGTACACCCGCTCGGCCTCCAGCCGTTGAGCCACAACGGTGGCCTGATCGACGTTCCACGGACGCTGCGTGTCCCACGGCATCCGCCAGCCCTGATTGCAGTCGACCATCAGTTCGAGCTGCTCACCGACGGCGTCGCGCACAGCACAAATGACAGCAAGGTCCTCGTCCAGATTCGGGCGACCGAAGCGAACCTTCAACGCCGGAAAGCCGAGGTCCACGATCCGCCGAGCCACCTCGACCATCTCGACAACGGGACGATGGACACCGCTCGACGCGTACGCTCGGACACGGTTGCTGCGACCGCCGACCATCTTCCAGATCGGTTCGTCGCGGATCTTGCCGGCGAGGTCCCATAGTGCGATGTCCATCGGCCACGGGCGGCCGGCGTGGAACTCGATGTTCGCAAGGACAGCTGCGTGACGATCGAGGTCCAACGGATCTTCGCCGATGAAGTAGCGCTGGTAGTCGGCGAAACCGTACATCGCGTCGCCAGAGCCGATGCCGACGTTGCCATCCGAATCGTGGACCCGGACGATGGTCGCCGGAAACTTGGTGCGTGGCTGGGGATCCCACGACGCAGGGAACGGCGGCTCCAGTGGCAGCTGATGGTGCGTGATGTCGATGCGCGTGATCGCACTCATCCGTATACCGCCGTGCTGCGCAGCCGTCGCCACGATTCGACCGTGAGCTCGGCCAACATCTGCCGCTCGGCATCGTCAGGAACACGGCTGCTGTTGTTCACCATCGGTTGATTCTCCACTGCGATCATCACCTCGGCGAGAGCCGGCGCGTCCAGGTCGAGTGCCGGCATCGTGGCCATCACTACGTCGATCGAGCTCGCTTCGAACACGTCACGGACGATCGTCGGTACATCCCGGGCCGATGCGTTGAATGCCGATGCTGCTGTTTCGTAAGCATCGGGGGCGCCGGCCACGTTCCACTCGATCGCCGCATCGAGACCGATGGCCACCGAGATTCCATGCGGCAGGTGGTACAGGGATCCGAGCGCATGGCCGATGGCATGGGCGATACCCGTTCCGCAATTGTCGATGGCCGTACCAGCCAACAGAGCGGCCTCCTGCATCCCCTGCCTGGCGACGAGATCGTCCGGGTGGGAGAGTGCAACCGGCAGGTGCTTGCGGACCAGTTGCATCGCGCGCAGAGCCGGGGCGAACGACAGCTCGTTGCGTCGCTGGCCACTGCTCGCTTCCAACGCATGCACGAAGGCGTCGAGACCAGTCGCGGCGGTGACGTGCAACGGCATCGTGACTGCAGCGGTCGGGTCCAGCAGAACCAGGTCCGGCAACATCTCGTCGCCCCACGTCCACAGCTTTCGGCCGGCGGCATCACTGAGGATGCACGTCCGCGTCACCTCCGCGCCGGTGCCGGAAGTGGTCGGGATGGCGATGATCGGGCGGCGCCCGGGGAACGGGTTCGCGCAGAGCAGGTACGGCTCGATCCCGGTCTCGCCGGCGGCGACGACGGCGGCCTGTTTCGCGGTGTCGAGTGCCGAACCGCCACCGATGCCGATCACGGTTGCACCCTGCAGGGTCCGGACGGCATCCGCTGCGGCGTTCACCGACACCACCGTCGGCTCGCCCGGCGGCACGATGTGCTGCACCACCGGCACGTCCCGCAGCGCCGTTGCCACGCGTGCTGCGTAGCCGGCGAACGCGACTGCTTCGTCGACGATCAGAACCGCTCCGCTGGACCCGAAGGCTTCGACTGCGCCGAGCAGAGCACTCAGCGCATCCTCTCCACTCACGATCCGGGGCACGCGCCCGAGCTCATAGACAGTCACGATTGCTCCTCGGATGACGATTCGGATCGTCGCTGATTACCAGCACGACTGTTTCAGAATAGCCGCTGACACGCTTCGGCTTCAGCCGATGTCCATCAGAATCTGTGGTACGAAAATGCTGTGGCAGTTCTCGACGACGATCCGTTGCTCCAGCCGTTCAGGATCAAGAACCTGGAGCTGCGCAACCGAGTCATGTCGAGCGCGCCCGAGACCCGCTGGACTCGAAGCAGCGCGAGTGGCAGCCGAGCGCGGTCATGACGTGACCGTTCTGGAAGTGATGCTGCAGGCCGGTGGTCAGTTGTGTCTCACCGTCGGCAACCGACGCCGTCGAGACCTGATCGGCATCGTCGATTGGCGAGTGTCCGAGCTGACCCGACTCGGCGTGGATGTGCGCTACGACACCTACGCCGACGACGATCTCGTGAACGCGCTGGACCCCGAGGTCGTGATCGTCGCCCCGGGAGGCGTGGCCGGCATGTCGGCGGCGGAGGTCACCGGCGATGCCGGGACCGAGTTGGAATTCGTCACGCCGGAACGGTTCTTCGTACCCGAGGTCGGCGGTCTCAATCACGTTCCGTACGCCAGAGCATCAGCAAAGCCGATGCGCGGATCTCGATCAACAGCCGGCTGTTCTCGGTGCGGCGCGACGGCGACGAACTGGTCGCCAGGATCGGCGGTGACTACAGCGAAGCGCGACCGGCGCGTCGACCACGTGGTGGTGGAATACGGAACGGCGCCGTCCGATGAGCTGTACTTCGCGTTGAAGCCGCGATCGGTCAACCG
>JAYTOM010000154.1:0-4061 GCA_043747765.1 Actinomycetota bacterium
TTGCATTTCCGCGCAGCCCGATGGTGACGGCACAGATCGCGTGGGAGCTGCAGGAGGCAACATCGGGTCGGTTCCGACTCGGCCTCGGCACGCAGGTCAAGGCGCACGTCGTACGTCGCTACTCCTCGGCCTTCGAGCATCCGGGGCCGCGGATGCGCGACTACGTACTGGCCGTGAAAGCCTCGTTTGCCGCGTTTGCCGGAGCGCCACTCGATCATCATGGCGACTTCTACGAGCTGACGTTCCTGCCACCGACGTGGTCACCAGGACCAATCGCCGACGACGCCCCACCGGTCGACATCGCCGCGGTCAATCCGTGGATGCTGAGGATGGCTGGGCAGGTGGCCGATGGCGTGCACATCCAGCCGATCGGCGAGCCGGGCTACCTACGGCGGACGGCGTTGCCCCAGATCGCGGTCGGAGCGGCAGAGGCCGGGCGGGATCCGAGGGACATCGGGCTGATCGTGCCCGTGATGTGCGTGGTCGGCGACAGCGAGGAGGAACGCGCGAAGGACCGTGAACACATGCGGACGATGATCGCGTTCTACGGCAGCACACCGAACTACGCTTTCATCTTCGACGATGCCGGGTTCGAAGGCACGACGTCCCGACTGCGCGAGAAGCAGAAAGCCGGCGACATCTCCGGAATGACCGCCGTGATCACCGACGAGATAATGGCCGTCTTCACCACCGAAGCAACGTGGGACGGGTTGGCCGACGCGCTGCGCGAACGGTACGACGGCATCGCCGCGCGACTCGTCTTCTACAACGCGATCCAGCAGCGCGAGATCGCACCCGAGCGCTTCCGGCGCTATGGCGACGTTGCTCGCCAGCTCTCGTTGGCGGCGCAGCAGACGCCGCCGTAGGGTTCAGGTGATGTCGAACCATCTCATCCGTATGGGACTGCAGATCCCGAACTTCACCTATCCCGGTGTTGCCGACGAGGACCTCTTCGAGCGGGTTGCCGATGTGGCGACAACGGCGGAGGCGAGTGGTTTCGACAGCATCTGGGCAATGGACCACTTCTTCCAACTGCCGTTGCTCGGCAGCCCGAACCAACCGATGTTCGAGGCGTACACGTTGCTCACAGCCCTCGCCGCGCGGACCACCACCGTCAAGCTCGGAGCAATGGTCGGTGGTGTCACCTACCGCAATCCGGCGATGCTCGCGAAGACCGTCAGCTGTCTCGACGTGATCTCCAAAGGTCGCGCTATCTGGGGCATCGGTGCTGCATGGTTCGAGCTGGAACACGATGCGTTCGGCTATGACTTCGGGACATTCACCCAGCGTTTCGAGAAGCTGGAGGAGGCCGTACAGATCGTCAAGGGAATGTTCGTCGATGAAACGACGACGTTCGACGGGAAGTGGTATCAGGTCAAGGATGCGTTCAACCTGCCCAAGCCGATCCAGGCCGGTGGACCCCCGGTACTGATCGGTGGAAGTGGCGAACGCAAGACCCTGCGGCTCGTCGCGCAATACGCCGATGCCTGCAACGTATCGGGTGACCCTGCCCAGATTGCTCACCTGATGTCCGTGTTGGATGCGCACTGCGAACGTCTCGGGCGCGACCCCGCTGAGATCTGCCGGACCCGGCTGGGCATCGTCGTGCTCGGACGAACGATGGAGGAAGCGGACGCCAAGATTGCCTCTCGGCTGGGCGTCGGATCGCTCAGCGAACTCCCCGACGACTTCCAGAAGCAGGTCAGGTCGATGGTCATTCTCGGCGATCCCGATGGCGTCGGCGAGCAGGTCCAGTCGATCCGAGATGCAGGCATCGACGGGCAGATATTCAGCATTCCCGATTCCGGTGATCTCGATGCGGTGGCCTTCGCGGGCAGCGTCCTACAACCGCTGCTGCGCCCATGACGAAGTAGCCTGCCCAGGTGGCAGGCGACCTGGTGTACGCATTTCGAGTGATGCGCCTCCCGCTCCTCGACGCTGGCGGGGCAACCATCGGTCGGATCGAAGACATCGTCATCGTTCCCTCACGCGCCGGCACACCACCGCGCGTCGTCGGGTACGTCGCAATCAGTCAGCGGCGGCGAATCTTCGTCAACGGAACCCGGTTCAGCTCGATCGATGGCGATGGGGCCAGGCTGCGCAGTTGGGACGTCGACCTGCATCCGTTCAAGGCCAAACCCGGCGAGTTGCTGGTCGGTACCGACGTGCTCGACAAGAAGATCGGCGAGGAAACCGTGAGTGACGTCGCCCTGCGCAGCACCACCGACGGTCGCGTCACCTTCTACGAACTGGCCAAGGTCCGCCTCGCCCGACGCAATGCCCTTCGTCGGCGGCCCAGCTACCGGCTCGTCGATTGGGATGAACTGCCGACACTGTTCAGCAGCGGAGCACCCATGGCGGCCGAGGCGGCGAGCATGCGCGACATGCATCCGAGCGACGTCGCCAATGTCGTTCGAACGCTGCCGATGGCTCAGCGCAAGCAGTTGGCCGAGGCAATGGACGACGAGCGTCTCGCCGACCTGCTCGAGGAACTACCCGAGGCCGAGCAGTTGCGGATCATCGAGGGTCTCGACCTCGACCGTCTGATGAGCGTGCTCGACGAAATGGAATACGACGACCTCGCCGACCTGCTGGCCGAGATGCCGGGTGAACAGCGCACCCAGATCCTCGACGCGATGGACGACGACGATGCCGCCGTGATGCGTCAGTTGCTCTCGTACGAAGAGGGCACGGCTGGCGGATTGATGACGCCCGACATCATCATCCTCGGTCCCACCGCCACGGTTGCAGAAGCGCTCGCCCAGATCCGCGACCCGGACTGGCTGGTCAGCATCGCCGCGCAGGTCTTCGTGTGCCGCCCGCCCTACCGGCCACCCACCGGGACCTATCTCGGCGTCGTCCATTTCCAACGGCTGCTGCGCGAGCCACCGGGGATGGAACTCGGTCGCTGCCTCGAGCAGGAGCCGACGATCACGCCATCGATCCCCGATCGCGAGGTGGCAGAGAAGTTGGCCAGCTACAACATGCTCGCCGTCGGTGTCACCGACGAGGCAGGTCACCTGCTCGGTGCGATCACCGTCGACGACGTGCTCGACCGCACCTTGCCCACCGGCTGGCGGCAACGACGGCGCAACAACTCGCCGAACATCCACACCGCGCCAGGCCACACCGCGCCAGGCCACACCGCTCGGGTCCATGCCCCATGACTCGCCACAGTGACCTGAGCGCACCGCGGCAGATCCGCCGGGTCGGCCTGCACTACGACCAGGAGGCCTTCGGCCAGTTCAGCGAGAGCATCGCCAGGACACTCGGCACAGCGAGGTTCCTCGTCTGGCAGACCGGCACCGTCGTCGTGTGGATCTCGTTGAACGTTGCTTTCGCATTTCTGCGGTGGGACAAATATCCGTTCATCCTGTTGAACCTGGCATTCTCGACGCAGGCTGCGTACGCAGCGCCACTGATCCTGCTTGCCCAGAACCGGCAGGAGCAGCGCGACCGCGTTCAGACCGACAACGACCGACGGGTCGCCGAGCGCACGCAGGCCGACACCGAGTTCCTGGCCCGTGAGATCGCCAGCACGCGAGTCGCACTCGGTGACATGGTCACCACCGACGACCTTCGCGACAGTTTGGAACGACTGACCTCGGCCGTGGAACGGATGGCTGACCGACTCGACGATCTCGAAGCACGTTCCACCAACGATGCGCCGCTCGATCAACCGAGGAATGTGGACGGCGACAACGACTGACTCGGTCGAGTCAGTCGCGACGCGCCGAGTTCGCCGTGCCGACGCGATGTGCAGCCACATGGCGTGCCAGCGAAGCCGTCGCGTGCGAGAACTCGACCGCGTTCATCCACGGCGCGAGGTGGTCGCCGGCGACCTCGATGACGTGAGCACCGAGCGCCTTCGCCAAGGCCTTCTGCTTACGCGGTTTGACGAGATGATCCTTCGTCGTGATCAGCATCGCCGAGGGGACACCCAGTTGTTCAGCCCACATGACCGCGTCGTACCGGCTGAGCGCCTGGCCGGCGTGGACCAGGTGCACTGCGCTGTTCCGACTCAGCTCGCCTGCCAACCATTCGATGTACGGCTCGAGTGT
>JAYTOM010000155.1:0-26803 GCA_043747765.1 Actinomycetota bacterium
CATTCGGAATGATTTGGAGGAATCGTGTATTCGTACACCCAGGACGTGCCCATCGATGCCGGGTTTTATCGAAGGATCTCTGACGGTCTCGGCGACACACCGCCGGCCGGCCTGATCGTGCACCTCGCGATCGAACTGCCGGAGGGTGGGCTGCGCTACATCGACATCTGGCAAACCGAGGAGGAGTGCGAGAAGTTCGCTGAGGAACGGCTCCATCCTGTCGTACACGGCCTGCTCGCCGAAGTGTTCGGCGACCAACTCCCACCAGAACCAGCACGCGTGACGCTGCCCATCGTCCACGTCTGGGGCCAGAACGTTGGTTCCATCAACAACCGTTGAGTCCGGCACGTCGCATGAACAGATCACCGCAACATCACCGATCTCGATCGCTCGGCTGACGTGTTGGGCCTGCCATTCTCTGTCGACGCCTGGACGCGATGGACGCTGCAGTACCGATCCTGTGGGTCTCGGCAACAGAACGCACGACGCCCTGATCCGACGAATCCGCTCACAGTCGGATCGGGGGCATCATGAAGGGGTCCAGGAGATCACGACGCGGTTGCGGCGGAGTGGCGCGACGAAAGCGTGGGTGACATGATCGACCAACCAGGAGGCAACGAAATGAGTGAGTTCTTCACCGAGGTCCCGCAACCGGTCCACTACGCAGGCGCGACCGCCGGACCCGACGACACCGGTCTCGCGTACCGCGTGTACGACCCCGATCGGCTTGTGCTGGGCAAGCGGATGGAAGACCATCTCCGCATCGCTGTCTGCTACTGGCACAGCTTCAACTGGCCAGGTAGCGACATCTTCGGCAGCGCCACGTTCGACCGGCCGTGGCTCGACGTCGGGGTCGACCCGATGCAGGCTGCGTTCGCCAAGCAGGACGCGGCGTTCGAGTTCTTCGCCAAGCTCGGCGTGCCGTACTACTGCTTCCACGACGTCGACATGGCTCCCGCCGGAGACACGTTGAAGCAGTCACGCGCCAACCTGGACGTGCTCGTCGACCGTGCTGCGGGCAAGATGGCCGAGACGGGCGTGAAGCTGCTGTGGGGCACGGCCAACCTTTTTTCGCACCCGCGGTACGCGGCTGGGGCAGCCACCAATCCGAACCCAGAGGTGTTCGCCCACGCAGCCGCGCAGGTGCGAGACGCGATGGATGCCACCCTGCGTCTCGGCGGGGCCAACTACGTGCTCTGGGGCGGCCGCGAGGGGTACGAGACCCTCCTCAACACGCGTCTGCGTCAAGAGGGCGATCAGCTCGCCCGGTTCTTGGAGATGGTCGTCGAGTACAAGCACAAGATCGGATTCGACGGTCTGCTGCTGATCGAGCCCAAGCCGCAGGAGCCGACCAAACACCAGTACGACTATGACTCGGCGACGGTGCACGGCTTTCTCGAACGGTACGGATTGCAGGGCGAGTTCCAGGTCAACATCGAGGGCAACCACGCCACCCTCGGCGGGCACTCGTTCCACCACGAGGTCGCATGGGCGATGGAGCACGGCATCTTCGGCAGTGTCGATGCGAACCGCGGCGACGCTCAGAACGGGTGGGACACGGACCAGTTCCCGAACTCGGTCGAGGAACTCTCACTCGTTCTCCTGGAAATCCTCCGCGGCGGTGGGTTCACGTCGGGCGGTTTCAACTTCGACACCAAACTACGTCGCCAGAGCCTCGACCGGACCGACCTGTTCCACGGCCATGTCGGCGGTATCGACACCCTCGCCAGGGCGTTGTTGGTGGCCGAAGCACTTGTCACCGACGGCGAACTCGATCGTCGCCGTGATGAGCGCTACTCCGGCTGGAACGAGGAGCTCGGTCGGTCGATCATGAGCAAGGGAGTCGACCTCGAATCGTTGGCCGAGATGGCCAGCAAAAGCGATCTCGACCCGAAGCCAGTGTCCGGTCGGCAAGAGCTGCTCGAAAATGTCGTCAACCGCACGATCTGGTCCACACCCGACTGAAAGGCGCTGTCGGTTCCGGCGTCCTGTCATCGTCGAGGTGCAGATGACCCGACAGGTTGAACTCGTCAAGCCGATTGCCCCAGGAGATGCACTTGCACAACACACTGCGATTTGAAGGACTCACGTTGACGGTTCGGAGCGTGGCGACGTCAGTGGAGTTCTACGGCGAGATGCTCGGTCTCGATGTGGCACACAACGCGGCACCCGATTTCGCGATGATCAAAGTCCCGGGAGCCGTCGGCGGGACGATCGGGTTGCTCTCACTCGAGGAGGCACGCAAAGAGGGAGCGAGCGAATCGACCGCCGAGCAAAAGCGCGGCGTGCACGTCGAGTTCACCACCGACGACCTCGATGCCCTCTACGCAGAACTTTCATCGAAAGGGATGACCTTCCATGAACCGCCGCACGACGAACCATGGGAGCGAGTCATGACCGCCTTCGATCCGGATGGCTACGCGGTCGAGATCGCCCAAGGCCGCCGAGGCCAAGACGGTGAAATGTGGAAGAAGAACGAATGAGGTCGCGGTTCTGACCGGCAGGACAGGTTTAGGGTCTTTCCGTCGCGCTGGCCGCGCCCGCATGTGAATGGTGGTCGTGCCCGTGTTGCGTCCGTGGAAGGGGGTCTTCGACGGTGCTGCAGCGTGAGCATCGGCCGAGCAGTGCGGCGTGGCGGGGTTCGACCACGAATTCGTAGGTTTCGAGCACATCTCGGGAGAGCTGTTGGAAGGCTTGTTCAGGAATGTTGATGATGGTGCCGCATCCGTTGCAGACGAGATGGACATGGCTGCTGTCATGGAGTTGATAAAAGGCTGGGCCGGTTCCGGAGTGCACGTGTTCGATGATGTCGAGTTCGTCGAGCCGGCTGAGGACCCGGTAGATCGTCGATGGCGCGATGCTCGGGATTCGGCGCTCCACTTCGACGATCAGGTCATCTGCGGTCGGGTGTCGGTCGCTGTCGAGAAGAATCGAGACGACTGCCCGCATCGGGATGGTCATCCGACCTCCGGTGCGGCGAATGACCGAGTAGATCGATTCTTGGGCTGTTTCGGGGGTCGATTTGCTCGCCACGAGTGGACGGTCCCAGTCAGTGCTTCGATGACGGGGTTGGCTGATTGATCACGGTTGCACCGTTGTGACAGCGCGTGCGTCTTGCAGCGCGGGCAGCAATGAGGGGCCGGGCGACCAAGCACGACCCCTGGCGGTTGCCGGCGCCGAGCCCGGTCGGCGCTTGGCCGGTCTGGCCGCCGTGTAGGCGTAGGCGATGGCGAAGAGGACGAAGTTGACGAGCACGATGGTTGCGCCGGAGGAGATGTCGAGGTGATAGCTGAGGTACATGCCGACAAGCCCTGAGGATGCTCCGAGGGTAGTGGACATGATCAGCATCTTCTTGAAGGAGTTGGTGAGGAGCCGGGCGACGGTCGGTGGGATGACGAGCGCGGCGGCAATCAGGGTGACGCCGAGGACTTTCATGCTGGCCAGGATCGCGAAGGTCAGGAGCAGCATCAACAGCGCGTCGATGCGTGCGGTGTTGACGCCGGACACGTCGGCGACGTCGGGATCGAAGGTGGTGAACAGCAGTGGTCGGTAGAACGCGATGATCGCCACTGTCGTGGCGATGGCGATGGCGATGATGGTCCACATGTCGGTCAATGAGACGCCGAGGACGCTGCCGAACACGGTTGCTTCGATGCTTTGTTTGACTCGCGAGTACAGGCCGAGGAGGGCGATGCCGAACGCGAAGCTGGCGGTGGTGATCACGCCGATCGCGGCGTCTGCGGCGATTGCTCGACGGCGGGTGACGCGTCCGACGGCGAGTCCCGAGGCCACTCCCCATACGCCGGCGCCGACGAAGAAGTTGAGGCCGATCGCTGCACATATGGCCGCTCCGCCGAATATTGCGTGGGACAGGCCGTGGCCGATGTAGCTCATTCCGCGGAGGGTGACGAACACGCCGAGGAGCCCGCAGAGTGCGCCGGCGATGGTGCACACGACGATCGCGTGACGGAGGAACCCGTATTGGAACGGTTCGGTGAGGGTGTTCCACATCAGGAGCTCTGCTTGACGGTCTGGTTGTGGCGGCCTTCGATGATGAGGGGCATGCCGGCGTGCTCGAGGACTTCCATCGGTGCGCCATAGGTGCGTTCGAGGATGTCGGGGGTGAGCACGTCGTGGGGTGTGCCGACGCCCATCACGGTGGTGTTGAGGCAGATCAGGTGGGGAAGATGCGCGGCGAGGCCGTTGAGATCATGGGTGGTCACCAGGATCGAGATGCCACTCTCGTGGAGTTCGCAGAGAAGGTGGAGCATTTCGTGGCGGGTACGGACATCGACCCCCGATGTTGGCTCGTCCATCAACAACAGTTCCGGGTCGCTGAACAGGGCGCGGGCGATGAACACTCGTTGTTGTTGACCACCGGAGAGTTGGCGGATGTGACGGTGGGCGAGATCGCCGATGCCGAGGCGTTCGAGGACGTCGGCGACAGCGGCCTTTTCTGCCGAGTTGGTCCACGGCCAGTTGCGGCCGTTACGCGCCGACATCAGCACGGTCTCGGCAACAGTCACCGGGAAGTTCCAGTTGATCGTCTCGACTTGGGGGACATAGCCGATGCGGAGGTCGGGTCGGCGGGTGACGGATCCGTGTTGGGGGTGGACGAGTCCGAGGAGGAGTCGCAGCACGGTTGTCTTGCCGGACCCCGACGGGCCGACGATCCCGGTGAATGTGCCGGGCCGGATTGTCAACGAGACATCATCGAGGACCGGGTCGCCCTGTCCGTAGCTGCACGTGATCTGGTCGAGTCGGATCAGCGGATCGATCGAATCGAGCGGTGCGTCAGCGAGTCGCAAGTCGGTTCTCATTGCGGGTAGTCCGCCGAGTCTTTGGCCACGTCGGACGCGTCGAACGCTTTCAGCTTGGTGGCGTCGCCGCCGAGGTTCTCGACCATCGTCGTGAAGTCGAACTTCATCAAACCGAGATAGGAATGATCGGGCTCGCCCGGTCCGCCGGGAAGGTCGTCGTCGCGGAGCTTGTCGACGTACTTGACGCCGGTCTCGGTCGCCAGCTGTTCCAGAACCTTGCTCGGGAACACCTCAGAACCGAAGATCGCCGGGACCTTCTCCGCTGTGATCTGCTTGACGAGGTCGGTCACCTCTTTCGGGGTCGGATCCTCGAAGGTCGACACCTGGATCGCACCGATGATCCTCCACCCGTAATGCGCAGCAAAGTATGCGTACGCGTCGTGATAGGTGAGCAGCTCACGATTCTGGGCCGGCATCCCAGCTGTCGCGTCGATCATCAAATGATCGAGCTGATCGATCTTGGCCGAGTACTTCGCATAGTTGCCCATGTAGTAGGACGCGTTGACCGGATCGGCTTTGGCCATCGCCGACGCGGCGATCGCCGCGTAGCACTTCGCCATCGGCGGGTTCGTCCACAGATGCGGATTCGGTTTGCCACCAGCTCTGGGGAACGAGAAATCGTAGATGTACTCGTCCGGGCTGATCGTCGACGTTCCCAACTCGACGACCTCGCCGCCCTTGGGAATGTTCTTGTCGGCGATGTCCTTGGTCGGGTCCTCCAGCTTGAGGCCGTTGACGAACACGACGTCGGCCTTCGACACCAGCGCAGCCACACTCGGCTTCGGCTCATACGTGTGCGAATCCTGGCCCTCAGGGATGATCCCGCGCGCATCTGCCCTATCACCAGCGATGTTGGCCACGATCGACGTGATCGGAGCAACAGTCGTCACAACCCGCAACCTGCCCCCACCCAACGGCCCCGAAGCCGACGAACCAGCACTCGAAGCCGCCGCCGGACACACGAACTCGGCGACCAAGGCCTTCGCTGCTGAGCTGTCATCCTTCGCACCCTTCGCACTGCTCCCGCATCCGACCAAAAGGCCGCACAACGAAGCCGCAACCACAGCCGTTGACCGAGACCTGCTGCGACTCATTTACACCCCAGTGACGTTGGCGACCTTATCGCTACTGCGAGTAACACGCAGCAACAATCATTCGTTGCACGATCGTTCCTGGATCACACAAACGCAAAAGTGCCGCCGAGGTTGGCCCAGGACACGTCCTGACCTTGACTGCGGCGCCACGACTCAGAACGACAACGCGCACGATCCGCCACCTCGGAGCGCCCCTGCCAGCACGTACCGGCCGACCGGCCCCGAGCGCCGCCGGTCCAGCTCGCGCGACGTCACGGTCGCCGAGTCCACAGACCCGTTGCACGATCGCGACTTCATCCGCGCTCATCGCCACATACTCGATCGAGCCCACCACCGACTGGGTGACGCCCGATGCGGCGTGACCAACGATGCGACGTCCGCAGAACCCAGTGACCATCCACGATCAGTTCGCTGCCCACCAGCTCATCAACACATGGTGGTTCAACTACGCTGGTGGTTCAACTACGACGAGGGCCACCTCGGTGTGCTCAGCGATCTGCTCTCCGAAGACTGTCACCTGATCGCGGGCACCGAGCTCGGCAACCACCCGTACGAGGAGTTCATCCGCTCGCACAGCCGCTACCGCTTCGGGGCGATGGCGTGGGACCGCGGAACGCCGCAAGCACAGCCCGTCCCCCTTACGCCACCGCGCGACCAACATTCACGTCGTCGCCCAACGCGGCGACGAGATCGACCTCGAGTCGTACCTCTGGGTCACCCACAGGGCAGCTCACCTCGGTTCATATCGGCCGTTCCCGCCGTGTCCCGATGGGCGAGATCCGGCGCTACATCCGCGAGCGCCTCCAGCGGGAGCACGGCGGCTGAGCGTTGACGCGATGGTGCGCGCGAGACTGTACCGGTGAGCTGCCGCAACTGCTCGGAGATCGAGGAGATCGAGGCGGGAACGCACGGTGACGCGATCGCTCGCCTTTCGAACGGATACGTATAGCTCAATCCGACTCAGTACCACCGTGGTGCGGTCTTCTACGTCGCTCGACAATGCGTCGCCGACCTCTTCGAGTTGGAGGTCGGGACGCGCGGTGGGCACCTGCTGGAGATGGCGGCTCTCGCCGCGGCTGTGCAGCGTGCTGTTGGAGCACGGAAGATGAACTACGAGGCGCTCGGCAACGGCGTGCCACACCTGCATTGGTGGCTGACGCCACGCCACCACGAAGATCCGAGTCCCGAGGGGTCCGATCTGGGAGGACCTCGACTTCCTTCGTCTGCTGTGGACGAAAGGAGCGGTCGTCCAGAGCGAGGCGAGCGTCGGCGTCAGGAAGCGGATCCTCGACGAGCTCTCGCTGGAGCAGATCATGATCGTAGCGACGTACGTGTAGCCCTGGGCTGACCGGACCGTGTTCGTGCGACGGCTCTCGGCACGGTGTCTCATCCTCGAAGCACGTCGGTTTGCGACAGACTCTGTTGATCAACTTCCTCATGATCCACAGTCCACTCGTTGGGCCGATGACCCTTGAGCCTCTTGGAGCCCGGCTGCACGAACTTGGATTCCAAGTCGCGGTTCCGGACCTGCGCGAGGCATTGACGGGGCCACGTCCTCACTGGCGAGGGATCCTCGCATTGGCCTGCTCCGCTGCCAGTTCGGTTGACGTGATCGTGGCGCACTCCGGTGCCGGTGTCCTGATGCCCTTGCTCGCCGAGCAGTTGAGCCCGAAGCTGGTCGCCTTTGTCGACGCTGTCGTCCCCGGTGACGGTCTGACCTACCAAGCATCCGGCCCGTTCATCGAGTTCATCGACTCGCTGTCCCACGGTCGACCGTTGTTGCCGCCGTGGCACGAGTGGTGGGACGACGACGTCACAGCTCGCCTGATCCCCGACGCAGATCTACGCCGCCAAATCGCGGCCGACACGCCACGTGTGCCGAGATCGTTCTATGACGATCCCGTGCCGCTGCCGACTGGCTGGATGACGCGTCACGGCTGCTGTTTCCTGCAACTGAGCCCTGCATATGACGATGACTGGGCGCGGGCCGCGGCGTACGGATGGCCGACAGCTCGAATGGCTGGCCAGCATCTCGACGTCGCGGTCGAACCAATCGCCGTTGGCGAGAGCCTGATGAGCCTCATCGAACGAGCACAGTCTCACTGATCCTCGGCCTACGAAACGCCGAGACAGCGCAGTCTCGGACGTTAGATCGTGGTGCTGTGCCGGATGACGTGGAGGAGCTACCAGGAGAGCGGATGGCAGACCGACCATGCCATCGAGGTTGTCTCCACAACTGGCGGGCCGTTTCTCATCACTGCCAAGGTCACGGATGCGAAGTCGCCACTTGCCGGCTGAGGCGTTTCGTTCGCGATCACGAAGCTTCTCGAATGAGCTGCAGTTCGGGACAACCGTCGAACACCGTGTCATCGCTGACAAGCTTCAGGCCCCGCCGAACGGCGGTTGCCGCAATCCATAGATCGCCGGTGTGCACCTTCTGGTGGAGTGGGTGGCCGGCCTGCTCGCAGGCGAGCCGCAACCGGGCGAACGTCGTCGCTGTCAAATCATCGGGCGGCAAGACGAAGGCCGACCGGAGCAGCCGCTCAAGGTCCGCTACTCGACGGCTGCCCCACCCAGCGCGAAGCGCCCCGTAGCGAGCCTCTGCGACCACTTGAGTGGCGATCACAAGTCGGCGGCCAGTGAGGTGGCGACGGTATCGGGCCTCCATTGGCGAACCGAATCTCAGGGTCGATGTCAAGACGCCGGTGTCGACGCAGACAGCGGTCTCGCGAACTGTCACTCGCTCAGAGCCGCAACGAACCGATCCCACTCATCATCGGTCAGATCCTTGATGACAAACTCGTCGGGGCCCTCGTAAGGCTTGACGGTTGAGATCATCGTTTCGAGGTCGGTGTCCAGCCAGAATGCGGCGGCGTCGACGTCGAGGTCGTCGGGCTGGCGTGCGGGCTCGTTCACAGACACAAGCGTATACGGCCTGTCCAGCCCGGTGCCTTCCACACCTCTCGCGAGACGTGGGCTATGCGCGGCGATCGCAGCGCGAAGCCGATCGGCCGCCTCGACGCGGTCCTCCCCGCCGAGATCGATCAGGTCCCACGACTGCTGGACAGGGTCGGTTAGTGGGATGCCGTTCACCATCGGCGGCCATGGACGCGCTGGCGTGAGCAATGTCCGATCGGCGGTCCACCGCAGGATGATGCTGGCGTCGTTGCTGCAGGTACATCGTGAGGCCCCGGACGTCGCAGCTTGGCCACCGCGTCGGTCATGATGGGCTGGTGACGGTCAGTCCCGACGATCAGCGAATCCGCATGGCCGCGTTCCAGTTTCTGGACCGCCTGCAGCTGAATCACGGCGAAGTTCTCCCGTGGTCGGCGTTGACCGGTGGCTTCGTCTTTGAAGGGGAGGTCATCCCACTCATCGGCGCGGCCGGAATCTGGAAGCCGCGTCGGCTCGATGCCCCGATCTCGATCGCAACGAGTCCGAAGAATCCGTACGGAGACTCCATCGCTGAGGATGGACTGCTGGAGTACCGATATCAGGCGAGCGCAGCGCGTGGCTATGACAACGAGGGCCTTCGGCGAGCGATGCGCGAGGCGCTCCCGTTGATCTACTTCCACGGTCTCGACAAGGGTCAATACAGCGCGCTTTGGCCAGCTGTCATCGTCGGTGACGATCCGCCAAGGCAGACTTTCACGGTGGCTTGTGAAGACATCCAGCTCCTTTGCCCGACATTGTCGAGTGCGGCGGTCGACGACGTTCGTCGCCGGTACGTCACAAGACTTGCCGTACAGCGACTCCACCAGACAGCGTTCAGGCAGCGTGTCCTGCGTGCGTACCGAGAGCGCTGCGGCGTGTGCAGCCTGCGACATCTCGAATTGCTCGACGCTGCGCACATCCTTCCCGACCGCCACGAGCTCGGTGAGCCGATCGTCGCCAACGGACTCTCGCTCTGCAAGATCCACCACGCTGCGTTCGATGCGAACATCCTTGGTGTTCGCCCCGACGACTACCGGATCGAGATCCGAACCGACGTGCTGAAAGAGGTCGACGGTCCGATGCTGCGTCACGGACTGCAGGCGCACCACGGCGGCGTGCTGCTCTTGCCACGTGCTCGCGACGAGCATCCTGACCAAGAACGCCTTGCCCTGAGATACGAAGAGTTCCGTCGAGCGTCGTGATCGATTCCTCGACCGCTGCGCGAGCACGGCGAGTACAGCTAGAACGGGATCCTGAGTTCGGCGCTGAGCCGCGCCGCGATGTCGTTCATTCGGTCAGCACTCACCACGTCGCCCGACGTGGTGCCCATCCGACTGAAGATCCCAGGGCCTCGTTGCTCGACGGGTAGGTCGCGAGCGCGCGGGATCACGTGGACGTGGGGGTGATTCTGAGGCTGAGCGAACTGGACTACGGAGGTCTTCTCGCAGTCCAACACCACCTGGAGGCAACGCGATACTTCGCGGATGAGGGGCCGTTGTCCCGGACGCATGGACGATGGCCCACGACCGGGTTCGGCGAATCGAGTCCCACAGGGGCGACTCGTGGTGATCTCGTCGCGTGATCAGCTCACAGGTCACGCAGTTCGACATCACGTCAGTCTCACACGACCCGGTGCGCGCCCGTCGTCGTACGTAGAGCCTCCGGAAGGTCGGGGTCTGTCGTCAGTGAATGCCGTTGCGTCGGCGCCGAAGGTCTCCTATCGTCGTGCCGTGCCGGATGATCTGTTCGCTGTGCCGCGACTCGCGAGGGTGTACGACGAACTCGACGGCGCCCGTGATGACCTCGATCACTACCACGCGATCATGGACGAGCTCGGCGCACGGTCCATGCTTGACATCGGGTGTGGAACGGGAACGTTCGCCTGCCAACTGGCCCTGCGAGGGATCGATGTTGCCGGGCTCGATCCAGCTGCAGCGTCACTCGACGTCGCTCGCGGCAAACCCGCCGCCGAGCGGGTTCGTTGGATTCATGGCGAAGCCACAGCGATCCCCGAAATGTGCGTCGACGTCGTCACCATGACCGGCAACGTCGCACAGGTGTTCCTTGATGATGCCGAGTGGTCGCTGGTTTTGGCCTCGGTCCGAAAGGCACTGAACCCCAACGGGTTCCTTGTCTTTGAAGCGCGAGAACTCTCGGCTCGCGCCTGGGAAGGTTGGACGAAGGAGGCGACTTTCTCCGTCTACGACACGCTCGCCGAGGGCCGCGTCGAGCACTGGACCAAGATCGTAGAGGTCGCGCTCCCGCTGGTGTCGTTCCGCCACTACTACGTGTTCGAGCGAGACGGCGCGTCGCAGACGTCGCACTCGACGTTGCGATTCCGGCTCCGCTCCGAGATCGAGCGATCATTGGCTGCGAACGGCTTCGAGGTCGTCGCCGTCAGAGAAGCTCCCGACCGCCTTGGACAAGAGAACGTCTTTATCGCACGACCCATTCCACAGCGCGAGCGGTCGCCTCTTGCTTTCGAGAAAGTCGGGTGATGTCGATCCGTTCGGATGGAAGGCTGATGCCGTGCCCGTCCTGCCCGAACTCGTTGTCTGCCCGAGGCTCACCCTCCGTCGATGGTTGCGTGGCGACGTTCCCATCCTTTGGGCTGCGATCGAGGACAGCATCGAGCACCTCCGACCGTGGATGCCATTCGTAGCTCACGAGCCACTCAGCGATGACGCACGTGCCGACCTGATCGGGGACTGGGGGGAGAGCTGGCGTCGCGGAGGCGACGTCGTCTACGGCGCATTCCATGGCGGCGTGGTCGTCGGTGGTTGTGGCCTGCACCATCGGGCCGGGCCGGGCCGGACACGCTCGAGGTCGACTATTGGATTCACGTTGATCATCTCCGACGCGGCTATGCCCGGGAAATCGCCGCCGAGCTGACGACAGCTGCGCTGGCGGTGCCGGGCATCACTCGAGTCGAGATTCATCACGATGCCGCCAACGGGGCGAGTCGAGGGGTTCCGGACTCACTCGGCTTCCCTTTGGCCGTTCCGCCGCAGGGTCAAGCATTGACGCGGCCATCGCGGCGGTTGCCTTCGTACGTTCGCCGAGTGACCGCACGTAGCCAGCGGTCGTCACCTCGCCCTTGTGGCCGACGTATCTGGCGATGTCGCTGAGGTCGAGGCCGGCTTCGGCGTAGAGCACGGTCACGGCGGTGCGCCTACCTGTGTGCGTGGCGATTCCCTTCGGGTCGATGCCTGCTCGCGTTGCCGCACGTGTCACGGCCTTCGCCGCAGCCTGGCGGTTGACCAGGCCGCCGCGCTCGTTGGTGAACACCAGCGACACGGTCTGCCCTTCGTACGTATGGGTCGGCCACGGCTCGCGACCAGCGAGTCGCTCCGCGGCCTGCGCCTTCCGTCGCTCCCGCAGCAACTCGACCACGCCGGCCGAAAGGTGGTGGGTGCCCGATGCGCCGGCGTTCTTGGTCGGGCCGAGCACCATGCCGACCTTGTGGACGTGGATCCCGGCTCGACGGACGACGGCGATGCCGGCATCGAGGTCGAGATCCTCCCAACCGAGACCGAGCGCCTCGGAGACTCGCCAGCCCTGCACGAACAGCAGCGTCGGACGACCGCACCCAGGCGGTCGTCCGACGCCGACTCGACCAAGTTGCGCGCGTCGGCGGACACCAACGCGCGTCGAGCCCCTCGCACCACCTTCGGCGCGGCAACGCGATCAACCGCGTTCGAGGCGATCAGCTCGTGGAGCACGGCCTGCTCGAGCACCTGGTGCAGCGTCACTCGAACGTCCGCGACGGTCCCCGACGCGAGCCCGGACTTCAACAGGTCGGACTGCCAACGAGCGATGCGCTCGGGCTTCAGCGATCGCGCTGGCAGCTGGCCGATCGTGTTGGTGATCCGCTCTACTCGTTGGCTGTACGTGCCCAGCGTCGAAGCCCGCACGCGATGCCGCGCAACGACGTCGAGCCACCACGCCGCCAGCTCGGCCACGGTCGCTTCGCGATGGAACGTTGACGACTGGATCTGGCAGAGCTCCTCCAACTTCACAGCCCGCCGAGCGATCGCTTCCTCACGGGTTTTGTCGCGAACGCGCTTTCGGCGAGCGCTGCCGGGGGCAACGAACGTCGCCCGCCACGAGCCGTCGGCGTCGAGGTACACCGAACCCTCGCCGTTCGACGCCTTGCCGTGAAACCGCACGCTGCCGTTTCGGCTGACACTTCGCTTGCCGGTCACCTTCCGAGCCATGGTTCGAATGCCTCCAAAACCGGGAGCAACGCCGGCAGCAACGCCCCCCCAAAACGGGGCCAACGGGGAGCAACCCTGGGAGTGACTCGCTACAACGTCCGTGGACGTCTAGGCAACGAACGACCAGCTCAGAGCACCTAAGTTGTACGTCGGTGGACGGCGGTGAAGATCCACGAACACCCTTGGCGGAACGAATGCCATCGGGATCGAGTTCGTCGTCGAGGACCTCGACCGCTCGATCGAGCCTTTCGTGTCGGTGTTGGGCTTTCGATTACTGTCCCGTGGGCCGGCGGCGCTGGCCCCCGGCGAGGTCACGGCCATCGATGCGGGCAACATCGTGATCAGCTTGATGTTGCCGCCACACTCCGGCGATCTCGCGACGATCAACGAGCGGACCCGCGACTGTCATAGCTGCACTCCCCCGAATCGATGATGAACTCGTCCGTGACCATGACCGAGCACACCATCGGCTCGCCGACATGCAGGCGGCGATGTCGGACCACGCGGTGAAGCTGTTCACGTTGCAGCAGCGCCGCATCACGATCGAATCGATTGCCTACATCCGCCCCGTCATCGTCCGGCGCGAGGAGCAATTGCTGATGGTCCCGCCACGCGCCTTCCTGTATGGCGGGCAGCAACGGCGGATGATGGGATGCACGATGTTGTTCCGCTACATCGACAGCCGTTCGGTGATGGGCGGGCAAGATCGGGGTCTATCGAGCAGCGCATCGATCGCGCGTATCTTGCCGTGGTCCACGCAATGGCAGAATCGGCGGCGCCGTCGGCTCATGGGCGCGAGACCAACCCTGGCATGTTCCGCACCGTGCTCACCGCGTGGAACGACCAGCTCGTCAACTACACCCATCCCCCTGCCGAGGACGTCGAGGGTCTGATCGACGAAGCGATCGACGTCGCCAACACCGCACAGGCGCCGGCCTGCCTCCGCGTTGCGTCGCTGACGTTCACATTGTTGTCGGCCCGGGTGGACGTCGCTGATCGCCACGGTGCCCGTCTGATCGCCATCGATCAGTTCGGCCTCGTCAGGGATCAGCACGACCAGTGCGGCAAGCGCGCCTCGCGCCTGGCCGATCGCTTTCATCTCCTGCCAGTGCCCGAGCAGCATGATCGTCACCAGCGCGGCGAGCCCCCACCAGAACTCGAGGTCGAACCATCCGAGGCTCGATGCCATCGACGATGACCAGGCCACCATGATCGCTCCGGTCCCCGGAACCTTCATCTACGCGTGGGGCGGATCTCCGTTCCTGAAGGGGGCAGTCGCCGAGGTGCGCGACCGGGCCCCGGGATGATGATGACGACATCGGATGTGACCCATTCATTGCGGTGGCGTGGTGGCCAGCAGCGCAGCGAGGCGCTTGCTGTAGTCCTCCGGCTCGATCTCGCCCCGGGCGAGTCGCTCAGCGAGGATCTCCTGGGGTGTGGGGCGACTCGCAGCCGGCGCTGGAATCGGTGCGACCGTACTCGAGTGCTGATGCGTTCCGTGTCTGAGCACGGTCACGGTGATCCAGGCGACCGCTATGACGACGACGATCATCATGATTGCCATCCACCACCCGTTGCCTGATCCCCAGCCATCGTTCCATCGTCCGTCATGCATGAGTTCCTCGGTTCTTCCAGGTTCAGTCTTGTCTCCGACAGGGTGTCGTACTAGAGCCGAATGACCCGGTTCACGCGCTCGTGAAAGCTGTGCAACCGCGCTCGTCGGAGGCTTTCATCCGTGTACGGTTACTTACGACACAGTGTCGTAGTAGCTAGGAAGGCCCTCATGTCCCGATTGATCACCACCATCACCCTCGCTTCGATCCTCGTCGTCGGTGCCTCGGCCTGCGGCAGCACGAACAGCAGCGCGACGGCCACAACGAAATCGACCGCGCCGACATCGATTGCGGCGGAGGGAACGACTACCGCAACCAGCGCCACAACGGCTGTTGGGTTCAACGCCGCCGACGAAGCGTTCGCGACACTGATGATTCCACACCATCAGCAGGCCGTCGCGATGGCTGACCTGGCCCTCACCGGCAGCGCCAACGCCAGCGCAGCTGTGAAGGACCTCGCGACACGGATCAAGGGCGCGCAAGGGCCGGAGATCGAAATGATGCAGGGATGGCTGACGATGTGGGGCGCGCCGATGATGACCGACGCCACGACCCCGATGGTGAGCACAGGCGAAATGCCGATGAGCAGCAGCGCGACATCCGGAACGACGGACACGCCGATGGACGGAATGATGAGCAATGCAGACCTCGCATCGCTTGCAGCGTCGAGCGGCACCGGCTTCGACACGATGTGGTTGACGATGATGGTCGCGCACCACCAGGGTGCGATCACGATGTCGATGACCGAGCAACAGAGCGGTTCGAACCCGGACGCCAAGACCCTGGCCGGGAAGATCATCAGTGCTCAGAAAGCCGAGATCGCAGAGATGAACACGCTGCTCGGCAAGTGACCGCGAACACGGTCACGACCGGCGACTAACCTCGCACTCGGGAAGCCATGACGAAACGACCAGACGGTGCGCTCGAGCACGACATCCTGACCGTCTTGTGGGGGGCCGCCGAGCCGCTGCAGCCCGCCGACGTCAAGACCCGACTCGGTACAGACCTCGCCTACACGAGTGTTGCCACGGTCCTCGGGCGGCTGCACGACAAAGGGCTCGTCGAGCGTCTGCCGGCGGGTCGTGCGTTCGCCTACCGAGCTGTCGTCGACGAGGCCCAGTTGGCCGCACGTCGGATCGACGACGTGTTGTCGACGGCAAACGACCGCACCGCCGTTCTGGCCCGGTTCGTTGGCACATTGTCCAAACGCGACGCGAGAGCCCTCCGCAAACTTCTCGACGGCGGCCAGTCCTGATGTTTCCGGGCATCATCGCACCCGTGCTCGTTGCACTCGTCCTCGGCGCCGCCGTGACAACGACCCACCGACGATTCCCACCGATCATCGCCGCCCGCATGGTCGTGATCACGGTGATCGTCGTGGCCGCGGCCGCGCTCCCGACGGTGTGGATGATCGCGCTCGACTACGGGGCCCACGTCAGAGTCTTCGGATCAGCCTGGTGCACGATGCCGATGACCGGCACACGGGTCGATGCCTGGGTCGGCATTGCCGCCCTCGTAATGACCGCATGGGGAGCGGTCCGTACCGCCCGCGTGCTTCGCAACCACCACCGCATCCGACGCGATCAACCAGGGCCTGTCGAGGTCGCCGACCACGACGAACCGTTCGCCTTCACGCTGCCCGGTCGTGCCGGTCATGTACTGATTTCTCGCGGCATGGTCGAACTCCTCGAACCCGACGAACGCGTCGTCGTACTCGCCCACGAGCACGCTCACGCCCGACATCGTCACGACCGCTATCTTCTCGCAGCGCAACTCTCGACCGCTCTCGTACCCATGCTTCGACCGCTGTCGACACGACTCCATTTCACTCTGGAACGCTGGGCCGACGAGGCTGCCGTCGCGGCATGCGGAGACCGACAATTCGTTGCCCGAACGCTCGGAAAGGTCGCGCTCGCCACGAGCGTCCCGGTCGGCGCACTCAGCTTCAACGGCCTCGGAGTCCCGGCACGCGTCGCAGCCCTCCTGGCGACACCCCCGGTCGTGCCCCGATCGTCCACTCGTGTCGCGCTCTGCACTGCCATTGCGATGACTGCCATCTTCGGCGCGATCCAGCTGCATCACCTCGCCGGCCTGATCTCGACGCTCTGTTTCAGCTGACCGGCCAGCGGCGCCGCCAGGTCTCTGTCAGACTGTCATGGTGTCCGCGGGCGAGGCGATCATACTCGTCCTCGCTGGCGTCGGCGGAGGGTTGTCGGGCAGCATCGCCGGCCTTGCCTCGCTGATCAGCTATCCGGCACTGCTCGCATTCGGCCTGCCGCCCGTCACTGCGAACGTGACGAACACCGTTGCTTTGGTCTTCAGCAGCACCGGGTCGATCATCGGATCGCGTCCGGAGCTGGCCGGGCAGCGGCCGCGCGTCCGCCAACTCGCTGCCGCCGGGATCGTCGGAGGGGCCGTCGGCGCGATCCTGCTGCTCGTGACGCCAGCCGGTTCCTTCGAGCGGATCGTGCCGTTCTTGATCGCGATCGCATCGGTGGCGATCCTCGCCAGGCGCGGACTCGTCGACGAGGTCGAGCCCGCCGCCCCGCATCGCGTCGGTCCTGGTGTTGTGGCGGGTGTCGGTGTGGTCGGTGTGTACGGCGGCTATTTCGGCGCAGGGGCCGGCGTGATGCTGCTCGCATTGCTCCTGCTCACCACCGGCGAAACGCTGCCGCGTTGCAATGCGGTCAAGAACGTCGTGCTCGGTCTGGCCAACGGCATTGCCGCCGTCGGCTTCGCGATCTTCGGACCGGTGCGCTGGTCGGTGGTGCTCCCGCTCGGCCTCGGACTTCTCGTCGGCGGTCGGATCGGACCAGTGATCGTGCGCCGCTCGCCCGCTCGGGCGCTGAGGGCGGTCATCGCTGTCGCTGGCCTCGGCCTGGCCATCAAGCTCGGTTACGACACCTACCGTTGACCACGATGTCAAGAGCGCCTCGGTTCAGTTGTCGACGGCGCGCAGTCGGTCGGCAGTCCGTCAGCCCGGGCCGGGGTCGAGTTGTTCGACGACTGCGCCGGAGGCGTCGACGAGCGCTGCGTTGAACGATGCGTTCTCGCTGAACGCGTACGCGGCTGCGACGTCGGCGGCGGGCTGGGGCCCGGTGGTATCGCCGATGGGCACGAGCGGGATCGTCGTCGAACCTCGTCCGCTGACGTCGAATCGGACCGCCACCCCTTGGCCCGGGTCCCGATAGGCGACCACGATCACGGTGGCGTTCATCGCGCTGTATCGGACAAGGTGGGCCGAGCCATCCACGAACGCTGGTTCCTCGTCCTCCCAGCTTCGGATGCGGCCGCTGCCGGCCACATCGACATGGGTCTTCAGCGTCGCCGCGTCGGGCGAGAGGCTCAAGGTCCAGCGGTCACCGACGGCAGTCGTGACCGTCGCGACATCGGTGAACGGCAGCGGGGCCGCCACCACGGGCGCAGCGGTCGGGTCGGGATCGACCGGGGCCTCAGGCGGTTGTAGCGCACGACGAAGCAGGTCGCTCCACTCCGTCGCCGTTGCCCTGCGCGTCGACGCAGCAGCACGGAGCAAGGCCTCGAACTGAAGATCGCCCGAGAGGGTCATGGTGCTGTCGCGGTCGTGCCATTGCAGCAGGGTCCCGCCGTCCGGATCGGCACTCCACGTGATCGACAGTGGAGCCCCGGACGCGTCGACGGTCACCGTTCGGTGGCTGCTGTCGACCCCCTCCGGCGAAGCCAGGAGCAGCCGCGCGATGTCGAGATCGTGCGAGGTGCTCGGGGCGACAGAGACGGTGAGACGTCCACCCACACCGATCTTGGCCGGAGGGTAGTAGGTGATGAAACCATCGGCTTCGTAGTTCGAACGACGCGAGTTGAAGAACGCCGTCGGGCGCGAGACGATCTGATCCAACCCGGTTAGCAGCGGCGCGGCTGTCGTTCCGGAGAAGTCGGGAATGCCGTTCGGCAACGTGACTGCAGCAGCGAGCGTCACGAGCTGGGATTGGCTCAATCCGCGTCCGGTCAGGACGAGTTCGGCCTGCGAGGCCTGACCGCCGACGGTCGGGTCGGGGCGCGTCGAAAGAGGCAGCAACGCGGTGATCCGGGCGATCCCGCTGCCAAGGTCATCGAACAGCGCCGGCAGCCCTTTGACCGTCGTTCGCTGTGCTGTCGGGCTGATCCCGAACTCGGTTTGTTGTTGGTCGTAACCAGCGGCCAGCCAGGTTCCGCTGGTGTGCGTTGCCCTGGTCGATGCCCATAGCTCAAACCAGCCGCTGCCCCCCGTGGCGAATGACGTGCTGGTCGTCATGTCGTTGTCGAGCGCTCGACCGCTCTGAAAGTCGGTGGGGAGATCGTCGATCACACTGCCGACCGAGTCGGCGGTCGAGGCCCCGGGATGGGTCTCGGTCGCCGCCGGCAACTGCAATGCAACAGTCCCACCGAGCGCGCTACGCGCATGATGCGCGGCCGATGACACCCACGCGAAGCCGATCGCAAACGTCGCGACCAATCCGGCCACGATGCCGAGGGTGAGCCCCGACGGACTCCTGTGACTCCTCTGCACTGCGGATCGACGATGCCGACCAAACCCCGTTCGATCGGAAGACCGACCGAGTTCGTCGTTGCGGAACGCGCCGGTGGGCATGCTCGAAGCCGTGAACGGCGCGGTGATCGCGATTCGCACACGCTCACGACTGGCGTCGTCGAGCCACAGCTCGGTCTCGCACACCAGCGTGTCGAGCGGGGTGTCCGGTGCGAGATCAGCCAACACCCGGCGAGCTGCATCGAGCGTCGTGCGCGTGAGTTCGGGCGACATACCGATCAACTCGGCGGTGTCGACCAGAGATCGATGCTCGACATCGTGCAAGCTCAACGCGACGCGCTCGCCGACGTCGAGTTGCCCCAACGGATGCTGGTTCACACGGTTCGACAGTGGCAGGCGGTCGGCGAGGAACACACGATGCACGAGGGCACGGATCTCGTCGACGTCGCCCAACGTGGCTCTTGTGGCGCTGTCGCTGCGGGTGTCGTCGCCATCGGGCAGCGAGCTCCAGCGCAGTATTTGGAACGTAGTAACCAGCATGTTGTCGGCATCGGCACGGTCGCCGACGGCCAGATGACACGCAGTCGCATAGGCGGCCGGACCCCACGCTGCGAAGGCCGCCAGCACGTCCCGTGCAGCTGCGGCTCCGTCGGAGGCCCCACCAGGCCGATCTGCAGGCGGATCGTGCGTAGCTGACGATCCGGGCTCCAGGTCCACGTCGCCATTGTGCATCACCGCTGCACAGCCGTGCCTTCAGCGACGACCATCTCGGATCGTCGCCTATTCCACGACGGCCGATGGCAGCGAGCCCGAAGCCGCCCAGTCAGGGTTCATGTTCGCTGGCATCAGCGACGACCTCTCGTTCGGCATCCCCAACCCCTGACCAGTCGAGATTTCCGGGACGACGTTCACTCGGCGTCCTGAGGTGGCAGTCGACCGAACGCTGTTCGGCCACTGGACGGCGCCAGCGCGGGGTGACCGGGGATGGGTCCGGGTGACGCGCTGGTGACGCGCTGGTGACGCGCCGATGACGCGCTGACCCTGCGACAGTCTCGGAACAGCGGGCCTGGCCCGCCGAGCCCGTGCTGTGCGTCGCGGGTTCCGTCAACGCATCCAATCGGAAGGACAAACAGACCATGGCCAAGCGTTTCGGCTCAGCTCTCATTGCGGCACTCCTCGGTGTGGTCGCGCTCGTCGCGGGTCTCGTTCTCAAAAACCTGACCTCGAAATCGACTTCGTGGCAGTCGTTACAAAGCCTTCGAGACACTCGCCGATGTAGTGGCAGTCGTCGTCGTTCAACGAGTGGCTGTTGGGAAAGATGAGGCCGAATTCCATCACGTTGTCCGAGTTCGGGAGGCCCCCGCTCGGCACCCGGAACTGCCGGCCGCGCAGCATCGGCTGGCGGGTGATGTTGCCGGTCCAGACCATTCGCGTGTCGACGCCGTTGCCCTCCATCCACTGCTGCAGTTCCGACCTGACGATGCCAGAGTCGGCATTGATGAGAATCGGGAACATGTGCCATCCGGTCTCGACCCCGTCGGTGAGGCGCGGCAGCGTGAACAATCGTGGGTACCGAGCGAAGTACGAGCTCGTGATCGCGAAATTCCGCTGCCGACGTTCGAGGTTGCCGGCCAGTTTGTCGAGCTGCACCAGCCCGAACGCAGCGGACAGTTCGGAGGGTTCGAAGTTCCAGCCGTTCTCGTCGAAGATGAACAGGTTGTCGTATTCGAGGCCGTCGTCGATGGTACTGAAGAAACGGTTGCCGGCGCCACGGAGCGAGCCGAACAGCTGGAGTTCGGAGCGCCGACCCCACCGTCGGAACAGCAGTGCCTTGTCGGCCAGTGCTTCGTCGTCGAAGCAGACCATGCCGCCGGTTCCCGCCGCAGTGATGATGTGCGACAACGCGAAGCTGGTCAGCGAGATGTCGGTGCGTGACCCGGTGGGCATCCCGCGCAGGGTCAGCCCGAGCGCATCGCACGAATCCTCGACGACGGCAAGGCCGTGCTCGTCGGCAATGCGCCTGATGACGTCCCAGTCGGGAGCATTCCCGATCAGGTTCGGTGCGAGAATCGCTTTCGTGCGCGGCGTGATCATCGCATCGATCGCGTCGACGTCGATTTGGAAAGTGTCGGGCGTGACATCGACAAATGCGGGCACGACGCCTTTGCGCACCATCGGGGCGATGTCGGTCGAGAACGTCACGGCGCTGGTGATGACCTCGTCGCCGGGTTGGAGATCGAGTACTTCGAGGGCGAGGTAGAGCGCCGAGCTGCCCGAGTTGCACATCACACCACGTCGTTTGCCGAACAGGTCGGCAACCCTCGCCTCCATCGAGCGGACGTTCTTCCCGATCCGCAACGATGTGGGGCCTCCGCGTAGCACCTCGACCACGGCCTCGATCTCACGCTCATCGTGGACCGAACCCGCATACTCGATGCGGCGACCCGGTGTGATCTTGTTCATCGGCTCTCCTTGTGCCACGCGCCGCGGGGCATCTCGTCAACGGTGAACCTACATTAGTTGTTGGACATTGTCCAGTATCTTTCGATGGCCGTCTGACATAGGTGTCAGCGTCGGTAGGGAGACGGTTTGAAGGGCACAGACCTGAGATCGTCGACGAGCCGATCGACGAGCCGGATCAGTTCGATCCGCTCGTCATCGGGCCAGCCCTCGAGGACTTTGGCCAGGTGACTGGTCCGCACTTCGACGATGCGCGCATACACAGCCCGGCCCTCTTCGGTCAGCCGCACCACGACGACACGTCCGTCGGCGGACCCCGAGACACGCTGCACGATGCCGTCGTTCTCGAGTGACCGGACCTGGCGACCCGTCGCAGCGGGATCCATCGAGCACTCGCGAGCGAGATCTCCCATGCTGATCTCACCGGCTTCATCGATGCTGCGCAGAAGCGCGTAACCGGGCCGGGCAACGACTGCGCCGACCGCTGCCGCCTGCCGTGCGTACATCTTGCGGTTCGCACCGAGCCGAAACAGGCGCTCGAGAGACTTCTCCGCCTCTGACACATGTGACCGGGCCGACATCATTCTCGAACGATACGGGGCGGACCGCTGGCTCGAGGACCGACGAGAACGCGAGCCGCATCGGCGAGCACGGAGGAGACGCGGGCAGCATCCCAGCCGTTGTTCAGCCAATTGATGACCACGCTGTTGATCACATGGCCGAGCGTTTCGATGACGGCATCCCGATCGGCGATGGCTTCGCTTCCGATCGCAGCGTCGATCATGCTGTGATAGCTGCCGGTGACCGCTTGGCGCGCCACGGCCACCCCAGTGCCGCCTGAGTAGATCGACCGCATCAGCGTTCTCGTCGTCACGTCGTCGCGTTCGAGAGCACCGGCGATTCCACGCAGCTCGGCGTGAGCCTCGGCGATCAGTTGGTCCTTCGAGCCGCAGAACTTGTACACAGTGTTCAACGACATTTTCGTCTCTCGGGCGAGATCGCGCATCGAGACCGACTCGTAACCGTTCCGCGCAGCGCGTCGAGTCGCTTCGAGGAGCCGATGAAAGCGGGGATCGTCACGATTCGGCACCGACTCGTTCACTTCGGAAACCACGGCACTCATTGCGGCGACACTAGCGATCGCCGCGACCGCGCAGCTCGGCCACGGATTGCACAACGCAATCGTTTGACCCGTTGCTCAGGGCACAGCGACGCGGAGCGAGATGGATCGAATCGACCTGCACCAACTCATCGGCAGATGGTGGACGAACGAGGACGAGGGCGAGTTGGCGCGCGATGGTGGAAGGCTGCGCGCGTCAGAGCGGCAGCGGAAGACCGTCCAAGCCGAGCACGACGAGGCCGAGGGACTCGATCAGATCGAGGCTGACATTGGCCGAGCCGGTCAGCTCGGGACCGCAATCGCACAGCGCGATCGTGCCTTCCACCATTGCTTCCATCGACTCGAACATCGACTCGTCCAGACCGCCACCGAGGAGTGCGACGGCACCCTCGCTGGCAACCGCCGCACGCGGTGCGACGGCGTTGATGCGGACGCCCGTGCCGTGCAGCTCCAGCGCCAACGCGTTCGTCATCCGATTCAGGGCGGCCTTGCTCGTGCCGTACATGCCCACTTTGGCAGCAACACCGTCGGTCTTGAACGGCGGCCCGGCTGCCGCGCGAGCGGTGCCGCTGGAGACGTTGACGATCCAACCGTCGCCCCGTTCGATCATCCCGGGAATGACAGCCTGGCTCAGGTCCAACGGCGCGAACACGTTGACCTCGAACGTGATCGAGCGGCGTTTGGCCGGGTAGTCGAGCATCGACTGATAGATCGCAGCGGCAGCGTTGTTGACGAGGATGTCGACACGCCCGCCGAGCAACGCGAGTGCCTCGGGAACGATCCGTGCCCTGTCGTTCGGATCGCCAAGATCGGCGACGACAGCTTCGACAACACCTCCGTAGCGGCGGCAACGCTCGAGCGTCTCGTTGAGGCTGCCGTCGAGGTGGTCGTGATGATCGAGCGTGCGCGCGGTGATGACCACGCTCGCCCCCTCGGCAGCGAGCCGCTCGGCGATTGCGGCGCCAATTCCGCGGCTGGCTCCGGTGACGATGGCCGAACGGCCGATGAAACGCTGCATGTCGAGAAGTCCTTCAGTGCTCAGATGGCGTGTATGGGATCGGTGAGCGTGACATGTTCGCCGAGGCGTTGTCCCTTGGTGGTCCGCGGGCCCTACAGCATCTTGGATTCAGGCGTGTTGGATTCAGGCGTGTTCGTTGTCGGGGTGATCGCTTTCGGCGGTGCGGTGGTGAACCACGCACCGACCAGGGCCAATGCGGCGAGTCCGAGGAAGGCGATGCCGTGCTTTGTGTGGTGCTTGGTGCTGCCTGTGGCATGGCCGGGGAAGAACGACGGCAGGGCACCCGCAGTCTTGATGAAGTACACGATTGCAACGACGACGAGGACCGCCGCAAGAAGCAGACAGACAGCAGTCGTCGGACGGAATCGGAGTCGGGCGTGATCACTCATGATGGAATCCTTCTTTCGGGTCGATTTGGGTCGGATTGGAACGGGCCGGGTTCGTGGTCGGGGATCAGGCGAATCGGACGATCGATGCTGCGCCGGCGACAAGGCAGTAGATCGCAAACGGGAGCAGGGTGCGGGTGTGGAAGAAGCGAGTCAGGAACCGCACGGCGAAGTACGCAGCAACGCCCGCGACGATGCTGCCGACGAGGACTTGCATGCGAATGCCATCGCCGAGCGGCCCGAACAGATCCGGAAGCTTGTACATGCCGGCAGCAAAGATGACCGGTGTCGCAAGGAGGAACGACAGTCGCGCGGCGTCCTCGTGGTCGAGGCCGCGCAACAAACCAGCAACCATCGTGACGCCGCTACGGCTGATGCCGGCGAACAGAGCTGCAATCTGGGAAGTACCGACGATCGCTGCGTCCGTCCCGGAAATGCGCGTTCCGTCGCCGAGATCAGCGTCTGCGCCGACCGGCCGTGGCAGCCGTGATGTGCTGCGCTGACGGAGTCGTTCGCCGACGACCAGGATCAGACCGTTGATCGACAGGAAGATGGCGGCGGACAGCGGCTTGGCGAAGAGGGTGCGCAATCCGTGCTCGAACAACAACCCGACGACGCCGACAGGAACGGTCGCGAGTACGAGCAGCCAGGCCATCTTCTGATCCGGCGTTTCGACGTTCCGGTCGCGAATGGACGTCAAGAACCCCCGGATGATCCGTACCCAATCCGATCGGAAGAAGATCACGAGCGCGATGGCCGTTGCGACATGTAGTCCGATGAGGAATGTCAGGTAGAACGACTTGTCCGCAGAGGTCCCATTGGTCAGGCTGTCCCACCCGAGCCATGCGGGAAACAACACCGAGTGACCGAGACTGGAAACGGGGAACAGTTCGGTGATTCCTTGGAGAACGCCGATCACGATTGCCTGGAAGAAGCTCACTGCGACACGGTCCTGATTCGTCGCTCGGCCGCACCCGGCTCCTCGTCGTTGGTCATGTCAGTCCTCATCGTCGGTCGCCGTCCGCCGAGCCGGCAGAGCGGTCGAACCCTATCTCGGCCTCTTGTCAGGGACCCATGATGCCCAGATGAATTCACGTCGAACGCTGCCACTGCGAGCTCGCAACACCCCCGGACGGCGGCCATCGTCTTACCGAACTCTCATTGTCGCTGAAGCCCGCTCTCAGGTTGGCGGGCATGACTGCTGGTGACCGTGGCCACCCCTGCGGATTCCGCTACTACAACCCAAGGACGTCATCATGACCGGTCTCTGGTAGAACTCACGCAACGGCAAGTACCTGAACGAGTTGCAGCGTTGGGCCTCGGTCGAAACGTCGTTCCAGTCGGCCGGCGGCCCTGACACGTACGACACCGTGTCCGGCACCACCCGTGTCGCAGAGACCTATTCGGTGATGTGGGATGGCACCGAGACGAAAGGCGCTCGGGTCGCGCTCGACCACTATTTCGTGTGCATCGAAGCGGCGCGGGAAAGGGCCCGTACGAACTCATTCGCGGCGCTGTCAAGATCGGGAGTTCCGCCTCCTCCACGACGCCGCTCACCGACAACGGCGCGTCGGTGGCCGTCGTTGTCTGAGTCGAATCTCGATCCGGAAACTGCCGCCCGACCGAGCGCTCTCAGCGAAGTCGGGCGCGGAACCTCAACGGGGCGCCGGCGCAAGCAAGCGACGAGCCGCTGGGTGCGTTGGATCCACGTCTACACGAGCATGATCAGCCTGCTGATCGTCCTGTTCTTCGGACTGACGGGCATCACGTTGAACCATCCGAAATGGATCTTCGGCCAGGTGACGAACGAATTCGGAGATGTTCAGGAAGTCGATCGTGCCGTTGTTGTCCCATTCCGCTCGGCAACGTGCCGGTGTGGACGTCGTGGGTGGCGACCGACGTCGGGGTTGAAGGCACCGTGACCGGCCGTCTGCCCAGCGCAGCGCTGTGCGAAGCAACGACGAGAACTCGTCGCTCACGCTGTCCGTCGGGCCATGTCTGCAACGGTTCAGTTCGCTGGTTTCGGCGAACGCGCTGAACACGTGCTCGAGGCGTTGAGTCTCGAGCGACGACGGTCACCTCAGCGAGTTGCGTCACTGAGGGCGGCCCGACGATTCGCAACTCGATCGCCGTGCCGAGCAGCGGATGATCCGATGCAACGCGCAGCTGGGGATCGTCATGGCCCATCGAACGCAGCGTAATGATCGGCGCTCAGCTCAGACGATGGTCGGCGAAGTTGGCGGTGGACAGCGCCGTGTCATCTCGCGTGATCAGGAATGCGGCGTAGTCGGGATGGCGCTCGGCGAGCCAGTTGAGACCCTCGGGTCCCATAACGAACACCGCAGTGGCGTATGCGTCTGCATACGTCAGGTCAGGTCCGACGATGGTGACGCTGGCCAGATCGGCGGTCGGCTCGCCTGTGGCGGGATCGATGATGTGCGCGCCGCGCTCGTACGTTGCCGAGGTGGCGATCGCGAGCCGGTCGGAGCACCCGACAACCGCAGCGCTCTTGTCGGGCTGGTCCGGGTGCCGGATTCCGATCCGCCACGGCTCGCCCGGTCGAGCGTGACCGCGCACGGCGATGTCACCACCGGCATTGATGCAGAAGTTGGTGGCACCGTGGCGTTCGAGGATCTC
>JAYTOM010000156.1:0-19794 GCA_043747765.1 Actinomycetota bacterium
ATGGTCAGGCAGCGGACCAGATGCGCATCGGTCGCCGAGATGCTGGGGAGGAAGTTGCCGTCACCGCTGTACGCCGCGGTGAGGCTGTGGTCCCCAACCTGGAGGCCGGCGGTAGCAAACGCGGCGTGCCCGGTCGCATCGAGGGGTCTGGTGCCGAGTTCGGTTCCCCCGTCAGTGAAGGTCACGGTCCCCGTCGGTGTGCCCGCTCCTGGTGGGGGGACGGTCACAGTGGCGGTCAGGGTGACCCCGTCACCGAACAAGGACGGGGTCGGTGCAGAGGTGAGAGCGGTGGCGGTAGGGGCCCTGTTGACCACCTGGCCGCCGGTGAGCACGCCCGAGCTCGTCACGAAGTTGGGGTCGCCCAGGTAGGTCACCGAGATCGAATGGGTGGCCACCGAGAACGAGCCGATCAGGATCGACGTCGTCGATTCGCAGCCGGGTGCAGCCGAGGCGGACAGGGTCTCGGTGTCGAATGGTGTGGCCGCGCCATCGGCCGTGAACGTCACCGTGCCCGAGGGGGCCTCGGTCGCCTGGGTGCTGGGCGGGGCTGGGCAGACGGCGGCGGTGAAGCTCACCTGCTGTCCGAATACCGAGGGGTTCGCTGACGACGTGACCGAGGTGACGGTCGGAGCCCGTTCCACTGTTTGCAACAGACTTCCGCTGCTGCTCTTGAAATTCGCGTCACCATTGTAGGAGGCGACCAGGGTGTGGGGGCCGACCGAGAGGGCAGCAACGGTGACAGAGGCTTGGCCACCAGCCAGGCCGGGGCTGCCCAGATTGTTCGCCCCGTCTGTGAAGGTCACTGTGCCGGTTGGGGTGCCCGCGCCGGGGGCGACCGCGCCCACAGTTGACCTGTAGACGACCGGCTGGCCGAAGACCGAAGGGCTTGCGCTCGACAGGACGCCGGTCGTGGTCAAGGCCATATCGACTTGCTGGCTCCAGTGGCCTGAGCTGTCGATGAAGTTCAGGGCGTCGCTCGTGTAGTTGGCCAGGATGTTGTGCGGACCCACCGCCAGGGTGGGGGAGTTCACCGAAGTTGTGCCTCCGCTCAGGTTTTGGCTGCTGCCGATGTTGGCGCCGTTGTCGGTGAATTGGACTGAACCCGTCGGCGTACCGACCGATGACACGTTGGCGGCGACAGCGGCCGTAAAGGTCACGCCCTGGCCGAAGACGGTCGGGGGTGATGGCGCCCCGGTGACGGTGGTCGTCGTGAGCGCGCCCTGAACGGTTTGCTCGATCGGGTTGCTGATGTTGGGCGTTGGCGAAGGAAAGACAACGGCGATTGCGGTGATGGAATGGGTCCCGCTCGACAAGCTCGACGTCTCGAAGGACACCGTGCTCGTCCCCTTGGATCCAAAGAAACCGTCAGGAGTGAAAGGGTTGACCGCGCTCAATATCGTTGCGCCATCGACGAAGATCATGTTGCCGAAGGCCAGGGGAGCGGTCACGGTTGCGGTGAATTTCACATTGTCGCCAATGTGGGATGGGTTGAGGTTGGAGCTCACAGACACGGGCAGGCCGGCTGCGGCTGCGGCCGGCCTGGCGTTGAGGATCGTTGCCGTTCCGCCGGACAGGGCCAGAACGACCACGAAAGTGAACAGCTGCTTGATCCTCATTGTGGGCCTCCCATCGAGATGTGACCACGCCGTGGTTGCAAGACCCCGAGTGACCACGCTGGTCGTGCCCTCGACCATAAATCCGGTGCCTCACCGGCGAATCAGTGAAATCATGTATGCCGACGCGATCGTGACGAGTTCTCCTCACCCGAGCCAATTCACAAGCAGCGCAACGAGATCTGCGATGAGTGCCCGGCCGCACGGAGTCGACGACGCTCGACTGACCAGGCGCGCGAACGCTCCCAGGTGTCGATGACGGGCTCCGGGCGCCATGTTGCTATAGCAGCCGCACGGTCATCGACCTCGCGCGGCACCCGGTTGACGCGAGCCGGTTCCGTCGGCCTGTCTTTACCACCGCCTAGGTTCACCGTCAGTACCGCTCATCGCTGGGAGGTCGACGATCCTGACCCGGACCGCTTCGCGATGCATCTCACCAACCCCGGAACACAGTGCGGTCGTTGGCCGCCGACGTATGGTCACCGAACCGATGGATTGTGGGATTTTCCCGTCAGCCACGTGTACTGCCGCTGGTGTCGTCGATCTTCGTGGATCATTTGCTGTGTTGCCTTGGGGCCGCATTGGCGGGTTGCAGTTCCGCCGCAGACGCTGCTACCACGACGCCGTCGCTCACGATCAACGCTGAGAGGACGTCGACGACCGGCGCACCGACGACACGAGCACCAATGGTTGCCGTCCAACCACACTTGCTGCGCGGACAACCCCCGTTGTGGAGACTGACGCGGTTGCCACATCCAATGGTTGTGAGTTGGTTGTCCCATCGACTGTCCACCCACCGGACGGCGTCACGACGTTCATGACTTTCATTCCTGGAACCCCATCCTTGCGGTATTCGTTCGCAGCGCGTCCTTCGAGGTCTGCGCCTGGGGCACCGTGCACGTCACGATCGGCATCCACAACTCTGGTCAGGGAACGCCGAGGCCGGCGAAGTTGTCGCCGCATCGCAGTCCATCGTTGTCGATGACAGACGTCAACAACAAGCACCTATACCTCACCCGAACGCCCAACGTCCGAGCCGCGTGGTGCCCGTCGTTCTGCAGCGTCGATCGGTCGATCGACCCTTCGGTCTCACGCCGGGGTCGTGGTCAACTCTTGGTGCGAATTCGATGAGGCGGCGACGTTGGTCTGACTGGCGGGATCGTGGTCGTTGTATGCCCGGAGATGGTCTGGTTCACGTTCGGTGGATGGTTTGATCGCGCTGAGGCGCACACAATCTCGGCCGCTGTCTTTGGCGCGCAGAAGTGCGTCGTCGGCTCGTCGCAGGATCCTGTCCAGCGCAGAACTTTCAGTGGTGTCGGCGACCCCGAACGACGCAGTCACCAGTGGTAGGGCTGCGCGCATGCAAGCGTCAGCCAACATTGTCCGGATCGTGTCGAGGACGGCGACGCCACTGCGACGGTCGTGGTCGGCGAGAGCAATGACGAACTCCTCGCCACCCCATCTGGCGATGATGTCGTCAGAGCCGAGCGCAGCGCGCACCGTGTCGGCGAAGAGGCGGATGGCCCGGTCGCCGACGTCGTGCCCGTAGGTGTCGTTGAGCTTCTTGAACTGGTCGAGATCGGCCATCACAATTGCGAACGATTCGCCAGCAGCGATCCGGCGTATCAGTTGATCTTCAGCGGATCGCCGGTTCGACAGGCCCGTGAGACTGTCGGTGTTGGCTTGGAGTTGCGCCTTCGAGAACGCTCGCACGGTGCCCAACGCAGATCCTGTTTGCGCGGCGAGAACCACCATTCGGGCCGCCGTCTCACCGTCGGGCGCCCGGTCGACTTCGCCGGTGACGTGGAGCACACCGAGTGCGCGACCCATGAACGCCACGGGAACGCACAGTGCCGACAGGGCATCGCCGGGTCGGTCACGCAGATGTGGGCAGGCATTCAGCGCTGTCGAATGACTGAAGATCTGTGGTGTTGCCTTTCTGATCGCCGGGCAATCAAACGGTGCCGTGACGTCGCAGCCGGCTCGTCCCAGAATCGGGTTGACGAGTCGAACCGACAGGTGTGCTTCGCTCGAATCAGCCAACTTGAGTTCTGCCGGATTGTCGGGGACGGTCGAGCCGAGGACGTGAGTGACGACCGTCTCGATCGCCGCTTCGTCTCTGGCCATCTCCAATGCTTCCCGCAAGTCCGCCGCAAAGCGCTGCCTGAGCGATTCTTGCCGTTGAGTGTCCTCGACCTCTGAGATCCATTCGCCTTCTCTGCGCAGCGCCCGGTCGAGTGGTCGGAACAGCAACGTGGCCAACGCCACCAACGCGATGACCGCCCCGATCGCAAGCTGATTGTTCGAGTCATGCAGCCTCGAGAGCGCCGCGATGACCAGCGGCGAGTCCCTCGCCGCTCGGCTCGCCGTCGCCAGATCCGTTCGATGACGTACCCAATCGACCGCGACCAGTGCGAACCCGATCGCGACGCCGGCAGTCCACCTCAGGGTGAACCGGCGTTGCAGCCGACGCAGTTCACCACTTCGATTCGTCACCGGCATCTGGCGTTGTTCCGCTCTCACGGAATGCCTATCGGCAGGTTTGCGCATCGACTTCACAAGAATTCAGTGACGGTCGAGCGGCACCGAATCGTTCGGCACCGTGATTCCAGACTCGTTTCGCCGGCCGATTCCGTCGCTGACCCGGTCAGAACTGGATGGCTTGCGACGCATGGCAGTACAACGCCGCCGCGCCGATTGCACGCATCTTCCACATTCGCGCACGCCTCATGCGGCTCGTGCCGATGGTCGCTCGCGACACCTTTGTGCGCGAGCACGAACGAATGCTCGTCAGGGTCCTCGACCTGGGCACTGTGGCTGACGGATGCGGTGATGAATTCGACCTCGGCGAACGCTCGGGTGTCCATCGACGGTCGAGGCGCCCTGAGACCCCAGATCGCGCCCGCCCCGGCGACCGTTGCCACCCTGGCGAGAGGTGCAATCACCCGATTCGTGCGAGCAACGAACGCGAACGGGCGGAGAGAGTCGACTGTCTCGGTCCGATGGATTCGGACAGGGTGGGCATGTCACAGCAATGTCACGCCCTTGAATGTGCCAGCGGACTGCACACGAGAGGATCATCGAGATGAGCTTGCTATCCCGTTATCTCAGGCACCCACCAGCTTCGGAAGGGGACAACAAGACGTCGGCGGCAACGCGCCGGTCACCCGTCGTCGAGATCTGATCGCTGCCGGGTTGGCGACGGCGGCTGCGACGATCGCCATCGGCGCGTATGCCGAACCAGCGTTGGCGCACGACCCTGATGACGTCGCTCTGGGCGGCGTGAATCCCGCCACACTTCCTACGTACATCTCGCGGGCCAACGGCGGCTCGGTCCTCTACCTCGACAGCACGGGAGGGTACGGCACCGGTCTGACCGCGACCGGCACCGCGTATGGGGTGAGCGGCACCGGCACGTACGCCGGAGTCGTGGGTAACACAACGATCACCGACGGGGCCGGAGTAAGCGGCGTGGCCGGTACGGACGGGGCGAGCGGGGTGAGCGGGGTGAGCGGGTCCAGCCAGGGCGCGACCGGAACTGGAGTCTTGGGCACGTGCTCGAAGGGCTACGGCGTGTTCGCGGCGACCGGGCCTGCGTTCAACATCGCGCGCCAGCCGGGACCGGTCGCCGTGTATGGCCAGGTGAGGGACGACGTCGGGCTGGCAGGGGTGTTCGAGGGCGGGCGAGCCGCATTGCGGCTGGTGCCCCGACATACCGCTGGTGCACCGACCACAGGCGCGCACAATCCCGGTGAGCTGATCGTGGACAGCAACGGCGTGTTGTTCTATTGCCGCTCCGCAGGCACACCGGGGACATGGATCCGGGTGGACGCGTCACCGGTGATCCCGACGATCCCGACCGAGCCGACGGTACCGGTGCTCAACATCCTGCCGACGCCCGAGCGCTTTGTCGACACCAGGACCGGATTGGGAGGAGTGCAAGGGCCGGTGCCCGCCGAAACCACTCGCACGTTCGCGATGACCGGCAGGCTCGGTGAGGCCGCCGACCCGACCCTGCAGATTCCGGACTCGGCGACCATGTTGGTCGGCAACCTCACTGCGATCGGGGCTGACGGGGTTCCTTTGGGCTCGTTCGCCACGCTGTGGCCCGGTGGTCCGCTACCGAACATGTATAACCACGCCCCATGTGACTACATCCTCGACGTGACGGGCTACTACACGACGTCCTGACGCGCGACGGGCGAGCGTCGCCGCATCGCATGGAACCGAACGTGAACTGGCGGTGTCTGAATCCGGTCAAGCTGATGAGATCGACAGCCATTCGAAGAGGAAAAGGTGACGACGAGATCTGCGGCTGTGCCTGATTCGGGGTCCGCCGACGACCCAGGGCTCGTGGCGCGCGCTCGAGGCGGCGACCGTGTTGCCTTCGGGGTGATCGTCCGCGTCCACCAGGCCTCGGCCTTGCGGCTGGCAACCATCATCTGCGGTGATTCGACGGAGGCATACGACATCGTGCAGGACTCGTTCGTCAAGGCCTTCCATGCTCTGTCCGGGGTTCGCAACAACAAATCGCTGCGCCCTTGGCTGATGCGGATCGTCGCCAATGAAGCCAAGAATGTCCGCCGCAGCAGGGCGCGTCGCGAAGCCCGGTTCGAACGACAGATCCGAATGCGAGTCGATGACATCCCTGGACCGGATGACGTCGCCCTCTCCTCGGTTGCCGCCGAGCAACTCGCCGGGGCGATCGATCGGCTTTCCGAGCTCGATCGCAACGTGATCGCCTGTCGCTACTTCGCCGAGCTGAGCGAGACGGAGACAGCAGTCGCGCTGGGCATCGCCAGGGGAACCGTGAAATCTCGGACTGCAAGGGCGCTCACCCATCTGCGTGTCGAGATCGGCGACGAGAAGGGAGTGGAGCGATGACCGACATGCTCGAACGCCAGCTTCGCGCATTGGCCCAGCGCGTCGATGTGGACCCGGATGAGACACTCGTCGACGATGTCCTCGGTCGCCTCGATGCACGGCCAGCTCTGCTCGACGGTGCCCGACCGCGACGCCGCGCACTTGCCATTGGCGCAATGTTGATGGCGGCTGCGGTGTTGCTCGTGTTCATCCTTCCGGCTCCGAGGCGAACGGTCGCCCACTGGTTCGGCATCGGCAACGTACGGATCGACGGGCCGCCCGTTCAGACGACCGCCGTGTCGACGACCGCCTCCCCCGCGACCGCCGTGCTGACGACGCCACGGTCGACGACCGGAACGCCTACCACCGCCGCGCCAAACATCACCGTGTCGACGACCGCGCCGGAGGCAACACCGTCGCTCACCTTTCCTGCCATGCTGGATCTCGGTCAACCGACCTCAGCTGCCGATGCATCGTCGCGGACGGGGCTCCCCGCCAGCGTGGCCCAGTCATTGGGCGCACCGCAGGGCGTCTACGTCGTAACGCCACCTGAGTCAGGCCAGATCGTGGTTGTGTACCGGCCATCGGCGACGTTGCCGGCCTCGCGTGTGGCGGGCACCGGCGCGCTGTTGTCGATCATGCCCGGCGCCATCGAGGATGGTCTGTTCGCGAAAGGCCTCGGCCCTGGCACGACTGTCGAAACGTTGTCGTTCCTCGACGCATCGGGTGTGACCGTCAACGCTGCGTGGCTGTCGGGACAACCGCACACCTACGCGTTCATCGATCGCAACGGACAGGTTCATTTCGACACCCTCCGCCTGGCGACCAACACACTCCTGTGGAGCGACGGTCGGATCACGTATCGCCTCGAAGCGGACATCAGTCGCGAGGCAGCGATCGGCATCGCCAGATCGGTCGTCCCGGGATGATCGGGAACCACATCCACCGCCGTGGTGTCTGGACGAACATGCATCGAAAGCTGGCCGTCCTCGCCGTAGTCGCCCTCACCGCGTGCGGGGTCGATGCTGCACCAGAGGCCGCGCCGACGAGCCTTTCGCCGATCGTTGCGACGACAACCATTGCGACCGATCTCAGCACTGGAGCGTCGGCGGCGACTGCCGATGAACACCCCGCAATCGGTCCGCTTCCTGACCTTGCGGTCGTGTCGGCCGCTGGTCGTGTCGCGGTGGTGCGCGGCGGAGCGATCAGCGATTCGCTCGCGGGACTCGTGGGCGCCGACGGCCAGACCCTGATCTCGACCGCACCGAGCGCCGATCAGTCATCGACGACAGTCCGATGGACAGCGCTCGCTGCCGGCTCAGTGGCGGCTTCTGTCACGCTCGATGGTCATCTCAGCGCGATTGCATCGGACGCAACGGCGACGGTCCTTGCCCTGACCGCGGTGGGGGCGATCGGCACCGAGATCGTCATCACCGGCCGGCACGGCGAGTTGTTTCGCCACACGTACTCGACCGAGTTGCTTCCCGAAGGCTTCACCAGTTTCTTCAACGGATCGGCCGAGTTGCCGGCCGGTCTGTTCGTGATCGAGTACCTCGATCCGCCGCCCGCCGCGCCGGGGGCACCCCGGCGCTACCGCGTTCGCGTCCTCGACACGGCCAGCGGCGACCTCGCCCTTCCGCTCAGCCTGCGCAACAAAGGGCAGACCGTCGACGAGCAGATGCTCGGCTTCGGACGGACGCATGTGCAGTCACCGGTGAACCAGTTGCTGTTCACGCTGTACCGGGGCGTCGCCGTGGACGACGTCGGATATGCCTTCGTGCACACGCTCGGATTCGTCAATGGCGTCTGGTGTCTCGGCCTGCCGGCGCAGCTCGATCTCGGAACGCTTCCCGGCGCGATCGTGCTTGCCGACCATGAGCGCAAGCTGCTCGTTGCATCGGCAAACGGTGAGATGTCCGAGTTCATCGTCAATGACATCAGCAGCAGCCCGCACGATCCGACGCCGGATCGAACGGTGGCAGTGTGGTCGCCGTCGGACAACGCTTCCGGACCAGCTCTGGCCGCGAGCGGAAACCAGGTCCTCGTCGGGCAGGGCGACCACATCCGCTGGGTCGCTGCCGACACGTTGACCGTGCGGACCGACCTGGTGTGGGACATGCAAATCGAGGCCGTCGCGGTGATGTCGAACGGCAATGCGATCGTGGCCGGGACGCGGCAGATCTCGGAAATCACACCCCAGGGCGACCTCGCTGCAGAGATTCCCCTTCCGACCAATTTCGGTTCGGTCGCACGGATCATCCTCATCAACCCCCTGGCAGGGGCGGCGGTGTCAGCGGCGGGGCCGGCGGGGTAGATCGGATGGCCCGCGCCGTTCGAGCGGGCGGCGTAGAGCGGCGAGAATTCGTCGGCGGGTCCTGCACGCATCCGACAAATTGGAGGAGTGCTACGGTTGAAAGTTCTGGTGGTCCCTGCCTGGGGACGATCGGTGAGTACGAAGCCCTTGCCCCGGACCCGGTGAGTGGGCTTCGCTCACCTCGGTCCTCGTCGAGCCAGCCCAGTCACACGGCGAAGCAGGCACAGTCGTCATTATTTTCGGGTCCAACGACTCTGGACAGCTGGCGCTGGTCGGGTCCATCATTCGGATATGAGTAAACGGGCCACCGAGGAGCCACGACGATGAGCACGCCAACCGTGATGCGGTCCAGTGAGGTGCTCGACACTGCCGCGTGCTGGTCGTTGCTGCGGAGTCAGTCGGTTGGACGCGTCGGGTATGTGGTCGACGATCGACCGATGATTGTTCCGGTCAACTTCAGCGTGATCCAGGACCGGATCGTGTTTCGGAGTGATCCCGGCGACAAGTTGGCGAGCGTGCCCCAGCGCCACGTCTGTGTCGAGGTCGACGGCAGCGATGGGTTCTTCCATTTCTGGAGTGTGGTCGCGCGTGGCTTGGCCAGAGACGTGACGACTGCCCTCGACGTCGAGTATGTCGATATTCGTCGAAGCCTGGTGCCGACGTTCGCGCCGCTGACGGACCCGCACTGGATCGCGCTCGAGGTCGAATCGATCAGCGGTCGTCGACTGAGCAGATGATGACGACTTCTGCCGCGCCGCTGACTGTCCGGGATGTGATGTCTGCCCCCGCTGTGAGCCTGAGTCCCGACACCGCGTACGCGGCGATCGTTCATCGGTTCCTTTCGTCGGACATCGGGGGCCTGCCTGTCGTCGACGAGTCGGGGAGGCTGCTCGGAATCGTGACAGAATCAGATCTGCTGTTCAAAGAGGCCTATCTGCCGGGCTCCGACGACGCCGTCGCCGCGGCTCGGTTCGCACGCTGGCAGCAGAAGGCGAGCGCCCGAACGGCAAGAGATCTGATGACACTCGATCCGTCCACGGCGAGTCTCGACGAACCGCTCGATGTCGTTGCCCGTCGGCTTCTCGAGCACGCTGTCAGCCGGCTTCCGGTTGTCCGGGAGGGCCGAGTCGTTGGCATCGTCTCCCGCCACGACGTTCTGCGTCGTTTCGCCCGACCTGACTACGCGATCGCGGCTGATATCGAGCGAGCGCTCGCCGATGTACCCGGCGTCACCGCTCGTTCCACCAGAACATCCGTGTCGGATGGCGATGTTGTGCTGAGTGGATCCGTCGACGCGCTCGAAGACATCGTGACGATCGCAGAGGTCGCGGCAGGCGTCGACGGAGCCGTCTCGATCGACAATCGACTCGTGGTGGCCGACGGCCCGGTCAGGTCTGCTCGGCATCATGGCTGATGACTGCCACCCGAGGCGACGACGGCCGACGTCCGCGGCGCCCGTCTTTGCTGAGCATCCGGGGCGCTGCAGCTGATTCGGTCGCGCCCCGAGTAGCGCGTCCGGCAACGACGTGACAGACCGAGATTCTGCCGCTGCGACACCTGACGGAATCGCCGACCCGCGACCATGGTTGTCGCACAATTTGCGGGTGTTGTCGTTGGTGAGTTTGTTTCAAGATACGGCGTCGGAGCTGTTGTACCCGATTTTGCCGATCTTCCTCGTGGGCGTGCTGGGTGCACCGGTGGCAGTGGTTGGTTTGGTCGAGGGTCTTGCTGACGGTGCGGCTGCGTTGACGAAGTTGGCGTCCGGTCGGTGGTCGGATCGGCGGAGTCGACGTCCGGTGGTGGCGTTCGGGTACGGGCTGGCGGCGGCGGCGAAGGTCTTGGTCGCGTTGGCGGTGGTGTGGCCGATGGTGTTGGCGGCACGGGTCGCCGACCGGATCGGCAAGGGAATACGGGGCGCGCCACGCGACGCGCTGATCGCCGACGATGTCGATGCCGAGCATCGTGGACGGGCGTACGGGTTTCATCGAAGTCTCGACACCGCCGGCGCAGTGCTCGGTCCGTTGATCGGCCTCGGCCTGTATGAGATGTTGCATCATCGCATTCGCCCGTTGCTGTGGGTCGCAGCGATCCCTGCACTCGTGAGTGTGAGCCTGGTGTCGCTGGTCCGAGAACGGCCGCGCGTTGTGTCGACCGCCCAGAACCGTGCGGTTTCGTCAACGCCACTGCCTCCCCAATTCTGGAAGCTGGTGATTTTGCTCGGCGCGTTTGCGTTCGTCAATTTCTCCGATGCGTTGTTGCTGATCCGAGCGCAGCATCTGGGGTTGGGAGTGGGCAGCGTGATCGGCGTCTACTGCCTCTACAACCTGACGTATGCGTTGGCGAGCTACCCCGCCGGCGTCGTGTCGGACAAAATCCCGCGACGAATCGTGGTCGGCTGCGGACTGCTGATCTTCGCGGTGGCGTACATCGGGCTGGGCGTCATCTCGACCTCGGCCTGGGTGTGGGTGCTGTTCCCCGTCTACGGGTTGTACACGGCGTTGACCGATGGTGTGACGAAGGCATGGGTCGTCGATCTCGCCCCCGACGCGGCCCGTGGACGTGCGATCGGCGTTCAGGGCGCAGTCGCCGGTGCCGGAGCGATCGTCGCGGGCCTGTGGGCCGGGTTGGCCTGGTCCGGCACAGGCCGGGTGCCACTGATCGTTGCCGGGTCGGTTGCCGCGATCATCAGTGTCGTGATGCTTTCGCGCAGAGACGTCATCAGCGCGCCGTCCAGCACGAGCGCCTGAGTGTCAGATGGCGAGGCGCGTTCGGGTGGCCTCGGTCAGCAGCCGGGGATGGGTGCCGTGGCGCCCAGACTGATGAGTGCGCAGAAGCTGTCGGCACCGACCTTCCAGACTCCGTTCTGCAGGACCGCCGTACCCTGTGCGTCGGTCAATGCCGGGGTGCCGTTGATCAGGATGTTGTAGGTGACGGTGGCGTGGGTCGCGTCGTCGAGCGCGACCGACACCACCTGCGCGCTCGCCTGCTGCTGGAGTGGATCGACCGCACGTTGTTCGAGGGCCTTCTGCAGCGACGGGCCGTTCTCGAGCAGTGCGACGCGATCGGGAATCGACGTCGTGTTCTGGAAGAAGGTGATCCAGTTGGCCGAAATGGTGGCCGTCGTCGCTGCCACCGCATTCACGGTGGTGCTCGGTGCAGCTGCTGCAGTCGTCGTGGTGACCGCCTCCGGCAACGTGGTCACGGTGGTGCCGGGTGTTCCGGTCGAGGTGATCGTCGAGGCAACGGTTGCGATCGTACTGGTGGACGTCGCAGTGGAGTCCGTATGTACCGGGACCGCAGCGGTCGGCGCAACGGTGGCCGTCTCGTTCGTCTTCCAGCGCGGTCCACACCCGCAGAGCAACAGCGCTGCGGGTATCAGGGCCGAGGCCAGACGTTGACTGCTTCGACCCGACACACTTTCATCGTAGGGTCGAAATCTCCGTAGACTCGTCACATGGAACCCGCTCGAGGGCCAGTGGGCGCTGCGCACTCACGTCTGTCCAGCGGGGGCATCCTCGGTATCGTGTTGGCGGTCAGCGGCGTGGTGTTCATCTTCCTCGGCTGGTACGGAGTGTCCGGCCGTCCGACCGTCGGCGAGGAGATGCCATACCTCGCGTCCGGCACGATCCCGGGCGCGGCGATGTTGGTAGCAGCGGCAATCATGCTCACCGGTGATGTCAAACACCGGGCGGCGGAGCGGACCAATGCGATGATGTCGGAGCTTCACGCGTTGCTCGTCGAAACAGTGCCCGACGTCCCGAGCAGCGACGAGACCGCCGTCAGCGCAGAGATTGCTGGTGGCGGGCTCGTGGCCGGCGAACGAGGCGAGCATTTTCACCAGGCGGACTGCGCGCTGGTCGTCGGCAAGGCAGGAGTCGTCGCCATGGACCTCGAGACCATTCGTCGACGAGGTCTCGCGGCGTGCCCGGTCTGCGAACCGAACGACCCGGGGACCTGACTCGTGTTGACGCTTGAACTGGCGCTTGCCGGTCTCGGCGTCGGAGCGATTGCTGCACTGTCGGGACTGGGTTTGCTCGCGACCTATCGGCTCACCGGCGTGTTCAACCTGGCGTTCGGAGCGATCGGCATGATCACCGCGTTCCTGCTCTGGCAGCAAGTACGGATCTGGCACTGGCCGACAGCGCTGGCGGTCGCGCTCGACCTGATTGTCATTGCCCCTGGGTTCGGGCTACTGCTCGAGCGGCTGGTGTTCCGGCCGCTGCAACGTCGTAGCGCGTCGGCGGCTGAACGGCTTGTGGCGTCACTCGGCCTTCTGGTGGTGATCCTTGGCGCAGCAACCGTGTTGTGGGGCGCACAGGCCCGGCTCGACCCCCCGTCGCTCGTGCCCAGCGGCAACATCGCTCTGCCCGGTGGTGCTCATATAGGGGTCGGCACAGTGATCGAGCTTGTGGTCATCGCCATGGTCGGATCAGCGCTGGCATTGGGTCAACGCAGTCGGTTCGGTCTGCGCGTGCGCGCCGTCGTGGAGAACCGTGGGCTTTCCGAGCTCGGTGGCATCGATGCCGACCGCATCGCCGCGATCGGTTGGGCCGTCGGCGCCACACTCGCTGGTCTGTGCGGAATGCTGCTGGCCTCCACCCTTCGGCTCGAACCGTACGGGTTCACGCTCGTACTCCTCGAAACAATGGCCGTCGTCGTGATCGCACGGCTGGGCAACCCTGCCTTCGCCGTCGGCAGCGGATTGCTGCTGGGCATCGTGCAGGCCGAACTGACCCAGGTCCACGTGCACGGCACGGCCCAGAACCTGGTGCAGGCGTTGACCTCCAACCTGTTCGTCGTCGCCCTCCTGGTCGCCACGCTCGTGGTCGGCCGGCTCGCCGGTAGCAGCGGTAGTAGCGGTAGTGATGCCGGAGTCACGGCCGGGCTCACCAAGCGGGGCGAGTTGCCACCGGTGCGCGGATGGTGGGTCCTGCCTGCCGTCACATTGGGGGCGCCGCTGCTCTTCGGAGCGGACAACATCCACACCGCGCTGACCGTGCCGGCCCTCGCAATCGTGCTGGTGTCGATCGTGGTCGTCAGCGGCTACGGCGGGCAGATCTCGCTCGGTCAGGCCGGCTTCGCCGGCCTCGGCGCGTTGATCGTGGCACGACTCGCCGACGGCTCGATGCCGCTGCTGCCGCGGGTGACGGGCGTCGCTGCGCTCATCGCATGCCCGCTCATCGTCTTCCCGATCGGCGTCCTCAGCGGCTGGCCCGCGATCCGTCGGCGCGGTTTGTTCCTGGCGCTCACGACGTTCGCATTGAGTGTGGCGATGAGCCGGTTCTTGTTCGAGCAGCCATCCGTCACCCAGGGCATCCACATCCAGCCGCCCGCGACCTTCGCCACTGACAACAACTTCTATGTCCTCGAGCTGGCGTGCCTCGCTGCTGCGTTCGCCATCGTCCACAACCTGCATCGCGGACGCCTCGGACGAGCGCTGATCGCGGTTCGCGACGACGAAAGCGGTGCACTCGCCTCCGGTGTCGACGTGCACCGGCTCAAGCTGCTGATGTTCGGCGCGAGTGCGGCGATGGCGGCACTCGGTGGGGCTCTGCTCTCGATGGGCAGTCGCGCTTTCGACGCCTCGGCGTTCGATCCGATCCGCGGACTGATCTGGTTCGCGGCGGTCGTTGTGTTCGGTGTCGACAACGCGATCGGCGCGGTCATCGGCGCCGGATTGCTCGTCGCGTTCGATGCCGGTCTGCCAGACGGAACGTCGACGCTCGCGATCGGTGCCGCAGCGCTCCTGATCGGTCGCCTGCCCGGCGGACTGCTGCACACGCTCCGCCGACTGCTGCACGACCTCACCGCGAGCCGGCGCGCCGTTTCCACGATCGAGGTCCACCGGCAACTGACCCAGCGCGGTCGAGTGGTGGTGGCGGCGCTGCATCGCCGGACGGCGACTACGGAGGTGCAGCAGTGACAGCGAACCTCGAAGCCCAAGGAATGACGAAACGCATCGGCGCCGCCCTGATTCTCGACGCGGTCGACGTGCGAGTGGATCGCGGCCGGATCGTCGTCGTCGTCGGACCCAACGGTGCGGGCAAGACGACATTGTTCAACTGCATTGCCGGATCACAATCGGCGGACTCAGGGTCGGTCCGCCACCGCGGGACCGACGTGACCGGCTGGTCCTCGGACCGGTTGTCCCGTCACGGTCTGGCTCGTACCTTCCAGCGGACATCGGTCTTCCCGACTCTCACCGTCGCCGACAATCTTCGCGTCGCGGCCGAGAACCGTCGGCGACGCGGCACGGCGGCCGGTCTGCTCGGGCTGCCGGACCGAGACACCGGTCGCGTCGACCGCATTGTCAGGGCACAGCTCGCCGAGTTCGGCATGTCGCGCTCGGCCGATGTCCGCGCAGGCAACCTGCCATCCGGAACGATGCGGCTGGTCGAGCTGGCGCGCGCACTGTGCGGCCAACCGGACACCCTCCTTCTCGACGAGCCTGCGAGCGGGCTGGACGACCGCGAAACCGAGGCGTTCCACGACATCCTGCTGCGCCTCGCCGGCCGCGGAATGGCGATCCTGATGGTGGAGCACGATCTCGGCCTCGTGCGATCCGTGGCGGATGCCGTCCTTGTGCTGGCGGAAGGGCGAACGGTCGCGTCTGGATCGACCGCCGACGTACTCGACCGGGCCGACGTGCAATCGTTGCTGACCGGGAGAGCGCGATGACGGACGGCCTCGACATCGAATGCGTCTCCGCTGGATATGGCGCGGTAGAAGCACTGCACGGCATCACCCTGCGGTTTCCGAAGGGTTCGATGGTGGCGCTCCTTGGTCACAACGGTGCCGGCAAGACGAGTCTGCTCCGCGTCGTCGCGGGCACTGTCACTCCGACCTCGGGCAGGGTGCGTTGGGAAGGCCGGGACATCACGGCATCGGCCCCCCATGATCGTGCGCGTGCCGGTGTCAGCGTCGTGCCGGACGAACCGAATGTGTTCGGCGAGATGACAGTGAACGAGAACATCGAAGTCTTTGCCGACGGCACTTCCCACGAGCATGTGCTCGAGTTGCTCCCGTCGCTACACGGCAAAGGTCGCCAGTTGGCCGCGACGCTCTCTGGCGGCGAGCGGCAGATGCTTGCGTTGGCCCGGCTGCTCATCCATCCCGGTAGTGCCTTGCTCGTGGACGAGATCACGCGCGGGCTGTCCGCCGCGATGGTCGACCGGGTCTACGGGATGCTCGAAGGACTCGTCGCGCCCGAGCGGACCATCGTCGTGGTCGACCAGTACATGCCGGACATCGTGCGCCGCGCTGACCTGATCTACGTCGTGTCCCGAGGCCGATTGTCGTGGGCAGGCGAACGCAGCGAACTGACCGGTGGACGATTGCCGGAGGCCATGCGCGAAGCGGCTCAGGGTGTGTAGGCGACGCTCGGCACGTCGTAGCACACCGGGTCCTTGCCCGGCGTCGTTGTCTGCCAACCGCCCGTGCCACCGTAGGCGCCGTCGGACCAGTGCGCGACAAACAGGCAGTCGTGCAAGGTCGTGGGCAGCGTTGGAGTCACGACGAACGAGCGCGGCAACAACACGCCGTGGCCGTCGTAGCCCGAGGGTCGCCGCAAGAACGCTTCAACGCACGAACGGGTGATCGCGTCAGCACACGAGGTCATTGCATCGGCCAACCAACGTGCTCCTGCCCAGCCCTCGAGTTCCCACATCGAGAGCTTGGCTTCGCGGCCTGGGAACGAGGACGTCATGTTCGCTCGGAACTGGGCGACGGCAGAGTTGTCGGTGTCCATGTAGTTGCGCGTCGAAGACGTGGCGTACAGCTCGTTGCGACACGTCGGAGAATCCGTGTAGTCGGTTCGGACGAGCTCGTTCCACGACTGCACGCTGACGACCTTTGCCTTGACGGTCAGGTGAGCGCTGTCCATCGCCTTGCACAGACGAACGTTGCCGGCCGAGTCGAGCGCATCGAACACGATGTCGACCCCGCGTGATTTCATGTCGATTGCGGCCGCGTCCCAATTCGGAACCGCGAAGTCGAGCTGCTCGCGCACCACGGTGTAACCCTCGACGTCGAGTGCCTTGGCGGTGAGGTCGGCGAAACGCTGCGAGTCGGCCTGGTTGTACGAAACCACGGCAGCGGTCTTGGATGCGAGTGTCTTGGCGAAGTATCGATACACCTCGGTACCGCCCGACAGTTGACCGTTCCAGCCGACCGTTCCGTCGCGCGGTGACTGGGTGCCATAGATGGACCACAGGTGCGAGTACTGGTCGTAGCTGTTGCCGATCGGCTCACCTGCGACGTCGGGCACCCCCTTTTGCTCGACGTACGACGCGCCCGCATAGTCGAAGATCGCGTTGCCGACGAACGCGAAGATCTTGTCATCGTCGATCAACGTGTGAACGCAGCGGGTGTTGCCGGCACCTGTGGCCCTATCGTCGCACACCACCAGCTTGACCTGGCGGCCGTCGATGCCGCCGTGTGCGTCGACGTCGGCCACGAATGCCAGTGCGCCGTACATGGGGCCGCTGAAGGTCTCCGCACCGAGCGGGCTGGTCTTACTGACCACCAGCCCGAGGGTGATCGTCGACGCACTGACACCGACGTCGGTGGCCGCGCCGACAACCGATGACGGTGTCGCCGTCGTAGCCGGGGCGGGCACGCCGAGGTCGGAACTCTGCGTGAAGGCGCTGTGGTCGAGGCGGGTTCCGCAGCCAGCCATCAACAATCCCGCGACCGCCAGCCCACAAAGCGTGACCGGCGGCCGCCACGGTTGATTCTGCGCTGCGGACACTGTCGCTCCGATCACCCTGGCTGTCGACCGACCCTGTTCTCGATGCGACGGTATCAACGGCCGCGCACGACAGACGTTTCGGATGCGACGGCGCAGGGTGGCCGAGATGATCATCGGCGGTCGGTTCGGCGGAGTCGCCATCTGCGGAGTTCGTCGGCCCCCCAAACCAGGATCGGGAACGTGATCAAGATGGGAATCACGGCCAGGGGCGGGGTTGTCGTGCCGAACAGGTTGCGCAGGCCGGGGACCGTGGTGACAGCAGCGGCAAACGCGAGTTCGAACGCGATTCCCCAGAGCAGCAAAGGGTTGGTGGCCAGGCCGACGTGACGAAGTGAGGCCCGTTCGGTTCGAGCAGCGAACGCGGTGCCGACTTGGCAGGCGACAATGCCGAGGAACGTAGTGGTCGTTGCTTGTTGGTAGGCGTGATAAAGCGGGGTTCCGTTCCCCACTGCGTCGCCGGGGTGCCATCCGGCGCGGATGAGGACGAAGAAATAGCCGCCGATGACAAGCCCTGCCGAGAGAAGGCCGAGGAACACCCACGCTCGGAACAACATCCCGGGGCGGATGATGCCCTCGGTGGTTGGTCGGGGTGGGCGGTCCATCAACCCCGGCTCGGCCGGTTCGCGTCCCAAGGCCAGCGCCGGCAGGGTTTCGGTTCCGAGATCGATGGCCAGGATCTGGAGCACGGTGAGAGGGAGCGGGATCCGCCCCCCGCTGAGCGCGTAGAGCAGGAACGGGATGACTTCGGGGGTGGCGTGAACGAAGATGTAGAAGATGAACTTGCGGACGTTCTCGTAGACCCTGCGTCCCTCGCCGACGGCAGTGACGATGCTCGCGAAGTTGTCGTCGGTAAGGATCATCGCCGCTGCGTCGCGGGCGACGTCAGTGCCAGAGATGCCCATGGCGATGCCGATGTCGGCGCGGCGTAGGGCGGGAGCATCGTTCACGCCATCGCCGGTCATCGCCACGACCTCGCCGAGCGACCGCAGGGCATCAGCGATGCGCAACTTCGCTTCGGGGGAGTTGCGGGCGAAGACGACTTCGCGATGCTCGGTGAGGAGTTCGTCGAGATCAGGCTCGCTCATCGTGTCGAGTTCAGCCCCGGTGACGACGCGGTCGGCGTCGATGCCGACCTGGCGGGCGACCGCTCGAGCAGTGAGGCCATGGTCTCCGGTGACGACGATGATTCGAATGCCGGCCTGGTGGCAGCGGGCGACTGCGTCGGCGACCTCGGGGCGTGGCGGGTCGGACAGGCTCACCAGCCCGACGAGACACAGTCCGCTTTCTGCCTCCAGGCGCGTCGAGGGGATGGGTCCTGCTATCTCTCGGTGGGCGACGCCCAGTACACGCAAGCCCTGCTCGGCGTGCCCGGTCACAATGGCGTCGATCGTCGCCCGCCACTGTGTCCCCAACGGGACCTCGATGCCATCGGCACCGAGCAGGGTGGTGCACCGGGTCAGCACTGCCTCCGGTGCACCTTTGGTATGCACCCAGCGCGCTCCGTCGACGTCGTCGATGGTCGACATCAACTTGACCCCAGGGTCGAAACGAAAGACTGTTCGACGCGATCGTTGCCTGACCTCCGTATCGACGACGGCGCCCAGACGTCTGGCTGCGAGCAGCAACGCTGTCTCGGTCGGGTCGCCGACAACCGTGTCGGGGGAAGCGTCGTCGACGGTCGCCGACGTGCAACCCGCCAATGCCGACCCCAATTGTCGCAACACCGGGTCGATCGGGACGATGGTCCCTTCGAGTCGCGAATCGAGATCGAACTCTCCGCCCGCGCTCCAGACGGAGACGACTTTCATCTGGTTCGCTGTGAGCGTGCCGGTCTTGTCGGTACAGATGACGGTCGTCGAACCGAGGGTTTCAACAGCGCTCAGCCGCTTGACCAAGGCGCCCTGTCGGGCCAGAGCGCGGACCCCGACACTCAAGGCAAGCGTGATTGTCGGGAGCAATCCCTCGGGCACATTGCCGACGATCAAGCCAACTGCAAAGATCGTCGTCGCCGACAGTGACAACCCGGCGGCCAGTATTCCCAACGGCACGAATGCCACGCCGATCCCGACTGCGACGAGCGCGATGATCCACGCGACCCGTCGAACCTGGCGCTCCAGCGGGCTTTGGCCGACCACCACGTCCTGGGAAAGCGCTGCGATACGACCCAACTGGGTGTGCATCCCCGTCGCGAACACCACCCCGTGTCCGCTTCCACCGGTGCATGTCGAGCCGCTGAAAATCAAGTCGGGGGCCTC
>JAYTOM010000157.1:0-15941 GCA_043747765.1 Actinomycetota bacterium
TCGGCCACCGTCATCGGCGGCCGGGTCGCCGTGCTGTCCTACCATTCGGGCGAGGATCGAATCGTCAAGGAGCGCTTCCGTTCGGCAGAGACCGGTGACTGCGTCTGTCCGCCGAACCTGCCATGCGTCTGCGGAGCGCTGCGGACCGTCCGCCTGGTTCGGCGGATCGCGAAGACCCCGACCACGGACGAGATCGCGGGCAACCGCCGCGCTGCGTCTGCGCGTCTGCGGGTCGTCGAAAAGATCGAACAGGACGTCATCGGCAACCTCGACGAAACCACGGAGCCACGCTGAGATGGCGGCAATCGCACCCCTCCACGAATTCGCGCCCGACCACGGGCTGGCTGTTCGACAACGAGACCTGAATCGGTCACCCCTCCAACGCCGCCCGATGGTGCGCGCCGGTTCCCACCCGTCGCGGCGACCGAATGCACACACGACCTCGATTCCGCGGCCCCAGCTCGCTGTCGTGCCACGTCGCCGGCGGGCGATGTCGCTGGTGGTGCTCGGCGGGCTGCTGATCTTCGGGATGCTCATCGGCACGGTTGCCTTCCAAACCCAGATCGCCCGGAACCAACTCGCTCTCGACAAGGTCGAAAAGGACGTCGTCGTGGCGCGGAGTCGGTACGACGTGCTCCGCCGCCAGCGAGCAGAGCTTCGATCGCCGAATCGGCTCGCGGTGGAGGCCGATCGGCTCGGTATGTCGGCAGCGGGTGCCAGCGACTTCATGACGGTCACACCCGATGTCGCCGCAGCCGTCAAGGCCGCAGCGAGCGCCTTGCCGGCTGACGTCGGCGATACCGCACTGACGTCCCTCGATCAATTCGGCACGGTCAAAGCCGTGACTGCGCCCGTGCCATGACCGTTCGCGAATTGGAACTGGAGCTCGCCCGTCAGCGTGCTCTGGCTCGGCGCCATGTGCCAGAGCGCGAGCACGTTGCCCGTCCGGCCGCGTCCCGCCCGACGGTCCCACGGACGCCGTCGAAAGTGTCGAACATCGCCGATGCCCGGCGTTCCGGATCGGCCAAGCGGGGATCGCGCATCGGGCGCGGCGGTCGTGCTCACGGCCGTAGCGATCAGCGGATGTCGGAGTACGTCGAGCAGCCGAGGCGGAACGAACGACTGAACGCGATGAATGCTGCAACAGCGGTGAAACGCCCGAAAGCGGTCAAGCCACCGAGACCGGCGAAGCTGCCGAAAGCGGCAATAGCTCCGCGTGACCGACCCTTGCAGCGGGTCGAGAAGACCCGGCGACGCCGCAAGGCGAGGACGTTGACCAGCCCGAGTGGTCGCCCGCGATTGCCGATCCCCGGCGTCTTCCGCGCTGGAACCCCTCGTACTCGACTGCTTGCGTTCTTGATCGCGGCGGTTGTGATCTTCGGCGGCATTCTGTTCCGGATCACGATGCTGCAGACAACGGATGCGCAGAGCTACACACTGGCCGGCACGCATCAACGCACCCAAGCAACCACACTGCGGGCCAGCCGCGGCGTGATCTTCGATCGCAACGGCGACGAACTGGCGCTCTCCGTTCCGGCGACCACCGTCTTCGTCAATCCCAAGCTCGTCCTCGATCCGGTCGGCACTGCATCGGTCCTCGGCGCGACGCTGCAGCTGACGCCGGCCAAAGAGCAGACGTTGGCGACGGCGATGGCCGACAAGTCCAAGGGATTCGTCTATGTCGCCCGCCAGGTCGACGAAGCAACAGCCCATACGGTGATGTCGTTGAAGCTGGCGGGAGTCGATTCGTTCCCGGAGAACACAAGGGTCGTACCGGGCGGCGATCTCGCGCGTGGTCTGATCGGCAGGACCGATACAGACGGCACAGGGATTGCCGGCCTGGAACTGCAGTACAGCGCGCTGCTCACCGGCACCGACGGAGAGCTGGTGCAGGAACACGACACGAAGGGCAACGCGATCCCCGGGTCGAGCACGGTCTCGGTCGCCGCTGTTCCCGGTCACGATCTTGTTCTCACGATCGACCGTTCGATCCAATTCTCGCTCGAACAGGCCCTGCTCCTGCGCGTCAGCACGTTGGGGGCAAAGGGGGGCACCGCCGTCGTCATGCAGAGCGCGACGGGCGACGTCCTCGCCATGGCCAGCGTCGAAAGGAGTCCCGATGGTACCTATCACGTCAGCTCAGCGAACCTCGGTGCTGTTGCCTGTGAGGAGCCGGGCTCGGTTGCCAAAGTCATCACGACGTCAGGGGCCTTGAACGCCGGCCTCATCGCTCCCGATACATCGTTCCAGGTTCCCGGCTACAAGATCTACAACAAGGGTACGAAGTGGCGGCAGGTCATCCGCGACGCCGAACCGCACAACACCGTGGCGATGAGCACCAAGGACATCCTCGTCCAGTCGTCGAACATCGGGACCATCGGTGAGTCGGAGTTGCTCGGACCAGAGCGCCAGTACGACTACATGACATCCTTCGGACTGGGTCAGAAGTCAGCCCTCGACTTTCCCTCTGAGACCGCAGGCCAGTTGAAGCCTTGGCAACAGTGGCAGGGGACGGAGAAGGTGACGAAGGCATACGGTTACGGTGTGTGTGCGACCGCCATTCAGCTCACCAGCGCCGTCAATGTCATTGCCAACAACGGCGTCTATGTCGCACCCCGCCTTGTGCAGGGCACGATCGGCAACGACGGTCAGGTCGTGCCTGCGGGGCCCTCGGCGACACATCAAGTCGTGACACCGCAAACGGCGCAGGAGATGAACCTGCTGATGCGTGCCGTCGTCTGCGAGGGCACCGGCGAGGCGGCAAAGGTCCCAGGGCTGACGATCGCCGGCAAGACAGGCACCGGGATCAAAGCCGTGAACGGCGTGTACGGAACCCAGGGTGTCGACGCCAAGTACTACGCGTCATTCGTTGGATTCTTCCCGGCTGAGGCACCTCAGGTCACGACCCTGATCTCGATCGACGAGCCGCCAGCTGCGGTCGGAGACCTGACCCACTTCGGTGGCACCGCAGCGGCACCGGTGTTTCAGGCGTTCGTGCCGACGGTCATGCACCAACTCGGCATTCAACCGCCGAACCCCAATGGCGGATGCCCAGCCAAATGACAGCAGGCGAGCCAGCATCTCGATCGCTTTCATGGCTGTTGGCGGCAGCCGATGTCGTCGTTCGCGACGTTCATCCGCCGATCTCCGTCTCTGATCCGATGATCACGAGCCTTTCGTTCGACTCGCGAAGCGTCCAACCAGGAGCGCTGTTCTTCGCCGTTCGCGGTGCGCATCGCGACGGGCACGAATTCGTGCCGACTGTCGAGACGGATGGCGCAGCCGCAGTCGTCGTCGATCGACCGGTCGCCTCCACTGGATCGGCCAGTCAGATCGTCGTCGACAACACGGTCGATGCGATGGGTCTGTTGGCAGCTGCATTTCACGGGGATCCGAGCAGATCGTTGACTGTTGTCGGAATCACGGGTACGAACGGCAAGACGACGACTGCTCACATCATCGCCTGCGCGCTCGACGCGCTGGGCCGACCCACCGGGGTGATCGGCACGTTGTCCGGATCGAAGACGACCCCGGAAGCTCCAGAACTGCAGCAACGACTGGCCGAGTTCCGAGACGACGGTTGCGTTGCGGTGGCGATGGAAGTCTCGTCGCACGCGCTGGCGCTCGGTCGGGTCATTGGCACCCGTTTCAGTGTCAGTGTGTTCACCAATCTGGGCCAGGATCATCTCGACCTGCATGGCACCGACGAGCAGTATTTTGCGGCGAAGGCACGCCTTTTCGCACCGTCACTCAGCGAGCGGGCAGTTGTCAACATCGACGACGTCCACGGCCGATTGTTGATGGACGCTGCGGACATTCCGGTTGTCGGGTTTCAGTTCGCGGACGCGGTCGACGTCGAGATCGGACCGTTCGAGCACAGTTACACCTGGCGTGGGAGCAGGGTCTCCGTGCGCTTGGGTGGTCGATTCAACGTGATGAACAGTCTCGCCGCCGCAACGGCGCTCGCCGTCCTCGGCCACCAGCCAGCCGAGATTGCTGTGGCGCTGGCCGCGACCACGCCCGTGCGCGGACGATTCGAGCCGGTCGTCGCCGGACAGGGCTACGAGGTCGTCATCGACTACGCGCACACTCCTGATGCTCTCACGGAGGTGCTCGGCGCGGCACGAGAGATCGTCGGCGAAGGTCGGGTGATCGTCGTCTTCGGCTGTGGGGGGGACCGAGACAGCGACAAGCGGCCACAGATGGGACGTGTTGCAGCATCGGCAGCCGATCAGATCTTCATCACGGCTGACAACCCCAGGTCAGAGGACCCAGCGGCGATTGCCAATGACATCATCCGAGGCGTACCTGCCGACTACCGTGGCCTGATTGCCGTTGAACTCGATCGTCGTGATGCCATCGCCGCTGCGTTGCGTTCGGCAGGCGCAGGAGACATCGTCATCATCGCAGGCAAGGGACACGAAACCACTCAGACGTTCAGTTCATGGTCGATCGATTTCGACGATCGGGGCGTCGTCCTCGAGTTGCTGCGCATCCAGCCGGGGGCCGCCTCGTGATCGCGATCATGTTCGCCGGCGCGGTCGCGATGCTGGTGTCTCTGATCGGCTCCCGCGTCTTGATTGGTTTCTTCCGCAAACGCGGTAAGGGTCAGCCGATTCTCGGCAAGGAGGATCGCGGCCCGGAGCACCACATGAACAAGGCCGGCACCCCAACAATGGGTGGCATTGCGATCGTGGTCGCAGCGTTCGTCGGATGGATGTTCGCGCACGTCCGCGAGCTCGCCTTTTCGGATCAGGCGGTCATTGCCTGGGTCGGAATTCTGGTGATGTCGACGATTGGTTTCCTCGACGACTACATCAAGGTCAAGAGGGCTCACAATCGCGGAATCTTTTGGAAGAAGAAGAGCTACATCACGCTCGGGTTGAGCTGCGCGATTGCGTTGTGGCTGGTCGAATCGACGGGTATCAGCCGCACGTTCTCCATCACGAGAGCCACGCTTCCCGGTTGGCACATGCCGTGGTACGTGTGGGTGTTGTGGGCGGGCACCATGATCTGGGCGACCAGCAACGCTGTCAACGTGACCGACGGTCTCGACGGTCTGGCCGGCGGATCGGCGCTGATGGGTTTCCTCGCGTTCACGATCATCGGATACATCGCCCTGCGGTATCGAGGCATTTACAGCGACGTGGTCAATCCACTCGATCTCGCGGTGATGGCGGCTGCGTTCGCGGGCGCCTGCGGCGGATTCCTGTGGTTCAACGCAGCACCTGCGCGGATCTTCATGGGTGACGTCGGTGCGCTTGGGCTCGGCACCGCTCTGGCCCTGCTTGCGCTGACGTTGAACACGCAGGTGCTCCTCGTCCTGATCTGTGGAATCAACGTCATGGAGGCCGGGTCGGTCGCGATCCAGATGCTGGTGTTCAAGGCCAGTGGGCGCAAGAAGCGCCTGTTCCGGATGTCGCCCATCCATCACCACTTCGAACTGCTCGGATGGCCGGAAACCACGGTGATCATCCGGTTCTGGTTGATCTCGGGAATCTGCGTGGCGAGTGCTCTGGCCCTGTTCATCGCCGATTTCTCCAAGCAGGTGGGCGGCTGATGGCCCGGACCCGCGTGCTTGTGTATGGCGTTGCTGTCGCAGGCGAAGCAGCGATGCGAGCACTCGTCGCGCGCCACTTCGATGTCATTGCCGCCGACGATGATGTGACCCCTCACAAGCAGACTGTCTGTGATGAACTCGGTATCGCGTTGCACGTGACGCCGAGTGCCGCAACCATCGAGCACTTGGTCTCATCGGTTGATTTCGTCGCTCCGGCACCTGGCGTCGCCGAGTCGCACACGGTCGTGCTCGCAGCCATGGCGGCCGCCAAGCCATTGCGCACCGAGATCGATCTGGCCGCCGAGTGGGAGCAGTCGCGGTCGGGTGGACCCCGCCCGATACTGGCGATCACAGGAACGGACGGCAAGACGACCACCACCTTGCTCGCCACCGAAATGTTGCGTGCCGCTGGTCTCGCAGCCGTTGCGGTCGGTAACACCGAGACCCCCCTGATCGCCGTGATCGACGACGACACCATCGAGGCGTTCGTCGTCGAGTGCACCAGCTTCCGGCTCAGCTGGACGACATGCTTCCGACCGGACGCCGCTGTCTGGCTCAACCTCGCGCCCGACCACCTGAATTGGCACGCCGACCTCGCCGGATACGAGGCTGCCAAGGCTCGGATCTGGATGTACCAACGTCCGACCGACGTCGCGATCGGCTTCATCGACGATCCGGCGGTGATGGCGCAGCTCGCCCGTGCGCCCGCCCGGCACATCACGTTCGGTCTGTCCGCAGCCGACTACCGCTGCAGCAGCCTTCCCGGCGTCGGTGGGATGCTGATCGGGCCATCCGGTCCGATCTGTGCTGTGTCGGAGATGCGCCGATCGCTGCCGCACGACATCACGAACGCGCTTGCCGCGGCAGCCCTGGTGAGTGAGAGCGGATTGGCCGACAATGCAGCCATCGTCACGGCGCTGCGCCGCTTCGTTGGCCCGGCCCACCGTCTCGAGCTCGTCGGCGAAGGCAACGGAGTGCGTTGGTTCGACGATTCCAAGGCCACCACACCGCACGCGGCGATCACTGCGATCCGCGCGTTCGATTCCCTGGTGCTGATCGCCGGGGGCCGCAACAAGGATCTCGATCTCACCGAACTCGGCTCGGAACCCCACAGGATGCGCGCTGTCGTCGCCATCGGCGAAGCCGCCGACGTCATCGCCGGCATCTTCGACGACATCTGTCCGGTCCGGCGTGCAAGCTCGATGGCCGAGGCGGTGTCGGTGGCGAGTGACTTGGCGATTGCCGGGGACGCGGTCGTGCTGTCGCCGGCATGCGCGAGTTTCGACTGGTACCCGCAGGGCCCGAACGGCGGGTATCCGGCTCGCGGCAGGGACTTCCACGATCGGGTGCTCGACCACCTCGCCAGCCAAGCAAAGGCCGCATCATGACAACGGGCACGACTCTCATCGGCGACCGCCGCCGCCAGGCGCTGGAGCGCACGACTGCACAACGCGGGCACCCGTCCCGCCGAGCCATCACGCGGCCGCTCGGGCCGCCCCCGATGGCGTTCTACATGATCTGCATGGTCGTCACATTCCTGACCATGCTCGGGCTCGTGATGGTGTTCTCGGCCTCCGCGATCACCTCGCTCCACCAGGGTCGTTCTCCGTGGCGGCTGTTCAATCGTCAGTTGCTCTGGGCGGTTCTCGGGGGGGTCGCGATGTTGATCACGACTCGTGTTCCGTACCACCGCTGGCGGCGATTGATCCCGTTCATCCTCGTCGGAGCGTTCGGTCTGATGATGCTGCCGTTCGTGCCGGGGGTCGGCTCCTCGCTCAACGGAGCCAAAGCGTGGGTGTTCTTCGGACCGATCGGATTTCAGCCGTCGGAATTCTTGAAGCTGGCAATGCTGATGTATTGCGCGGACCTGCTCGCCCGACGCGAGAAGGAGATGTCCAACCTCCGCCGCACGTTTTGGCCGCTGATGTTCGCAGCGGGCGTCGGGTGCGCCCTCTGCATGTTGCAGGGCGACCTCGGGTCCGCCATCGTGCTCGGCGCGCTCGTCTTCGCCGTCCTGTTCGTCGGCGGGGCCCCGTTGACTCCGATGTTGGGGATGAGCGCAATCGCCACATGTGCAACGCTCGTGTTCGTCTTCAGCAGCCAATTCCGAGTCGACCGTTTCACGGCCTTTCTCGACATCACGGGACACAAGGATTATCTCAGCTATCAGGTGTATCAGGCGATGATCGGTATGGCCACGGGTGGCGTCAGTGGCACCGGCGTCGGCAGTGGGCCGTCGAAGTGGGGATACCTGCCCCTCGCGCACAGCGACTTCATCTTCGCGGTGATCGGTGAGGAACTCGGACTGATCGGTGTCATCGCCGTGATCGGAAGCTTCCTGCTTCTTTGCTGGGGTGGCGCTCAAGTCGCCCTGGCCGCCCGTGACCGCTTCGGCCAGTTGTTGGCAGGCGGCATCGTCGCGTGGCTCGCGGTTCAGGCCGTGATCAACGTCGGCGGTGTCAGTGGTGTGATGCCGGTGACAGGTCTCACCCTTCCGTTCGTCTCATCGGGTGGCAGTTCGCTGTTCGTGTGCATGACAGCCGCCGGCCTCCTGCTCAACGTCGCTCGTCACGTCCCGCGCGTCTCGCGATAGGCGCGTTCGCCCATGCAACCGACAGCATTCGCCGTGGTGACCGGTGGCGGCACGTCCGGTCACGTCCTGCCGGCACTCGCAATCGCTGACGCACTTGTCGCCGCTGGTCATCGCGCCGACGAGATCGTGTACATCGGTGCCGAGCGGGGCATCGAGACGCGCCTCGTCCCGCAGTCCTCGTACCCCTACCACTTTCTCGATGTCGTCGGCCTGCAACGGCGGCTGGCGAGGAGCAACCTCACATTTCCGGTGAAGCTGATCCGCTCGATCGCACAGGCGCGGTCGCTGTTGAAGCAATTGCGGCCGGCTGTCGTCATCTCAGTCGGTGGATACGCGAGCTTTCCTGCCACATTCGCGGCCTGGATACGGCGAATTCCTGTTGTTGTCGTCAGCTACGACCGGACTCCCGGTTTGGCCAGTCGCGTCAGCGCTCGATTCGCGACGACGTGCGCCGTTGCCTTCGAGGGTTCACGGTTGCCGCGTGCCCAGTACACCGGGGCACCTGTACGACGCGACCTGATCCTGCTCGATCGTTCGGCAGAGCGCGACGAGGCACGGGTAGCCCTCGGGATTCCGGACGACCGGTTCGTGGTCGCCGTGTTCGGCGGGTCGCTCGGGTCGAAAGTGTTGAACGACGCCGTGACGACGATGGTCGACACGTTGGCCGACCGCACCGACATCGCTGTTCGGCACGTGGTCGGCGAACGCTTCCTCGGCGACGCTGCGACCGAACGAACCGGCGCGCGGGGCATCATGTACACCGTGGTTGGTTACGAGGATCAGATGGTGCGGGTCTACGCCGCTGCAGATCTGATGATCACCAGGGCAGGAGCGAGCACGATTGCCGAACTCTCGACAGTCGGCATGCCTGCGATCATCGTGCCATGGGCGGCATCTGCGGACGATCACCAGACGGACAACGCACGGATTCTCGGCGATGTCGGGGCGGCGACCGTGATCAGCGAGACCGACCTGACCAGCGACGTGTTGACCGCAGCGGTGGGCGAACTCATTCGCGATCAGGTGGCGTTGGCGGCGATGGGATCCGCTGCCTATTCCGCCGGCGAGGCACACCGCAGTGGCCGGTTGACACGACTGATCGAAGAAGTGGCGGCCGGGCGATGACCGTGCCGCCGATCGACCTCGGTGTTCACCAACGCCTTCATGTCGTGGGGGTCGGAGGTCCGGGGATGAGCGCGATCGCGATTGTCCTGGCCGAGATGGGTCACGACGTGTCCGGCAGCGATCTGCGCGAGAAGCCGATTCTCGATCGGCTGCGCGCCGCAGGGATTGCGATCCATGTGGGACACGACAGGGCAGTCATCCACGCCGTGGATGCTGTCACCGCATCCACGGCGGTACCCGATCGCAACATCGAACTCGACGAAGCGCGTCGAACCGGCGTTCTCGTCCTCCGTCGGGCCGGCATGCTTGCGGGCATCTGCGCCCAGGCGCGCAGCGTGGGGGTCGCCGGAACCCACGGGAAGACGACGACATCGAGCATGCTCATGCTCGCCCTGGCCGAGGCCGATCTGCGACCGAGCTTCGTGATCGGTGGCGATGTCACCGACATGGGCACCGGTGGTCAATGGACTGGTGGCGAGTGGTTCGTCGTCGAGGCCGACGAGAGCGACGGAACTCATCTGGAGCTGCCGCTGTACGGCACGATCCTCACCAATGTCGAGGTCGACCACCTCGATCACTTCGGTTCGTTCGCTGCGATCGTCGACAGCTTCGACACCTATCTCACCCACATACCGGGACCGAAGGTGCTCTGCGCAGACGACGCGGTGTGTGCCGAACTGGCGATACGCCACCAAGCAACGACGTACGGCCTCTCTCCAGCAGCGAGCTATCGCGCTGTCGGGCTGCGTGCCGACGGCGGATTATTCTTCTTCAGGGTGCAACACAACGGCAACGATCTCGGCGAGGTCCATCTGCCGCTTCGTGGTGTACACAACGTCCAGAACGCGGTGAGCGTCGTGGCAATGGCGATGGAGATCGGCATCGAGTTCGACGTCGTGGCGGCGGCTCTCGGGCGCTTCGGCGGGGTTGCCAGGAGGTTCGACATCCGCGGCCACAGTGGGGGAGCGACACTCGTCGACGACTATGCGCACCTCCCCGGCGAGATCGCTGCGGTGCTGGCGGCAGCGCGCAACAGCGGTGATCAGTGGAAGCGGATCGTCGTGGTGTTCCAGCCCAATCGATACAACCGGATGGCCGAACTGTGGCCTGCGTACCGGGACGCATTCGTCGACGCTGACGTTGTGGTGATCACCGACATCTACGCATCGGGCACCGAACCGATTCCCGGAGTGACAGGCAAGCTGGTCGTCAACGCGATCCTCGACGCACATCCGCGGACTGCCGTCGTCTGGCTTCCCAGGCGAACCGATCTCGTCGACTACTTGGCGGGCACCCTCGGGCCGCACGATGTGTGCATATCAATGGGATGTGGTGACATCGCATCTCTGCCGGAAGAGGTCATCGCGGCGCGCCAGGCATCCGGACGGAACACGTCGGATCGGCCGGACGAATGATCGAAATGACGGACGGCAGAGACCGGATCGAACGCGCATCGTCGATGCTCGGCGCGCTGGCTCGACGTGATGTGCCGTTGGCGCCGTTGACCACGTACAGGGTCGGTGGTCGGGCAGCGCTGATGGTGCGCCCGCGACTGGTTTCCGACCTCGCCATGATCGCAGCCGTCGTGGCCGAGACCGAACTGCCGACGTTGGTCGTCGGCCGAGGTTCGAACCTGCTCGTGGCCGACGCGGGCTACAACGGGATCGCGATCATGCTCGACGACATGGTCGATGACGGTGCGCGCGGCCACCGGGTCGACGGCACGCGAGTCACAGCACGCGCATCAGTCGCGCTTCCCCAGTTGGCTCGGCGGCTCGTCGCTGACGGACTGGCGGGCTTCGAGTGGGCGGTGGGCGTGCCGGGCAGCGTGGGGGGCGCGGTGCGGATGAACGCCGGTGGTCACGGCGGCGATATGCGGGCGTGCCTGGTCGACGCGTGGATCTTCGATTTGCGGACGAACTGCTCCGCATGGGTCGCCACCGAACACTTGGGAATGCGTTTTCGCGGAAGCGACCTGGCGAGCCATCAGATCGTCGTCCAAGCACGCATCCAATTGGTGCACGGCGACAGCGACACGTCGCTGCAACTGATCGACGAGGTCGTCCGATGGCGTCGCGAGAAGCAGCCAGGTGGACAGAACGCCGGCTCGGTCTTTGTCAACCCCATTCCCGGCGAACTGGCGGCAGGCGAGCTGATCGAGCGTGTCGGTCTACGCGGTCACAGATTGGGTTCGGCGTCCGTCTCGTCGAAGCACGCCAACTTCATCCAGGCCTCCGAGGGCGGCAGCAGCGGCGACGTGGTTGCGCTGATCGACTTGGTTCGTCGTCGCGTCGCCGAGGAGACCGGATTCGCGCTGCGCAGCGAGGTGCGTCTGATCGGGTTCGATGATGCACCCATCGATGAAGAAGTGGGCATCCTGATCGGGGCGGGACAATGAGCGACCGAGCACGTCGCAAGCTGCCGTTGGGTGAGGGTGATGTTCCGGACAAGGCGCTCCAAGAGTTGCTCGCAGCCTTCGCCAGTGATCAGCCGACCGACGCGGTCCCGATCGACCTCGAGGACCCGGCGATCGACATCATGCTCGGACTGACGCAGGCCGTGCCTGTTGCCCCTGTCGTACCAGCGCCTCTCGTACCAGCGCCTCTCGTACCAGCGGATGTCGCGCCAGTGCCTGTGCCTGCCGATGTCGTGCCTGTGGATGTCGTCGCGGATGATGCGCGACCAACGGCGCCCGTTCCGGTCGCCAAGACGACGATCAAGATCGGTGGCGAAGACGACCTGCCGGATGCCTTGTATCTGGACGAGGAAGCCGGCGACCGGTTGCGAGGGGGGGACCGATCGACCGAGGCCTCGATCCACGCCGAGCGCACGACGATCCTCATCGCCGACGACGACTTCGAGGGTGCTTCAGGAGGAATCCCGATTGCGACGGGCGCATCGGCGTCGATGGATCCTCGCTTGCGTGCCCGTCGGATTGCTGTCAAGCGCGCCGTCGGCCGTCGCCGATTGCGTTGGTTCGTGCTCGCCGGCGTGGTGGTGCTCCTGCTCACGGCCATCCTGGCGGCGCTCGGGTCCGGATTGTTCGCCGTGCAACGCAGCAAGATCACCATCAGCGGTGGGAGCGAGATGTCGCAGACCGACCTCGCTGCTGCCGTCGACCGACTTGCCGGACATCCAGTGCTGCTGATCGACACCCGTTCGATCGAGGTGCAACTGAAGCGTTCGCCATGGGTGCGCGATGCACGTGTCACCACCGCGTTCCCCCACAGTGCGTCGATCGAGATTCTCGACCGTGTACCGCTGGCCACATATCAGGGTTCCGACAGCAAATTCCGGATCATCGACATCGACGGTGTGGTGGTCGACGTGATCCAGGGGCAGCCGATCGAGTTCATGTTGATCACCGGCCCCGGTGTCAACGCTTCCGCCGGAACGTCGTCGGGTGTCGCCTTCACCCATGCCGCCGAACTGGTCCAAGCGCTGAGTCCCGCTGTGCGTTCGCGGACGACATCGGTCACCGTGTCCGACACCGGTGCCCTCGGGCTGGCGTTCCACAGTGGCGCTAAAGTCGTCTTTGGAGCGCCGACCCAGTTGCTCGACAAGTTGACTCGACTCGAAGCGTTCCTGAAGCGTACCGAAGGTGCCCAGTGCACGACCACACTCGATGTCAGCACCGTCGAACCGGGCTGCAGTCAACACTGACACAATCCGCAGTTCAGCGGCATACGATCCTACCGGCCGTTCTGTCGACCACCCTCCCTCACTCGAAGGGCTGGACGTGGCAGGATGGCTGCAAGAAAGTCCCGTCCAGGCCCTCGTCTGCGACGTCCCACGTTTCAGTAGAGGTTCGGAGGTCCCCTGATGGCAGGCGCACCACAAAATTATCTCGCGATGATCAAGGTCATCGGCGTCGGCGGTGGTGGTGTGAACGCCGTCAACCGGATGATCGACGCCGGGCTGAAGGGTGTCGAGTTCATCGCTGTCAACACCGACGCGCAGGCGCTGTTGATGAGCGATGCGGACGTCAAATTGGACATCGGTCGCGAGCTCACCCGAGGCCTCGGAGCAGGCAGCGATCCAGAAGTCGGTCGCGCCGCAGGTGAATCACACGCCGATGAGATCGAAGAGATGATCAAGGGCGCTGACATGGTGTTCATCACCGCCGGCGAGGGTGGTGGCACGGGAACAGGCGCTGCCCCCGTGATTGCCGAGATTGCCAAGAAGATGGGCGCGCTGACCATCGGGGTCGTCACCCGCCCGTTCGCGTTCGAGGGCCGTCGACGTTCGGTACAGGCTGATACCGGGGTCACGAAGCTGAAGGAGAAGGTCGACACACTGATCGTCATCCCGAACGACCGACTGCTCACGGTCGCCAACGAAAAGACCAGCGTTCTCAATGCGTTCAAGATGGCCGACGAGGTCCTGCTGCAGGGCGTCTCCGGCATCACCAATCTGATCACCACCCCGGGCCTGATCAACACCGACTTCGCCGACGTGAGGATGATCCTGTCGAATGCCGGCTCGGCCTTGATGGGCATCGGCCAGGCCAGTGGCGAAAACCGCGCCGAGACCGCGGCACGGGCAGCAATCAGCAGTCCATTGCTGGAAGCAGCCATCGACGGCGCGCGCGGCATCCTGCTGAATATCACCGGCCCCTCCAGCATGGGCCTGTTCGAGATGAACGCAGCGGCCGAGATCATCCATGCCGTTGCTCACCAGGATGCGAACATCATCTTCGGTACCGTCATCGACGACGAGATGGGCGACGAGTTGAAGGTCACGGTCATCGCTGCTGGCTTCGATCGTTGGGATTCGCCGCCGGCCTCGGGGGGGCGCACGAGCGCCAAGGGCCCGGAGGCACCGAAGTCCTCTTCGACCATCAAGGATCTGTTCGCGACCGACGCACCTGATCCGCTCGATGACGACGACGACTTCGACGTGCCTTCGTTTCTGAAGTAGATCAGTGGTCGATGCACGAGTCGCCGGCAATGAGTGAAAAACTCCTTGATCCGGCCGCTGTCGCCGCTGCAGTGGCCACTGTCAGGGCGCGGATCCTCGAGTTGGCTCCCGGTCGTGACGTGCACCTCATCGCGGTCACGAAAGGGTTCGGGGTCGACGCGATCGACGCCGCGCTGGCCGCCGGCTGCACGACCATCGGCGAGAACTACGCGCAGGAACTGCAACGGAAGATGAATGAGATCAGATCGCGTCCGGTCGGTTCTCCCCGCCCGGTCGTCCACTTCATCGGACAATTGCAGACCAACAAAGTTCGTACGATCGCAGCCTTCGTCGACGTCTGGCAGACGGTTGACCGATCATCATTGGTGAACGAGATTGCTCGGCGGGCCCCGAATGCGACGGTCTTCGTGCAAGTGGATGTGACGGATGAGGCCGGCAAAGGCGGCTGCCGACCCGAGGCGGTGCCGCTGCTCGTCGAAGAATGCCGCCGAGCAGGACTCGTGGTTGACGGATTGATGACGGTCGGTCCGACATCGACCGACGCGACACTGACAGCACATGCGTTCGAAGAAGTGCGGTGCCTCGCCGATCGTGCTGGGCTCGAAAATTGTTCGATGGGAATGAGTGGAGATTATGAAAGTGCCATCATTCGCGGAGCTACACATGTCCGTATCGGCAGCGCTCTGTTCGGTGCGCGTCCCCAACCGCGCGCTCCGATCGGATAGCCTCAGGCCAGGAGGGTTTACCGGATGTCAATCATGAAGCGGGCGATGGACTTTTTGGGTCTTGGCCCCGATGATGCATACGACGATTACGACATGGCGCCCGAACCGGAGCGTCCATTGCGTGCATCCCGTACACCCCGCGAACCCGATCAGGTGCAGCGTCGCACTTCCTACCAGGAACCGGAGGAAGAGATGGTGCGTGCCACACCAGCGCGTCCGAGCTTTCCGCTCAACAACGAGTCCGTGTCTCGTCGACCGCAGCAACCGAACGATGATTCGTCGGTGCAACCGCGCCCGACGAACCCGAAACCGTCGACTCCGAACGTACGCACCTTGCCGGCTGGTGGGGGCGAACCAGCCACTGTCAAGCCGCGCCGATTCGATCAGGCGCAAGAAATCGCCGACCGTTTCAAAGAGGGTTTTCCTGTCATCATGAACCTCGAGAACACTGACCGGGATGTGTCCCGACGGTTGATCGATTTCGCCAGCGGCATCTGCTACGGGCTCAACGGGAGCATGGAGAAAGTGGCCAGCGGCGTGTATCTGCTCAAGCCGCTCAACCGAATGAACAACGGTCCCGACGACTGATCGACCGGACGCTGCGGTCACCGCGCCGAGCAACCGGTTCGCCGTTCGGTACCGGGTCGTCGATCGGCGTAGCATCGACTGTCATGGAATTGAGTCCACAGTCAGTCGCCTCCACCACGTTCACGACCGTCAAGAAGGGTTACGACCCGGGTGAGGTGAAGGCCTATCTGGCTCGTCTGGCCACGTCCATCGAGGCCACCCAGACCCAGGCCGCAGCAATGGAGGCTCGGGCCAGAGCCGCGGTTTCCCGGCTGCAGGAACTCGCCGCGCAGACCGGCGTGCAGTCGGCCCCGGCGGCGGTGGCGACCCCTTCGGCGCCCACCGCGGCGCCCGTTCTGGGGGAACCGGATACAGGCACCGACGAGGCCCACACCATCAGCCGGACACTGCTGCTCGCCCAGCGAACCGCCGACACGGCGATCGCCGAGGC
>JAYTOM010000158.1:0-2634 GCA_043747765.1 Actinomycetota bacterium
TCGACGATCTTCGCCGGCGTCTTGCCGATACCCGTTGGCCGGACGAAATCTCCGGAACCGACTGGAAGTACGGAACCGACCTCGCCTACCTGCAGAGCCTGTGCCGGTCGTGGGAGACGTTCGACTGGAGCGTCGTCGAAGCCCGCTTCAATCAATGGCCGCAACTGCTCACCACGATCGACGGTCAACAGGTCCACGCCATCCATGCCCGCTCCCCCGAGCCGGACGCGATGCCGCTGATCATCACCCACGGCTGGCCCGGCTCGGTCGCCGAGTTCCTCGACGTCATCGAACCGCTGCGCGATCCGCGTCGCCACGGCGGTGACCCGGCCGATGCGTTCCACGTCGTGGTGCCTTCGATCCCTGGCTACGGATGGAGCGGCTCAACCCATGAAGCGGGTTGGGATGTGCGTCGCGTCGCCGAAGCGTGGAAGGTGTTGATGGCCCGTCTCGGCTACGACCGGTATGGCGCCCAGGGTGGGGACTGGGGATCGATGATCTCCGGCCAGGTCGGTGTGGTCGATGCCGAACACGTCGCAGGCATTCACATCAACATGGTGCTCGGTCTGCCCGACGACACCCCGTTGTCCGAGGCGGAACAGACGGAGATGGCGGCGACCGGCGCCTTCATGGAGAGTGGTTCGGCGTACCAGCAGATCCAGGGCAAGAACCCGCAGACGCTGGCCTACGGACTGACCGACTCGCCGTCCGGACTGGCCGGATGGATCGTCGAGAAGTTCCACCATTGGACGCATCACCCAGACGGCGATCTGGAAACAGCCGTGACACGCGATCAGCTGCTGGCCAACCTGACCCTGTACTGGGTGACCGGCACGATCAATTCCAGCACCCGCCTGTACTTCGAGTCGCAAAAGAGTGGTCGGTTCCCACCGTTCGAGCGGGTCGAGGTGCCGACCGGATGTGCCGTCTTCCCCGGCGAAATCATCCGGATGCCCGAGGCCTGGGCGAAGAACCTGTACAACGTGACCCGTTTCAGCCATTTCGATCGCGGCGGCCACTTCGCCGCGATGGAGGAGCCCGACCTGTTCATCGACGATGTTCGTGCTTTCTTCCGCACGGTTCGCTGAACCCGTCACGCAACCGACCGCCGGAGTGGCAGGCTGTGGCCCATGGCCTGGTTGATGAGCGAAGCGCGGGTACTCGCTTCGGTGGATGTCGCGACGACCAGAGCCGAGAAGGCCAAGGGCCTGCTCGGCAGGGACACGATGGATGGCGCCTACGCCATCCCGAAATGTCGTTGGGTGCACACCATCGGGATGCGCTTTCCGGTCGATGTTGCATACCTCGATGCGGACAACGTCGTGATCAAGATCGCTTCGATGCACCGTTACCGGATGGCTCTTCCGGTGCCGAAGGCGCGCACCGTCGTCGAAGCCAAGGCTGGCGCATTCGAGCGCTGGCACCTGCGCGTCGGCGATCCCGTGGAGATCCGGATGACGGATCCCCACGAGGTGTCCTGACCTGTGGGCACGCTCATCCTCGTCGCAACACCCATCGGCAACCTCGGCGACACGTCACCTCGAGCGATCGAGGCGCTGCAGAACGCCGCGCTGATCTGCTGCGAAGACACCCGCCGGACCGGCAAGCTGCTCTCTCATTTCGGCATCCGTGGCGTACGGATGGCGATCGCCAACGAACACACCGAGATCGCCCGGATCGACGAAGTGCTGGATCTGCTCGCCGGCAGCCGAACCGTCGCTGTGGTCACCGATGCGGGCACGCCCGGCATCAGCGATCCCGGCGAGCGTCTGGTCGCTGCTGCGATCGAGCACGGCCACATCGTGTCGGCCGTCCCCGGTCCAGCCGCCGATGTGATGGCACTCGTCATCTCCGGTCTGCCCAGCGCCCGTTATGTCATGGAGGGCTTTCTCCCGCGCAGCGGACCTGATCGGGCGGTCCGGATGCGGGAGGCATGCACAGATTCACGCACCGTCGTACTGTACGAAGCGCCGCATCGACTGGTGCGCACACTCACCGAGATGAACGCGCTCTGCGGTGACCACCGTCGCGTCGTGCTGGCTCGCGAGCTCACCAAGATCCACGAGGAGGTCTGGCGCGGCACGCTGGCCGAGGCGCTCGTGCACGTCGCCGCACGTGAGCCACTCGGCGAATACGTGATCGTCCTCGGTGGGGCACCGCCGGCCGCCGAATCGACCGACGATGAGATCCACGCCGAACTCGTCCGTCAACTCGACGACGGCGCGAGCAAGAAGTCAGCCATCGCCGCAGTCGCCGACCATCTCGCGGTACAGAAAAACCGGGTCTACGAGATCGCCCTCGCGATCAAGACCGGTCAGCCGCGCGGGACCAGCGCGAGCTGACGGCTCTGCGCGACGAGGGTCCCGGCGGAATCCCAGATCTCACTGTCCTCCTGAAGGAATCCGTTCTGGATGAACTCGCTGTGGAACCGGCAGCGCAGCGGGCCGGGCGCCGGAATACCCCGCACGTGGACGGTCAGTTCGACGGTCGGCACCCAGCCCATCGGCATCTCGATGTTGAACACCGGTGGCGGAAATGCATCGACCACCAGCATCAGCGCGAGTGTGTCGATCGGCCGACCATCGGCGAACTCGAACCAGCCCTCGATCTCGGCGCGACCGGAACGGTGGCCGT
>JAYTOM010000159.1:0-10295 GCA_043747765.1 Actinomycetota bacterium
TGGTCGCATTGATGATGGGACTGCTGCTGGTCGCCGGAGCGAAGGCGAAGTACATCGTGATGATCACGGTGCTGGCCGCGAGCACGGTCGGTGCTGCGCTGTTGAGCGGTGTGGTCAAGTCGTATCAGACGATTCGGATCCGGGCCTGGCTCGATCCGAACTCGACCAACCCGAAGCTCGCGCAGTTCATCTTCCAAGGCCGCAATGCGCTGCGGGCCACGGCCACGGGGGGTTTGACCGGCAAGGGCTGGCTGGCCGGTCCGATCACGAACGCCAAGGGCGACATTCCGGTGCAATGGGCGGACTTTCCGTTCAGCGCCATCGGTGAGCAGTTCGGCTTGCTCGGATGCGCCATTCTGCTCGGCTTGTTCGGTTTGGCGCTGTTCCGCATCTGGCGGATCGCGCACCTGTCTCGCGACCTCCTCGGAACGTACATTTGCGCTGGTGTGTTCACGATGCTGTTGTGGCAGGTGTTCCAGAACGTGGCGATGACGCTCGGGCTGATGCCGATCACGGGGCTGCCCCTCCCGTTCATCTCCTATGGCGGGTCCGGCACTGTGACGTACTTCGCCATGTTCGGGCTGGTCCAGAGCGTGCACATGCGACGCATGCGCTGACTCGCCGTCGACGCGCGATGCCATGTCAGAGAGGTCCATCAAGCCTTTCGTGGCACAGATGACCGTAATATGAACTGAAATCGCAGCGCGATGGCGCCGGCCGGGTGAGTCCCAGCGGAGGCAGCCATCGCGCATCCGCCCCCCCGCTGGTGGGCGAACAGGAAGGGAATGCGTCCATGGACGAAATCAGGAACGACGATCTCGGGTCGGTCGACCGCGCCCCCAGCACTGCGGCGGGCGTCGCCGAAACCGGCCTGGCCGACGGCGGCCGGGTGATCGATGATGGCCACGTGGCCGATGGTGGCGGCGACGGCCATGACGGGACGGCCGACGACGGGACGCCCCGTCCGATGCGCAAGCGTCGTCGCGGGTCACGGGGCGGTCGCGGCCGGGGCAAGTCGGCCAACGGTGAGATGGACGAGTTCGACCCTGACGGCACCGATGCCGGCGACGATGCCGACGCTGACGACGACCCTGATACCGACCCTGGTGCGAAGGCTGATGTCGCCGCCACGAATAATGCGACTGCTGCTGCCGCGCTCGATGGGGCGACACCCGCCAAGGTCGTCAAGCGACCGGCACGAGCGCCCAAAGCTGCAGCGGTCGACAACCTGGCCGCCGCCGGTGACGCCGCGGACGCGACCGACGACGGGCGCGAGTCCACCTCGGGGCCGCCGCCGACCGCTGCGACAGTCCGACCGGCAACAGCGCCGCCGAAGCCGGCGGATGCTGGGCTGAAAAAGGCCGCGCCGCGAACGCCTCGCGAACCAAAGGAACCGCGCGAGGCCGGTCAGACGCCTCGTCAGCGCGCGTCGGCAAAGGCGACCGACGAGCCTGAACTTCCCGAGCGCATCTCCGAGGGCCGTGCCTCCGGCGAGGCCGCCGAAGCGGCGCTCGTTCGCCGTCCCCAGATCGGCGATACCCGGCCGGCCGCAGCGCCGAAATCCGATCGGGCGGTCGCCGCAGACGTTGCCGCCGAGGTCGATGCCGAGGTCGGCGGCGGGAAGAAGAAGCGCCGCCGCAGCAGTGGCAGCGGTGGTGCCGGTGGAAGCGGGAGCGTTGCTGCTGGCAGTGCTGCGTCAGGACCAGCTCCCAGTCGCGGGCGCGGTGGGGCGTCGAGCCACGCCGATCCGTCGGGATCGGGGCGGGGCAGTTCCGCCCAACTCGATCCGGACGTGCTCGAGAAGCGTCGCGGGCGCGAGCGCAACGGTCGTCCGATCGGCCGGTACCTGATGTGTGTTCAGGTGCGCGACAACCTGACCCAGGTGGCCGTGATGGAGGGCCGTAACCTCGTCGAGCATTACGTCAGCAGACCCGCAGACGACGTCAGCCAGATCCACGGCAACATCTATGTCGGCAAGGTCCAGAACGTGCTGCCCGGGATGGAGGCGGCGTTCGTCGACATCGGTACGCCGAAGAATGCGGTGCTCTATCGCGGCGACGTGCAGTACGACCAGGAGGACATCGTCGAACGCGGCTCGGCCAACAGCGGTCACGGCGCCGCCGGCAAGGACGCCCGGATCGAGCAGATCCTCAAGGCCAAGCAGTTGATCGTGTGTCAGGTCACCAAGAATCCGATCGGCGCCAAGGGTGCTCGGCTGACTCAGGAAGTGTCGTTGCCCGGTCGTTTCGTGGTGCTCATCCCGAACAGCAAGACGTATGGCATCTCCAAGCGACTCCCGGATGACGTCCGCAAGCGACTACGCAACATCCTCGATCGCGTCAAGCCCGGCGAGCACGGTTTGATCGTTCGGACCGCCGCCGAGAACGCGTCCGAGCACGAACTTCGCGCCGACATGACCCGTTTGCTCGATCAGTGGAACACGATCGAGGCCAAGGCCAAGCGGATGCAGAACCCGGGCCTGCTGTATCGCGAGCCCGAATTGGCCGTCCGAGTGATCCGCGAGGAGTTCAACTCCGAGTACCGCGGAGTGATCATCGACGACAAGCGCCTGTTCGAGGACGTTCACGATTACATCGGAGCGTTCAATCCAGAACTGGCCGACCGGGTCGAGTACTACGACCCCGAGGAAGAGGGCCTGCCGATCTACGAGCGGTTCCACCTGCACGAGCAGCTGCACAAGGCGCTCGACCGCAAGGTGTGGCTTCCGTCCGGCGGCTCGTTGATCATCGAGCACACCGAGGCACTGTCGGTGATCGACGTGAACACCGGCAAGAACGTCGGCACCAAGGACAGCAACCTCGAGGCAACGGTCTTCCACAACAACCTCGAGGCGGCCGACGAAATCGCCCGACAGTTGCGCCTACGCGACATCGGCGGGATCATCGTGATCGACTTCATCGACATGGAGATCCGCGAGAACCGCAAGAAGGTCGTCGACGCGTTCAAAGATGCGCTGGCCCGTGACAAGACGCGCACCCAGGTCTTCGACATCTCCGATCTCGGGCTCGTCGAGATGACGCGAAAGCGGATCGGAGAGGGTCTGCTGACGAACTTCGCCGACCAGTGCCCGAACTGCGACGGTCGCGGTGTGGTCGTCGATCTCGCGATGCTGGGCTGAGCGTCGCGCGGCGTGGAAAACGGAAATCGACACGGATAGAGTCGTGGGGCTATGTACGCAGTAATCGCAACCGGCGGTAAGCAGGAACGTGTCGCAGAAGGCCAGCAATTGCAGGTCGAGCTTCTCGGAACTGAAGACGGCGCCGACGTCTCCTTCACACCAGTCCTCCTCGTCGATGGCGATTCGGTTCTGGCTACCCCATCCGAACTCGCAGGCGTCACCGTCACCGGCAAGGTGATCGGTACCGTCAAAGGCGTGAAGATCGATGGCTTCACCTACAAGCGGCGCACCAATCAGCGTCGCCGCTATGGGCACCGCCAGAAGTACTCCGTCGTCGAGATCACATCGATCGCGAAAGGCTGAACAGCCATGTCGAAGACAAAAGGTGGTGGCTCAACCCGCAACGGTCGTGACTCCAATGCGCAGCGGCTCGGTGTCAAGGAGTTCGGTGGCACGGAAGTGACCGCCGGCAGCATCTTGATCCGCCAGCGCGGCACCAAGTTCCATCCCGGCCACAACGTGGGCCTGGCCAAGGACGACAGCCTGTTCGCGCTGAAGGATGGCGTGGTCGAGTTCGGCCAGCTCCGTGGCCGTCGCGTGATCAGCGTCCTCCCCCTCGAAACAGAATAGTTCCCCGAGCGTTTCTGTCCCCCAGAGCGCGCTTTCAACTGCAAACTTCAGCAAGCACTGCTGCGAACCCGGCCGATCTGGCCGGGTCTCGTCGTTTCCGGAGCGGGGTCGGCAGGTGGTCGGGGCGCGATGTCGGTGCGCTGCAGTGGTCGGCGAGCTCGTCAGTGGTGGACGCCGATGCCCTGGGGAAGTCGATCTGGTCCCCAACCGAGCAGGGCCCCGGCTTGGCTGCAGGCGAAGCGGTCCGTCATCCCACTGACGTAGCGGACGGCCTCGTGCAGGGCAAGTGCACTGCCGGCGGTGAAGCCGCCGACCGATGGTGTGAGCACGTAGTCATCCGACGGCGCCGGCAGCAGGTTCGGACGATCGGCGTAGTGCTCGACCAGCGCCTGGAGGAGCCCGATCACTGCAGTGGCTTGTGTGCGAGAGGCGGGCCGCAAGTACACCTGCTCGTAGTTGAACGCCCGGAAGCACGCGAGAGCAGCGGCGTGGTCGTCGATCATCCCGATTCGACCGGTGCGTGCCGTTGCTTCGATCATCGCGTGGATGAATGCGCCGAGCTGGCGCGAACGAGAGATGCCACACAGCGCGCGGACGGGGGCCGGCAGCATCAAATCGGTGACGATGCCGGCCGCGACGGCGTCCTCGAAATCGTGACAGACGTAGGCGATCCGGTCTGCCCACGAGACGACTTCGCCCTCCGGCGTCATCGGTGCCGGCCGCGACCACGAATGGTTGCGAATGCCGTCGAGCGTCTCGACGCACAAGTTGTGCGGCGCCAGCGTCACATCGGCTCCCCACACGGCATGGTCGTAGCCGCCGTCGAGGTACGGGCTCAGCGCATCCTCGCTGGCATGGCCGCCCGGTCCGTGCCCACAGTCGTGGCCGAGCGCGATTGCTTCGGTCAACGCGACGTTGAGGCCGAGTGCCCGAGAGATCGACACTGCGACCTGGGCGACCTCCAGTGCGTGTGTCAAGCGAGTCCGTTGATGGTCGTCGGGAAACACGAACACCTGCGTCTTGCCGGCCAGACGCCGGAAGGCGGACGAATGCAGGATGCGGTCGCGGTCGCGTTCGAAGCAGGTTCGAAACGGGTCCGGCGTTTCGTCGAGCAACCGGTTGCCAGCGTCATGCGGTCGCGTCGCAAGCGTCGCCATCGTTGCATCCTGGCTGTCTTCGCGAGCCCGACGGTCGACGATCGCGGTGCTTCCGGGACCCGCCCACGAATCGGAATGGGCGAGTTGGATTCCGGCGACGGCGTGCCCCGACATCGTCGCGGCCCAGCGCTGGGCACGTTCAGCGACGTCTGTTGGGACCCGGTCCATCGCGTCAGGTTATGTGCCAAGTTCAGCCAGCGTTGATCGAAGATAGCCTCTGACTGCCCTATGAGTGGATTTGTCGACGAAGCCCAACTGAATGTGCGCGGCGGAGACGGCGGCGCCGGCTGCGTCTCGTTCCGCCGTGAGGGCCCCGTTGCCTTCGGCGGCCCGAACGGTGGGGACGGCGGTGGCGGCGGCGATGTCTGGCTGGTGGCCACTCGCAACGTCGCCTCGCTCCTGGCTTTCCGCGACCATCCGCACCGCCGGGCCAAGGACGGCGTGCACGGCAAGGGCAAGGATCAGCACGGCAAGCGTGGCGAAAGCCTCGAGGTGATGGTGCCGGAGGGCACGGTCGCGCGCGACATGTACACCGGTGAACTGTTGGCCGACCTCGTCAATCATGGCGACCGCTGGCTTGCCGCGCCCGGCGGCCGTGGTGGACGAGGGAACGCCAAGTTCTGGTCGAACAAGCGTCGCGCCCCCATTTTCGCCGAGCAGGGCGAGCACGGCACTGATCGGTGGCTCAAGCTGGATCTGAAGCTGATGGCCGACGTCGCCCTGGTCGGCTTCCCGAACGCCGGCAAAAGCACCTTGATCAGCACCATCAGTGCGGCCAAGCCGAAGATTGCCGACTATCCGTTCACGACGCTCGAGCCCAACCTCGGTGTCGTTCGAGTCGACAGCAGCACCGACTACATCGTCGCCGACATTCCCGGTCTGATCGAGGGCGCGAGCGAAGGCAAGGGCCTCGGGCACCAGTTCCTGCGCCACATCGAGCGGGCCAGGGTCCTTTGCGTGATGGTGGATCTGGCTGCGACCGACGGCGTCAGTCCCGCCGAACAGGAGCGGATTCTTCTCAAGGAACTCGGCGACTACGACCCCGAGATGTTGGAACGTCCGCGAGTGGTCGTCGGCACCAAGAACGACATTGGTTCCGCGACAGAGTGGGACGGTCCGCGAATCAGTGCGTTCACCACCGAGGGCGTGCGCACCCTCGTCTCCACGATGGCGCAGTTGGTGCAGGAGGCCCGCAAGGCCCAGCCCGAGCACGAAGGCATCGTCATCATCCGACCCGACGTGGATGGATCGATCGTCGAGAGGCTCGAGCCCGGTCAGTACCGTCTGCGCGGCCGCGATGTCGAGCGCGCCGTTGCGTTGAACGACGTCACGACACCTGAGGCGTTGAACTGGATCGACGACAGGCTGAAAAAGCTCGGCGTCGACCGCCTCCTCAACCGCGCCGGTGCAGCCGAGGGAGACATCATCTGGATCGGCAACTTCAGTTTTGAGTACGAGCCCGACCTCTGACATGCGCATCTGGAAACGCGTCTCATGCGCGTCATAGCCAAGATCGGGACATCATCGTTGACGAACTCCGACGGAGTGATCCAGCGCGACGTGGTCGCCAATCTGTGCGATCAACTCGCTGCCATCCGGGACCAGGGACACGACGTGATCCTGGTCAGTTCGGCAGCTATCTCGGCGGGCGTTGCTGCACTGAAGTTGACCAGTCGACCAACTGATGTGTTGACGCTGCAAGCCTTGGCAGCGGCTGGCCAACCGAGGTTGATGGAGCACTACATCCGCGAACTCGATCGGCACGGTCTGGTCGCAGCTCAGGTCCTCTTGGTCCCGCATGATTTCGCCGATCGACAGCAGTACCTGCACGCTCGCCAGACTCTGTCCCGCTTGCTCGAGCTCGGGTGCGTTCCGATCATCAACGAGAACGACGCAGTTGCCAGTGACGAGATCCGTTTCGGAGACAACGACCGCATCGCTGCGCTGGTCGCCCACAACGTCAGTGCCGATCTGCTCGTTCTGCTGACGGACACGCCTGGCCTGTACACCTCTGACCCCCGCACGGATCGTGCTGCTTCGCTGATCGTCGACGTTGCGGCAAACGACCCCCTCCTGGCTGTGTCGGCCAGCGCGACCGGCAGCAACCGAGGCAGCGGCGGTATGGCGTCGAAGTTGCAGGCCGCCCGCCTGGCCAGCTGGTCCGGTGTGCGCGCCGTCATCGCCCAGGCATCGCGGCCGAACGTGATCGTCGATGCGGTGGGTGGCCTTCCGGTCGGCACCACGTTCGCCCCTAGCGATCGTCGCCTCCCCGCGCGCAAACTCTGGATCGGTTTCGCGAGCGACGTCCAGGGCTCGGTCACCGTCGATGCCGGCGCCTATCACGCGCTGGTCGAAGGCGGCCGATCGTTACTGCCTGCGGGGGTGATCGGCGTCAGCGGCGATTTTCACGAAGGCGCGACGGTCGAGATATGTACTCCGGATGGAGTCGTGTTCGCCCGCGGTATGGTCGTCTCAGGAGCCGCCGTGGTGCAAGAGACCGCTGGACGCAGCATGCGCGATCTGCCGGCGCGTGTTGCACACGAAGTCGTGCATCGCGACGATCTCGTGCTGCTGCCCCACTGAGACCTGAGCAGAGCAGAGCAGATTGTCATCAGCTGGTGCTGGTGGTTCCCTCGAGAGGAACCTCGGCCGCCGGTGCCGGTGCTGCGATCTCGGCGGCGGGCGCTGACGCGGGATTGAGACCGAGCTCTTCGCGGAGCTGACTGAGGCGGGCTTGCGCTTCGACGTTGGCCGTGGCCATTTCCACTTCCTGGATGCGGCTGTTGACGTTGGTGTCCTGCAATTCCGACGAGGCCTGGGCTTTGGCGTAGCGGGCCTCGATCTTATCGCTGACTTCTTTCAGTGTCGGAACGTCGTCGCCGACAGTCTCGCCGAGCTGATCCATTGCCTTGTTCATCTGCTCTTGCATCTTGGCCTGCTCGAGCTGAGAGAGAAGCTTGTTCTTCTCCGACAGTTTTTGTTGCAACAGCCGACTGTTCTGGGCAACCGCAGCCTTGGCTTGATCGGCGGCCTGGGTCGAATTGATGACCATCGCCTTCAGGCCTTCGACGTCTTTCTCGGTCTGGATCAACTGGTTGGCGATGGTCTCGGCCGCGCTGTTGTACTGGGCAGCTTTCGTCGCGTCGCCGGATTTGGTTGCGTCGGCGGCCATGACGAGCGCCTGACGGGCATTGCCGTTGAGCTTCTCCAGTTCGGCCATCTTGGTGTTCAGGCGGATCTCGCTCTGCTTCTGCGTGGCGATGACGTTGACAGCCTGATCCCTGAGCCGGCGGTGCTGATCTTGGGCCTCGGTCAGGGCCTGCTCGAGCTGTACGGCCGGGTCGGCGCGATCGTTGAAGTCCTTGTTGAACTTCGCGCCGATGTAGTTCCACCACTTGCGGAAGGCTTTGAACATGACCCGGATACTAGACGGGTGTCTCGGCGCTCCGGCGCGGCACCAGACGGTTTTCGAGCAGCTCGATCTCTGGTGTTTCCAGCGAAACGAGGATGAGGACGTAGACCACCGTGCCGACCACCGTTCCGGCCACGAGTCGCAGGATTGCACCACCGCCGGAATTGCTGCCGACCGCCCTGGCCGTGCCCCACACCGCTTCGGCCATGATGACGCCGGCCAGCAGCATCCGCCACAGGCTTTCGTACAACGGCCGCAGACTGAAGCCCGGAACCTTGTAGCTGAGCACGAGCAGTGCCAGCGCCGCGCTGAGCAAGTAGGCGATTCCGAAGGAGAGTCCGAGTCCGAGGACGCCGTACCGGTGGAACAGGGCGAAGGCGAGAACGATGTTGATCGCGTTCTCGAACAGGTTGATCATGAACGGGGTTCGGGCATCGTGATGGGCGTAGAAGGCGCGGAGGACGAACAGGTACACGCTGAACCCGACCAGGCCGATCGCGAATCCGGCGAGGGCGCGGCTCGTGTTCAGAGCAGCAAGAGCAGAGAACTGTCGGTGTTGCAGAATCCCCCCGATGATGGCTCGTCGAAGCACGAACAGTCCGAGGCCGGCGGGCAACGTCAGCAATGCCACCATCCGAACGCCGAGGGAGGTCTGCTCGATAAACCGTCCCTTGTCGCGTTTGACCACGTTCCGGGCCATCTCCGGCTCGAAGGTCGTTGCGATGGACACGGCCAACAAGCCGTGTGGCAGGACGAAGAACGTGAACGCCTTCGTGTATGCGTCGGCCTGTCCGGCGCCGGTGCTGAGGGCCAGGTTCTGGACGACGATGATCGAGATCTGGTTGGCGATCGCGTAGCCGAGCGTCCACCCGGACAGTCGCATCAGTTGTTTGACAGCAGGGTGCTTGAAATCGGTGCTGATCTTCATCGGGACACCTGCTCGACGCAGCGCCGGATAGAGCGAGATGGCCATCACCCCGATGCCAACCGTGGCTCCGAGTCCGAGTGTGTACTTCAGCGACGAGTTGGTCAGTACGTCCGTGAGGATCGGGGGCTTGTGGTGCATCACGCTCGGCACGATCAGGATGCTGAGGATGATGACGATGTTGGCCAGCACAGGCGACCACGCGGCAGCGAAGAACTTGCGCCGCGCGTTCAGCAGCGAGGTGCCGACTGCCGTGATTCCGTAGAAGAAGATCTGGACGAGGAAGATTCGTGCGAGGGCGGTGCCGACGGCGCGGTATTGACCGGCATTCACCTTTGGGGCGAGTGAGTACAGGCGGAAGATCAGGGGGGCTGCGATGACTGCGAGGATGGTCAGGACACTGATCGCAATCACCGAGACAGTGATCACGGCACGCGTCGCGTCGTCGTCCTTGCGCTCGAACTGCTTGGTGAACATCGGCACGAGGCTGGCCGACAGCACACCGCCGAGCAGCAGCTCGTAGATCGTGTTCGGACTGTTGTTGGCGCCGTTGTAGGCGTCGGCAAGCGATGTCTGACCGACGACAAAGCCCAGCACCATCACGCGGATCAGGCCGGTCAACCGTGAGAGTGCTGTCCCGATCGCAACGGTTACATTCGACCTGAGCAAGCCGGTGCTCTGCGTCGAATCAGTCACGCGGTGCTCATTCGGGAGGCTGAGTTGTCGGTTGATTCTCTGCCTCGGGCGAACGTGTCGGATTCGGAGTCGGAAGCTCCACGTCAGGTACGGTCAGGTCTCCTGTCTCGGCCCGCTTCGTATCCTCCATCGCTTGGCGAAGTGCTTCGAGATCGCTGACGAGATCATCGACGTCATGGCCCAGCACGGCGCTGTCCGCGCTGCCGACACTCACCTCGACGGCGCGGGCGACGAGTTCGTCGAATCGAGCGTCGAGCAGCTGCAGACGGTTGCGTGTGGAGGTCGATACTTCGTGCATTCGTCGACCGGAACTGATCTGCGCCTCGAGCGACCGGA
>JAYTOM010000160.1:0-2175 GCA_043747765.1 Actinomycetota bacterium
TCGTGTCTTCAGGTTTGGTGTGGTCAGGCGGCGGCGATCGAATCGAAACGCTTGCCGGCACCGGCCCAGTCGGTGATGTGCGTGAACGCCTTTGCCCACGAGACTTTGTCGCTGCGGTAGTCGACGTAGAAGGCGTGCTCCCAGCCGTCGGCTGCGAGGACCGGTGTGGCGCCGAGCAGCATCGCACCGTCGTGGTTCTGAACTTGCACGATTTCGAGCTTCGCGGCGATTGGTTCCCACATCAGAAGTGCCCACCCGGAACCCTGGATCGTGGTCAAGGCGGCTGTGAACCGGGCCAGGTACTGATCCACGGAACCGAATGAGGCATCGATCGCAGCCGCCAGAGCACCGGAGGGCTGCTGCTCGAAGTCCGGCGACAGGCTCTCCCAGAACAACGTGTGCAAGGCGTGGCCACTGACATTGAATCCGAGCGCCCGCTCCAGCCCGGCGACTTGCCACGCTTCGGCAGCTCCGAGCCGCTCAACGGTTTCGTTGGCGGCCTTCACATACGCAGCGTGGTGCTTGTCGTGATGCAACTCCATCGTCTCCTGCGAGAGGTGGGGGGCCAGGCTGTCATAGGCATATGGAAGATCGGGAAGCGTGTAGTTCGCCATGAGTTTTCATTCCTCTGTTCGATGTGATTGAAAAATTGGTCGATCTGGTGACGATCGGCGTTCAGCGGCAGTAGGCACGGCTTCGGTTCCGTTGAACTGTGAAAGACGTGTGACATGCGGGGCTGCACCGACCGGTGCAGCCGAGCGCTCAACTCTTGGACGGGGTCACGGAGCGTCCGATGGCGGCCTTCCCGACGCCGCCGCGACCGTTTGCCGAACCTTTCCGCATCGACGACTGGGCGGCACCGATCTCGGTCACGGCGCCGGCGTTCGACAGGCCCCCGGCGTAGTCCTCGAGGTGCGAACGAACGAACCAGTGGTACTGCTCGAGTTCGGCCGTCTGACCGATCAGCATGTCCTGGGTTACCGGGTCTGGCTTGTCGGTGGCCTCGATTGCTTTGCGATGATCTTCGATGACGCCGCGGTAGACGAGATCCAACGCGCCGAGGTGGGCCTGGACATCGGCCCGGCCGAGGTCGTAGTCGTCCCAGCTGCGCTGTTCGACGATGTAGCCCGCAAGGCCACTCGGCACTCCGCCGAGCGTTGCGCACCGCTCGGCACACGCGTCGATCATGATCTGCACGCCCGCGTACTGCGGGTCCAACATCAGGTGGACGCCGATGAACGACGGTCCGACCACATTCCAATGGATGTGCTTCAGCGTCAGGCTGAGATCGATCAACGCGCTGAGCCGGTGCTGAAGGATGTCCACGATTGTCGCCCCATCCTTGGTGGACATGCCCGGGGCGGTGAACGATGCGTTGCGGGTCGACGACACCGCACCGTTGGTTCCGTCGCTGCGGACGGTGGAGCTCTTCGCTGAACTGTTCTTGCCGGACCCGTTCGTGGGCCCACTGCGAGGCGCTACTTTCGTGGCCATGATGATCGTTCCTTTTTCCGTCTGATGTCTGTCTGATGTCTGTCCGACTGTCGAAGTACTCTGTCGAGGTACACCAACGGTGCCCCGGCGCACCGTTGATGAAACGTGCTCAGCGCAGACGTCGGATGACCTCGGTCAGACCAGTTCGCTGAGATCCTCCGGGCTGATCTGGCCGCGCAACTGCTCCAGGCCGGCCTTCAGCAACCGACCAACGTGCACCTGGCTGGTGCCCACGTGTTCGGCGATCTCGGCCTGGCTCATCTGTTCGAAGAACCGGAGATACAGAATCATCCGGCTTCGTCCCGGCAGGGTTTCCAGGAGCTGGCGGATCGCCGTTGCGTCGACGGCCCGTCCCAGTTCGCGGTCCTCCTGAGCCAGACCTCGATGTGACTCAGGTGCCTGCTCACTGCCTCGCGGAGGCGCATCGAGCGACGATGTCCGATATGCGGCCGATGCTTCCATCGCTTCGAGCACGGTGTCGACACTCAACTGGAGATGTTCGGCGATCTCGGCGGTTGTCGGCGATCGGCCCAGTTCGTGCTGCAGGTGCTCGATGCCCTTGGTGATCAACGGCTTGAGTTCCTTGGCGCTGCGTGGAACCCGCACGCTCCAGGTGTGGTCACGGAAATACCTGCGTACTTCTCCGACGACCGTCGGCATTGCGAAAGAAACGAAGTTCGT
>JAYTOM010000161.1:0-2160 GCA_043747765.1 Actinomycetota bacterium
TCGACGGGCCTGCGGACTACTACCTGCAGCCGGGTGAGCCACGTGGTCGCTGGGTCGGTGACGCCGCGACCGTGCTGGGGTTGTCGGGTGATGTCGCGGACGATCACTTCCTTGCGTTGATGGCCAGGATGGACCCGCACCACCCGGATCACCACCTCGGTGGCCGGTACACCGAGAAGTCGGTGCGCGGGTTCGACGTCACAGCCTCGGCCCCGAAGTCCGTGTCCGTGCTGTTCGCCCTCGGCGACGCCGAGGTTCGGCGGGAGGTCCTCGCCGCCCACGACGACGCCGTAAAAGCGCTGGCCGGGTGGATCGAGCGACACGCACATACTCGGTACCGCATCGGCGGGGAGGTCGCTGTGGTCGATGCGGGCGGCATCATCGCCGCAGCATTTCGACAACACACCAGCCGAGCGCTCGACCCCCAACTGCACACCCACCTCGTGATCCCGAACCGTGTCTTGTCGCCCGATGGTCGGTGGCTGGCGCTGGATGCTCGCCTCATCAAGGTCGACCAGCAATCGCTGTCGGCGATCTACCACTCCGGTCTGCGGACCGAGCTCACCCGCCGCCTCGGCGTGCGTTGGGAACGACCCGAGCACGGGATCGCCGAGATCCGTGACGTGCCGAGTGACGTCACGGCCGAGTTCTCCACTCGCACGGCCGTTGTGCGCCGGCGAACTGAGGACAAGCTCGACCGGTTCCTCGAGACGATGGGGCGCGAGCCAACACCTCGCGAGCGGTGGATGCTCGAACGCGAGGCGGTGATCGACAGCCGACCGAGCAAATCCACCTCGGTCGATGCAGAGGCACTCCACACGGGTTGGGCGGAGCAGTCCCGCCAGCTCGGCCATGAGCCCGCAACATTGATCGCCGATGCGGTCGAGCGCATTGCTGAACGCCGTGGCATCGACGCTGCTACACGCGAGCAGATGATCGAGCGGACCATCGTCGCGATGAGCGAGAAGCAGTCGACGTGGAGACCGACGCAGCTTCATCGGGAGCTTGCTGCCCTCGTCCCGACCGAGACGGCAGCAACCGCCGAGCAGCTCGTCGGCTGGCTCGATCGAGTCGTCGAAGAGATCACGTCCACGCGATGCGTCGACGTGTCCAAGCCGATCCCGCCCGATTCGACGCTGCGTCGCGATGGACGACCAATCACAGAGTCAGTGGCGGATCGGGCACTGACAACGTAAGCGATCCTCGACCAAGAGCGGTCATTGATCGACTGGGTCGACCGCCGTCTCGTCCACGACGGTCCAGACGATCCGGCTGCCGTCGCACGGAGCCTTCGGGACCTCGACGTCGGTCAAGCTGCAGCAGCCTCCGCCGTCGCCGGAGCGGCCGATCTGGTTCTCATCGTCGGACCAGCCGGCACCGGCAAGACGACCGCTCTCGCACCCGCCGTCGAACAGATCCGGTCAGCCGGGCGGGTGGTCTTCGGGGTAGCACCATCGGCGACCGCTGCCGATGTGCTCGCCCAAGAGACCGGGCTCGTCGCCGACACACTCGACAAGCTCCTCATCGAACACCGCCTGACTCGGCCACCCGGTCGCCGCTACGACCTACCCATCGGCGCCACCGTCATCGTCGACGAGGCGGGGATGATGCCGACGGCGAAGCTGGCGGAGCTGGCGAACCTCGCAGATGCCAAGGGCTGACGCATCGCGCTCATCGGGGATCCCATGCAGTTCTCCGCCGTCGGGCTCGGCGGCATGTTCGGGTTGCTCGTCGACACCTTCGGCGCGATCGAGCTGGAGCGCGTCCACCGCTTCGAACGCGAACGCGAGCGGGAGCGCGATGCCAGCCTGCGCTTGCGCCGGGGTGACATCACCGTCGCGGACCTGTACGAAGAGCACGGCCGGCTGCACGGCAGCACCGTCAGCCAGATGGAACGACGGAGTGTGGCCCGATGGTGGGAGCTCCGCTTGGCCGGCAAGCCAGCACTGCTGATGACCCCGACCAACGAGGCCGCGCAACGGCTGAACGAACGATGCCAACAGAAGCGGATCACGGCGGGCGACGTCGACGGCACCGGCTGGGGTGTGCAGGCTGGTTCGTACACGGTGTTCCTCGGTGACGAGATCGCCACTCGACACAACGATCGGCACCTCATCACCGATCGAGGCGTGACCGTCAAGAACCGGGCGACATGGACCG
>JAYTOM010000162.1:0-4043 GCA_043747765.1 Actinomycetota bacterium
CGACACACCGCCCCCGCCGGCCGCACCGGTGGGCTGTCCGCCGCTTGAGCCGGGTCGGTGACTGCCACAGGACTGGGATCGTTCGAACTGGGGAAGCTGACGACCGCGCAGCTGACGAAGTGGGTGGCAGCGTTGACGCGGAAGCCGCGGAGCAAGGGTGGTGGCGAACGGACGCTTGCGCCGGCAACGATTGGGCCGACCTCATTGAGGAGTTCAGCGAAACCTTCGTGGCTCGCAGCGCGCTCGGACGTGACGAGTGGGAGGCGGATGAGCAGGCGCACAACATCGTCGTAACGATGGCCGCGAGTATCGGCGGTGCCATCGACCCCCGATTGTTCGAGGCCCGGGATGATTGGGAGCATCGTGTGCGTGGCGTAACCCACGGAGCATTCAACTACCCACCTTCTGACCGCCCGCGCAGGCAAAATGCGGGCAACCTCGGACCTCGGTACCCGGCAGCGCTGTCGGCCAACGTTCATCGGCCACGCGCGTTCTGGACGCGACCGTCCTTCGCTCATGCCGCCGCGGTGGCGCGATCGCTGCCACCGTCGTCGACGATCGCGTCGAAGACCTTGACGCGAACTCGTTGTGCCTCGTCATGATCGCGGCGGTTTTGGGGCTCTCCTGTTGTTTCCGCGGGTCATTTGCGGCCGGGTAGGGGTGGGCAGTGGCCGCCTCGGTCGAGGAGGCAGAGGGCGATCAGGTTGTTGGTGGATCGGAATCCGTAGCCCATGCGGGTCAGCAGCCGAAGCTTGGTGTTGACGCTCTCGGTGAGCCCGTTGGAGAGACCGTGGGTGACCGACGCGACGATCCCGGCGCGGTGGTGTTTGATCTGGTGGTAGAGCTTGATGAACGCCGCGATCCTCGAGCGGCGTGCCCAGTCGAGCCAGGCGTCGAGCATCACCACGGCGGTGTCGCCGCGATGGTGGAACACGAGCCGGAGTTGCTCTTTCAACAGGTAGGCGCGGTAGAGGCTGTTGTTGTGGCGGGCGATCCAGGCCAGCTTCGCCTTCTGGCGGTCTGTGAGATCTTCAGGGTTCTTCCACAACGCGTAGCGGCAGCCCTTCAACGCGGCGGCCTGACCAGCGACACCGATCTTGCGGAGCAGGTTCCACACGTATCGGCGCACGACATCGAGGGCCTGGGTTGCCCAGCGGACGATGTGGAACGGATCCAGACAGAGCGTCGCGTGCTCGCACGCGTCAGTCGCGCACGCACCGATCCATTCGGCCGCGTCAGCGCTGACCAGGCGAATCTTCGCTGCTCGTTCCGGGCCGAGGAGATCGAAGAACTTCTGCAACGTTTTGCGGTCGTGGCCTTCAGCGGCCCAGACCAGTCGGCCGGTGTCGTGATCGACGACGACCATCAGATACTTGTGACCGCGGCGGAACGAGATCTCATCGATCCCGATCCGGACCAGCCCATCGAACGGGTCGCGTTCGGCTCTGGCGTCGGTGACGACGCGGGCGGCGATCGCCTCAACGGTGCGCCTCGCGACTCGCATCAACTCCACGACTGCGGTCTTGGAGGTGTGCGTGGTCAGCCAGGCGACCTGATCATCGAACGCCCTGGTGTGGCGAGCGTCATGGCGTGCCCACGGCACCGCAGCAACCGTCACGCCATGCTCGACACAGTCGACGCGTGGGGCGTCGGCCTCGATGAACACACGCATCGTCCCGGCGTCCAACGCCCGCCACCGCCGCCGCCGCCGCCCCTCACCACTGTTATAGCCCGCGCAGCGCCGCCCGCAGCGTCCACAACGGCGTGTCGTGCGGCGCCGTAACCGGCACGACACCGTGATCTCGCCGGCCTCATCATCGAAGTCGACCCCTTCGATCACCACCCCGTCTTCGACACCGACCACCCGCGCCCATACCCTCTTGGATTGCACCCCGTTGTTCCTCCGCTCAGCTGACTGACCTAGACAGCCGGAAAGCCAAGCCGGACAACGGGGTGCACCTGCGGATGCTCAGCTACACACCCACGGAAAGGGACGGAGAGCAAAATTTGCACAGGTTGGCGGACCTATGGCGGGAACTCAGGGCTCGGCTCCGAGTCGGCGGGCTGACCGACGAGGAGGCTCGCCAGCTGCCGGTTCAGCTCGATGGCGTGACACTACACAGCTTCGGCTCGTCGACGTGGATGACTGACGCTGGACCCGTCGGCCTGTTGGCTGATCTTCGGGATCGAAAAGAAGACCGGCACGCCTACCCCGACCTCATCGAGCGAGCGGTCTCGTTCGAAGTCGGCGCGATCATCGTGCGGCTGGCAGCGCTCGATGACATCGTTGCTTCCAAGGAGTTCGCAGACCGGGACAAGGATCGGGCCGCCCTACCCGAGCTTCATGAACTCCAGCAACGTCTTCGACACCGTTCCCCGGGCAACCATCAAAACACGATCGAATAAGTCCACCGCTGCAACAGCGTGTGCCAACGACTCGCAAGGACTCTCACGTCAGTTTGGCTTCCTCGATCGTGTTCACACGAACAACTTTGAAGAACGCGAATGACGCCTCGGGCAGATGGTTCCGACATTGATGGACCATGCCCCACTGAACGAGATTGTTGGACGATGCTCACCAACTGTGAGAAGAGAACGATGGACCGTGCCCGACGACCGAGGATTTCTCATGTCGAGGCGCTGACCTTGACGACGTGGGATATGAACGTCACCCGTGCCTATGAGGCGAACCGGCGGGGACTCACGGCTGCTGCTGCGCGGGTTTGTGGCGAGGATCAGGCTGCTGTTATTGCCCAGGATGCTTTTGTCCGGGTGTGGTCCAACCCCGATGCGTTCGACGAAACCAGAGGCACGCTGACCCGATACTTGTATGTGGTTACTCGTGGTGTGTCGATTGATCGTGTTCGAGCGACCGAGTCGCAGCGGGCACGGGACACGAACGATTATGCGCGTACCGCACTCACGTGTGACGAGCCGGTGTCCGCGATGATCTCCCAGGAGCGTCAGGAGCGGGTTCGTCGTGCGTTGGCAACGTTGCGCCAGGTCGAGCGTGACGTGATCGAGGCTGCCTATTTCGGGGATCTGACCTACCGCCAGGTGGCGACCGAGTTGAATCTTCCCGAGGGAACCGTGAAGTCAAGGATGCGGCTGGCGCTGGTCAGGCTGCGTGTCGAGCTGGGACGAGCCGGGGAGATCGCGCGAGGTCGCAATGCGTGTTGAGCACAAGTTGTCCGAGGTGCTCAGCGAGTTCGCGCGAACCGTGGCCACGGATTTCGAGATCCAGTCGTTCCTTGACCGACTTGTCCGACGGATCGTTGATGTCTTGGCGATCACTGGGGCGGGTGTGGTGTTGATCTCGCCCGGTGAACCACCGGCGTTCGTCGCGGCGTCGGATGATGCGGCTCTGCGTTTCGAGCAGTTGTAGACCGAACTCGACAAGGGCCCTTGTTTGGCTGCGTACACCAGCGGCGAAGCGATCTTGATCCCGGATCTTGCCGCCGACCAACGATTCCCGGTGTTCGGGCCGCGCGCGGTTGACGCCGGGCTGAAGGCGGCGTTCACGTTTCCGCTCTGTCACGGCAATGAGCGCCTCGGTGCTCTCGACTTGTATCGCGACGTCACCGGAGCGTTGTCCGGCGAGGAACTGGTTGCGGCGCAGACACTCGCCGATGTCGCGACCGCCTATCTGATCAACGCCCGTGCGAGGGCCGATATGGAAGCGTCAGAGGCCCGTTACCGATGGATCGTGGAGACATCCCAGGAAGGGATCCTGATCCATGACCTCGATGGCGTCATCACGTTCGCCAATCCGGTGATCGCATCGATGTTGCGCACCGTCGTCGCAGACGTCGAGGGCAGATCCCTGTTCGAGTTCATCGAACCAGCAGAACGGGCCGCCGCACGACACCGGCTCGAGCAACGCCGTAAGGGCGTGTGCGACCAGTACGAGTTCACGTTCCGTCGATCCGACGGCACTCCGCTGGATGCGATCGTGTCGGCCAGCCCACGCCTCGACACTGACGGCGTCGCGTCCGCAGTGTTGAACATGGTCACCGACGTCAGCGTCCGCAAACGCAAACGCA
>JAYTOM010000163.1:0-9460 GCA_043747765.1 Actinomycetota bacterium
CGTCATTCACGCCGATCCGCGTCCGGCGGGCGTGTTCGAGCAGATCGCGGTTCACTGTGGTGCTCAAACGGGTTCTGGCCATGCCATTATCATGCCACCGACATGCCACCAACATGCCACATCCGCAACACCTGCGCCGCCGAGCACGGCGCCGATGCGCGAAACTACCAGCCTCCAATTGATCGATCCTCACGACCGACCGCGTACAGAACGCTCGCGCATAACCGCATCACGCCGGCTGCCCGCGACGATTGCAGATCGGCCCTTGTGCGGCGCAGCTCGATCAAACAACGTTCGCTCGCGCGACGAGAGTTTGCTTGACCGCGGGCCGAGCCTTCGAGCATGTTTGGATGGATGCGTCCGAAGAATCGCCCAATGCTGGTGGGCCAAGATGGTGTACGACACGATCGGGATAGTGCTTCAGAACAGCGTTCACGGTCCAGAGTTGTGCCGCTGAGCGCTGATGTCGTTGCCACCTCAACACCGTCGCACGCCATCGGCGAACTGGGATTGGACATCAGTCAGAAACGTTCAGTCACTGAACGGGGTGCGCTGGGTCGACAGCGTCGTCGTAACCGGAGTGTTCGACGGTGGTGCCTTCCCACAGACCTCAGCCGCGCACGTTCCAACGGGTGAAGACATCGCCCGTTTCGCGGGCCCGCTGCCGGACTTCACTGCACCCTGTAAGACGCCTCCCTGCGGACGTGACGCAGCCGCGGCCACGCGCCAGCAGACATCGATTTCAACGCCACGATGCGCGCCGTCGGCGCCTACGTGGCGTCGCAGTCCGACGCTGCCAGCTGGTGGCCGGATCAATCGATCAATCCCACGAGAGTCGCCACGAACATGACCGAAGCACAGGCCGGCGCGATGAATGACCCTCGACAGACGATCATGGTCGCCGCCTACGATGGAAATCTCGACCGTCACCGGTCCGAGTTCGGCGCCGTGTGGCCTGGAGCGCTATGCGTCACAGCCGCGCTCCGCAGCAACGCCGACCGCAACCTCATCGATCAGGCCCTCCATCGCCTGTTTCCGTCCCCGGACTCCACACTCGCGGGCACCCAACTCCGGAGTACGAACTCGAACCTCACCGGCGACATCGTGACCGCAACGTTCACGATCGACACCCCTGCCCTCCAGGCTCTGCTCATCGGCCGGTTCGGGACCGACGCCGTTCGGGTGAGCGCCGCATTCCACCCTGCAGGGATCTGACGACTTGCGGACATATCCGTCCGACAACCATCCCGTGATCGAGACAGAACGCGCAGCACAGAACGACGGTCGCCGGCAATAGACGAAGCCGACCCGAACGGCATCTGGCGCTGAACGATTCAGTGTTGGGAGCGCTCCGGACCGGTGCTCCCGGCGCGGCGCTCCGATACGTTCGCCGTGTTGCGGTTGCGGGTGGACCACTTGGATCAGGCACGTAGGCGGGGTCGGCCGTGGCGGGTTGTCACGCGATCAGCGTGGCGGAGGCAGAGTCGCCACCCGTCGTGCTCATGACGGACGACCGGTGTTGATCGTCTTGGCCCACTTCTCTCGGGTCATTGTTCAACTGCTGATCCCGCCCCGCCAGCAGATGTAATGCGATGGCGGCGCAGTGTCGTCCAGGAGCCCATGGAACAGATCTGCTCGCACACCTTGCGGCAGCCGCGCGCCAAGGTCGCTCGTCAGCTCGAAGTCGTCGCTCAGTGTCCCTTCTATCTCAACTACTTGACATCAGGATGTTGACGGTTGAAGATGGCAGTGACCGGACACAGGGGGACAGATGGCCGAGTGGGATGAAACAGTCGACCTGTTGGTCATGGGGTCGGGTGCCGCAGGACTGACAGGAGCGCTCCGCGCATCGCAGCTCGGCCTCTCGGTGTTGATCGTCGAGAAGAGCGCCGTCTGGGGGGGCTCAGCCGCCATGTCGGCGGGCGCCGTCTGGGTGCCGAACAGCAAACAGATGGCGGCAGCTGGACTGCGCGACAACACCGAGGATGCGGTCCGCTATCTGCACGGCGTCACGCATGGCGAGATTGGAGAGAGTCGCCTGCGCGACTTCGTCGCCAATGCGAATCGGATGGTCGATTCGCTCGCAACGAGCAGCCATGTGACCTTCACTTCGTTGGTGGAATACCCCGACTACAACACCGACGTCGATGGCGCCCGCCCTGGAGGCCGCTCGCTCGAGCCGGATGCCTTCGATGGCGCCAAACTGGGCGAGGATTTCCGCACGCTGCACCAGCCGTATCCCGGCACGCTGATCATGGGCAAGTTCCTGATGCTGATCCCGGAGGCACGCCAACTGCTGATGCCCGGGCTCAAGCCGAAGCTGGGACTCGCCAAGGGCTTCGCCAAGTACGCGACCCGCTACCGCAGCCGCAAACGGTTCAGCAGAGACCCGTACCTGACGATGGGCCAGGCACTGACGGGACGGCTGCGCCTCTCGCTGATCGAGCGGAAGGTGCCGCTGTGGACCTCGGCGTCGGTCAGCTCGTTGATCACCGAGGGTGACCGTGTTGTCGGCGCCACGGTCGAACGCAACGGCAAGACCGTCCGCATCCAGGCGAAGGCAGGTGTGTTGATCGCGGCAGGCGGATTCGAGCGCGACCTGGAGATGCGCAAGAGCCATCAACGTGCTCCGATCGGCGTCGATTGGACGGTGGGACACGAAGGCAACACCGGTGACGGCATCCGCATCGGCGCGAAGGTGGGCGGCGACCTGGACACTGAGCAGATGTCCGAGGCGTGGTGGAGTCCGACGATCGTGGCGCCCACCGGGCCGAGTGTGCTCGTGATCGAAAAGAGCTTGCCGCACAGCATCTTCGTCGACCAGAGCGGCAAACGATTCGTCAACGAGGCGTCGAACTACAACGACATCGGCATCGCGATGTTCGACGCTGAAGCGAAGGATCCCGCCAGCACGGTGCCGGCATGGATGATCGTCGACGCGACCTATCGCCACCGCTTCATCATCGGTCCGGTGGGGCCGGGACAGATCATGCCCGACCGCAAACTGCCCGAGGCCCTGCAGCCCGGCAAGGGATGGCTGCACCGGGCCGACTCGTTGGGCGCGCTGGCGACCGAGATCGGTATCGATCCAGATGCGCTGGCCGGAACCGTGAAGCGATTCAATGAGATCGCCCGGACCGGGCAGGACGTCGAGTTCGGCCGCGGCAGGACCGCCAACGACCTGTACTACTCAGATCCACGCGTCGGGCCGAACCGGTCGCTCGGCCCGATCGAGACGGCACCGTTCTATGCCGTTCAGGTCTTTCCAGGTGATCTCGGTACGCGCGGCGGCCTGGTCATCGACGACGGGAACCACGTGCTGCGCAGTGACGGTTCGGCGATTGCCGGACTGTTCGCGGCCGGCAACTCGGCGTCGACGGTCATGGGCAAGTCTTATCCGGGTGCCGGCGCGACGCTCGCTCCGGCAATGCTCGGCGGCTACCGCGCCGCGGAGTCTGCAGCCGCCGCGTGCGAATAGTTCCAGCATCATGGACCCGACACTCGTCGATGGCGATCACGATGGCCCACTACACTCTTCCCCAATGGCAGGAGTACGGAAACAGGTTGCAGCTCCAGAGGCGCCGACGCCGACAGCAGCAGGGCCAAACGAGTTGAGCGACTATCGGCCGAGGGACTTCGGCAAGATCGCATGGTTGATCAAGCTGGCAGAGCGAGAGGTCGGCCGAGAGCTCGATCGCGAGTTGCGTCATACCGGTCTGACCAAGGCCCAATTCGGCGTCCTGCAAGCACTGGTGCATCTCAAGCGCGCGTCGTCGGCGGCGTTGGCGCGCACGGTCTTCGTCACCCCGCAGGCAATGGTGGGCATCGTGGGCGGCCTCGAGACGAAGGGCTACATTCGCCGCAAGACATCGCAGGCATCGGCTCGCGTCATCGAGGCCACGGTCACCCCGGCGGGACAGACCGCGTACAACAAAGGCGTCGAGATGGTGGTGCACGTCGACGATGTCTTGTTGAAGGAGTTCAGTGACAAGGAACTCAAGCAGCTCAACGATTATCTCGAGCGGATGATCGCCGCACTGCAGAAGCCGCAGGCCGGCTTGCGCTGATCAGCGGAACACGGCGAAGCACTTGTTCGAGTTGAACACGAACGTCTCCACGTAGTCGCTCCATTCGAGCTTCATCTCGGCCTGCTCGACTGCGCCCATCAGACAGAACCAGTTCAGCATCTCCTGTTGGCCGGACTGTTCGATCGACTCGAGTGTGGCGTCGTGCCACGGCTGCAGGTCACCGCTGAGCAGCGAGTCGTAGTAGCCCCGATCGGAAACGGTGTCGGGGTACATGCGCCAGCCGGCGTCGTGCAGGAAGCCGTGCGACCAACTCGACGATGCGATCAACGCGACGCGCAGATCGCTGGATGTGGCCGCTCGCGCCACAGCCCGACCGACTGCCATGCAACGACGTGGCGAGGGGCTCGGTGGATCGAGTGTCGGCGACGTGCCGTCCGGCGCGAATCGCATCATCCCGCCCCGCCGTCCGATCGCAAATCGGCCGTAGCAGTTGATCGTCATCGGCACGACCGAATACGGGAATCCGGTGCGGTGGTAGTCGAGGAACATGACGGTGTTCGCCACGGCGTGCGGAAACGGACGGTCTGCTCGTGGGGTATATGCGTACGCGACATCGATCTCGTCGTCGAGCAACGATGCCGCGAGGTGGCGACCGAACTCGGCGTGGCCCCGCAGCTCGAAACGCTCGTCCTTGTCCTCGTTCCACACGTTCGGGATCGAGGCGCCGGCAGCGGACGTCCACGGGCGGAACGTCATCTCGTCGGCGGCGATCACGCAGAATGCGGGCACCACGTCTTCGCGGAACAGCTCGTACTGATCGTCACCCCAGATGACGACGACGTCGGGCTGAAACGCATCGAGCTCGGCGCGGATCCGGTCGCACCCAGCGATGAGCGCGGCACGGTGTCGACCCGCAGCGGCGACTCGGTCGAGGTCGAACTCGGCGCGCATCCCTGCCGGCCAATCCTCCCCCGACTTGACGGCGTCGGGCAACGCCGGGTCGGCGAACGCGAACTGAAGCGCTCTGTCCATCATCTCGTCCGGCCATGCCAACGGGGGGAAGTGGGTGAGGCCGAGACCGAGCAACTCACCCATGGTCGTCCAACCCGAAGACCCGCCGAGCGTTCCCGCTCAACACCTTGTCGCGGTCGATTTGCGACAGATGGCCGATTTGATCGATGATCAGCTTACCGCTGTGTGGCCAGCTGCTGTCGCCGTGCGGATAGTCGCACTCGACCATCACGTTGTCGACCCCGATCTCCTCGATCGAGTGCGCGCCGTGCAGGTCATCGATGAAGCAGCCGAAGACGTGGTCGCGAAACAGTTCGCTCGGCTTGGAATCGATCGAACCGAAATTGAACTCGCCGGCGTCCACCGAGCCCATGCCCGTGAGGCCGAATCCCGTCCCCGATTTGAGTCGGGGCGCGTACCGCTCGAACACGTAGTCGGCCCGCTCCAGAACCGCCGGTATCCAGCCGATACCACCCTCGGAGAGACACAGCTTCAAGGATGGATGACGCACGAACAGCCCGCTGTAGAGCCAATCAGCGAGGCAGGACGCCGCGTTGACATGCGGCAGCGTCGCGGTCACCAACGGTGGCGCATCCGCGGATGTGAACGGCAGCTTCGACGACGATCCGATGTGCGCACAGATCGGCATTGCGGCATCCGCGCATGCGGCGAACACGGGATCCCAATACCTGGTGCGGTCGTGTACCGACGGAAGGCCGAGGGCCGCCGGATTCTCTGAGAACGTCACCGCCCGAGCACCCTTGGTCGCGCACCGCTGGACCTCGGCCACACACAAACCGGCATCCCACAGCGGCAGGATGATCATCGGAATCATCCGGCCCGGAACCGCCGCGCACCAGTCATCGATCATCCAATCGTTGTACGCACGGACGCACAACAGGCTCAGCTCTTTGTCAGCAGCCTCGGTGAACTCCTGCCCACAAAATCGCGGAAAGGACGGAAAGCACAGCGAGGCATCGATGCCCGCCGCGTCGAGATCGCGAACCCGCTCCGCGGGCTGGTAACAACCGGGCCGGAGCTGCTCGTAGCGGTCGGGGAAGTCGACGAGATCGGTCTTGCCGGCGCCCGACTGGAAGAGTCTGCCGCCCAGTTCGGACAGCGGTTTGCGTCCGCTCTCGTACTGCCACACGATCTTGCCGTCGACCTCTGCGGTTCGTGGGCAGCGATCGTGGTACTTGGCTTCGAGCCGGCTGGTCCAAACGTCAGGTGGCTCGACGACGTGGTCGTCGACCGAGATCATGCGGACCTCACGGTCGGTGGTGATGTCATTCATCGAAAATGTGCTCCTTGGTCGTGGGTCATGACGACGTGTTCGTCGCGAGAACCGTCGGTCCGAGACCGAGGAAGTTCATCGCGCTGGTGTGCCGCATGAGGTGGAGGTCGGTCGTGGACAGCGGGGACAGGCGATCGAGATCGTCGATCACATAGCCCGGCTTCGGAGCAAAGAACGGATAGTCGGAGCCAACGAGGATCCGTTCCGCGCCGACGAGATCGATCAGCGAGCGGAGCACCGCTGGGTCGTAGGTCAGGGAGTCGAACCACATCCGCTGAGCGGATTCGTACGGTGACGCCGAACGGGCCAGGCGTGCCCCATCCGCCGACCAGAACGCCGCCATACGCGCGAGGTGGAGCAACAGCGTGCCCGCTCCGTGACTGGCACCGAGCCGAAGTCCCGGGCTCTGCTCGATGAATCCATTGGCCAGCATGGCCGCGATGCATGTGCCGATCTCTGGAGGAAAGTTGACCGCCGCCGACATCGGGGGGTCGGCGACGCAACTCCAGTGCGGAGGGTGGAATGCGTGCACGAACACGCAGAGGTCGAGCTCGGCGGCGGCCTGGAAGAACGGCAGGAACTCGACGGACCCGGTGCTGATTCCGTTCACGTTCGATCCCACCTGCACCCCGGCGAGGCCGAGTGCTCGCACCTCGGTGAGCATCCGAATCGCCGAATCGAGATCTTGCAGCGGCACGGTCCCGAGACCCACGAAGCGGCCCGGCGCGACGGCGACCATCGTGGCAATCGACTCGTTGAGCGCACGGCAGAAGGTGCGGCTCAGCTCCGACTCCGCCCAGTAGCAGAACAGCTCCGGCATGACCGAGAGCCCTTGCATCGCGATGCCGTGCTCGTTCATGTCCTCGAGCCGAGCCGGCATCGACCATGCCGACCGGCCGACTATTCGGAACAGTTTACCGCGCACGTAGACGTCGCCGGTGGTGTCGCGCTTCACGAGTGCCGGAAAGCGTTCGTCGTGACCGAATGGAAGCCCGCTCGGTACCACGTGCGTATGGACGTCGATGATGTGCGACAGCGCAGCCAACGTTCCCCCTTTCCCCAACAGGATCGCATCGACGACAGGGCATTGTCAACAAGTTGATATTAATGTATTGTTATTGCTCGAGCACAAGGGGGAACATCACCATGGCCGTCGTATCACTCAGTGATCCAGATTTTCTTGCCGATCCGTATCCGGCGATCGCAGAGCACCGCCACCTTGGCGTTGTACCCAACGTCAATCACGGCGGATGGTGGGTGCTCGACTCCGAAGCGATCAAACAACTCATCCGCGATCCTCGCTCGGCGAGCGATCCGGCTCTTGCCGATCCCGATGCGCCGATCACGAATGTGTTCAAGCAGGCCCGCCTGTCGATGTTCTACATGGATCCGCCGGATCACACCCGAGTGCGAGGCTCGGTCAAGGCCGACTTCGCACCCCGCCCTGTGGCCGACCTCGAATCGTCGATCGAGGCGAGTGCGTCGGCGATCTTGGAGCGGCTTCCAAACCGAGGCCGAGTGGACATCGCCACAGAGTTCGGCGACCTGTTGCCAATGACCGTGATGAGCGACTTCCTCGGGGTCGAGCCCGACAGACGCGACGAGTTCCGCACATGGACTCTGACTCGAATCAGCGGGATGTTCGACCCGAAGAAAGGCAGTACACCCGAGTTCCTCGGGGCCACCGAGGCTCTGCGCACATACTTCGCCGACAGGATCAGAGCGGCGTCGAGCGGGCCTGTCGACGGGCTCGTCGGCCAGCTCGTCGCCGCAGGCACGCTCGACGAGGGCGAGATGGTTGATCTGCTCGTCGTCATGCTCGGCGCCGGCATCATCACCACGGCAGACCTGTTGGGCAACACCATCAACGCGCTCGTCAACCACCCGAGCGAGCAGGAGAGATTGCGCGCGCACAGATACCTGCTGCCGACAGCTATCGAGGAAACACTCCGATTCGACTCGCCAGCGCTGTCGGCCGGCCGAATAGTGCTCGATGATCGCGAGCTGTTCGGACAGCATATTCCATCGGGCACGTGGTTGCGGCTGATGACTGCCGCTGTGGGCCGAGACCCCGAACGCAATCCAGACCCGGATCGGTACATCCTCGATCGCCCACAGCGCGAACACGCCGCGTTCGGTGGTGGACTCCACCACTGCCTCGGGCTGCATCTCGGCAAGCTCGAAGGCGTCGTCGCGCTGGGTCTGTTGCTCGACCGCTACTCGTCGATCACTCGTGTCGACGCGGAGGGTGCGGGCGTCCGCCGAACCATTCCGGGCTTCCGTGGGTTCGATCACCTCTTGGTGGATGTCGCATGAAGATCGGGATCAACGGCAATCGGCTGGTCGCGACTGGCAGCGTGCAGATCATCACCGACCACGCCCGCGCCGTCGCGGCTGCTGGTCTCGATGCGTACTGGCTCGCCCAACATCCGGCGGGCGCGCTCGACGCGATCACAGCGCTCGCGCTGCTTGGAACGGCGCTGCCGGCACTGTCGCTCGGTACCGGCGTCGTGCCGATCTGGGGTCGTCATCCTGCCGCTCTCGCCGCGCACACGTTGACGGCTGCACAGGCGGTTCCCGCCGGCCTCACGATTGGGATCGGGCTCTCCCACCCTGCGATGGTGAGCCAGCACCTCGGGTCGATCTACGGGCGGCCGACTGCAACGATGCGCGAGTACCTCGAAGTGCTCGTGCCCATGCTCAGCGACGGGACGGCATCACACGACGGCGAGATCTACACCGCCAACACGTCTGTTCCGCTCGTCGCGGACACGCGGCCGAGCGTTCTCGTGGCGGCGATGGGTGCACAGATGTTGCGCCTCGCCGGACGCCTCGCCCACGGGACGATCACATCCTGGACCGGACCGAATACGCTACGCGACCACGTCGTGCCGACGATCAGCGCGGCCGCGGCGGACGCGGGAAGACCGTCGCCGCGCATCGCGTCGGTGTTCTCGGTCTGCGTCACAGACGACGCCGCGCGCGCTCACGCGGCAGTGCACGAATGGTTCGAATTCCATGGCAAGGCGCCCTCGTATGAAGCCATGATCGAGCGCGAAGGAGTCGCTTCGGCCAGCGAGATAGCGATCATCGGCGACGAGGACGAGGTCCGCCGACGGGTGGCCGA
>JAYTOM010000164.1:0-6984 GCA_043747765.1 Actinomycetota bacterium
GGGCGACCTGATCTGGGCGCTGGGCGACATGCGCGGCCGCGGATTCCTCATGGCTGCAACTGCTGGGCGCACCACGTTGCAGGGCGAGGGGCTCCAGCACACCGATGGCTACAGCCACGCCTGGGCCGGCACCATCCCGAACTGCCCGGGCCTACAACCCGGCCTTCGCCTACGAACTGGCGGTGATCGTCGAAGACGGAATGCGCCGCATGTACTGTCAAGCACCCGCGGACGTCTTCTACTACATCACGCTCTACAACGAGACGTACCCGATGCCGCCGATGCCCGACGGCGTAAGCGACGGCATCATCCACGGTCTGTACCAGTATCGACCCGCCGCCGAGCAGCAAGCCCACCGCTCCCAGATCCTCGCCAGCGGCACAGCGATGCTGGCAGCGCTCCAAGCCCAACGGATGTTGAGCGACGAACACGACGTCGCCGCCGACGTGTGGAGCGCGACCAGCTACAAGCAACTCCGCGACGAAGCGCTCAGCGCCGAGTGGTGGAACCGGCTCCACCCCACCAACCCCACCCCACGCCGGCCCTACGTCGCCGAGGTGCTCGCCGACGCGAACGGGCCGATCGTGGCCAGTCACGGACTTCGTCAAGGCGGTGCCCGACCAGATAGCCCGATGGGTCCCCCAACCCTTCATCCCGCTGGGCACCGACGGTTTCGGACTCTCCGACACCCGCACCGCCCTCCGCCAGTACTTCGAAGTGGACGCCGGCCACATCGTGGTGGCCACCCTCCACGGACTGGCTCAGAAAGGCGAACTCACGGGTGACACGGTCGCCGCCGCAATCCACCGCTACGGCATCGACGCGAACGCCGCCGACCCGAGAAGCGCGTGACGAAACGGTCAACCCACCGGAACGTCCGACATCGAGAGGGAATCTGCGATGAACAAAGCCACCCCGTTGGACCTGTCGCTGTCGTTGGCCGCAGCCAGCCGGGCATTTGCCACCTCCCCACCACCGACCCTTGACACGATCACACCGACGGGTCGAACAAAGGGCACTCGCTGAGCGGCGATGCCAGCCCCACAACACCGCACGACAGGTTCATGCCCGCGTGGCGCGTACAGTTCGGGCAAAGGCTCGCGACGTGACCTTCGAGGGTGTTCGCCATCGGATCAATGAGTTCGGCGAACGTGCCACGCTCATCAGCGTGAACAGTGATGGGAGGCCGCAGACGGTTTCGGTCGACGTGCACCTGATCGGGGAACGACTCGTCGTCGCAGTGCTCGCCCACCTCGCGCAGTACAGCAAAGTGTTCGATCGTTCGATGTTCTGAAGCTCTCGCCGCCTGAAACCTATGCAATAGTCAACGAACTGTGCTGCGCGCTGGCGATCCTTGATTCTACAAAGGAGACGTAGCAGCCGTCGCGCTGCCCGTCGGCAACGATCTCGTGTGCCTCATCGGTGAACACGGACTCGGTCGGGCAGACAATCCTTGGATCAACTCGCCAGACTCCGCAGCGCGGACACCACCGCGTTCGACAACCCTTGCGAGATTCGCATCAAGCCACTGCCGTGTCACCGTGCCAAGGCGTACCAACATCGCCGATTCTGGACAGGTGAGTGACCTGCTCCACTTCGACGGCGGCCGTGAGATCGCGATCAACGTGATGCCGATGAGAAGCCGGTACCTCGGGTTGCTCCCCGCGACCAGTGAAATCATCCGCGTGGCACTCCGCCGGATTCTCCACGTCGCCTAAACCACGAGACGCCCGCCTAAACTGTGCCGTGCGTCAGCGAATCGCGACTCTGTGGAGATGCTTGGACACCCGACGGGGGAATCGAACCGACTCGGGCAAAGCGGTGCGGCGGTCCGAGGCCAAGCGGCATACGATGTTGATGTTCCTCTACGTTGATTGAGGGTTTGTGATGGTCATCGCGTGGATCGTGATCTGCGTCGTGTTGCTCGCTGTCGAGATGCACCACTTGGCCTTTTTCGCCGTCTTCGGCGCCGCCGGGGCTGCCGCCGCAGCGCTCGTCGCAGTCGTGGCGCCCGACTTGATTCCTGGTCAGATCGCGGTCGCGACGGTGGTAGGCGCGATCGGCGTCGTGGCTGTCCGGCCCCGCATGAGTAAAGCGCTCGCCCACCACGGGCCGAGCCCGGGGATTGCAGGAGTGCACGGTGGGCTGGTCGGATCGAGCGGTATCACCACCGATGAGGTCGGCCCCCATGCCAGCGGCCACGTGCGCCTGCTCGGCGAGACCTGGCTGGCCATCAGCGCGTACGGCGACACGCTGCCAGCCGCAACACCTGTCGCGATCGTCGCCGTCACCGGCACAACCCTCACGGTGAGAGCCGTCGAGGAATGGGAGCTCACATGATTGCCATCAGTCCAGCAGCAGTTGGCGCGCTCGTTGTCGCGTTGCTCGTCGTATTGGTCCTGCTCGTGATGTTGAAGAACATGGTCAACATCGTGCAGCAGGGCGAAGTCGGCGTGGTCAAGCGCCTCGGCGAGTATCGCAAGACTCATGAGCCGGGGCTGGTCATCATCGCCCCCTTCATCGATGGCCTGCAACGCGTCGACATGCGCGAGATACCGGTGCCGGGCGACCGCCAAGAGGTGATCACCCGCGACAACGTGGTCGTCACCGTCAACGCGACCATCTTCACGCAGATCGTGGATGCCAAGCAGGCCCTGTTCAGCGTTGCCAACTTCGGCATCGCCATCGATGCGTTGGCCCGCACCGCGTTACGTTCCGTGATCGGCACGCTGTCGCTCGACGAGGCGCTATCCGAACGCGAGCGAATCAACACCGACGTGCAGTTGCAGATGGAAGTAGTCACCGACAAGTGGGGCATCCGCATCGCCCGCATCGAGATCGTGGAGATCACGCCCCCACCAAAGATCCTGGAAGCGTTGGCGCTGCAGAAGCAGGCCGATCAGGAGAAGCGGGCCAAGATCCTGCAGTCGGAAGGCAGCCAGCAGTCGGCCATCAACATCGCCGATGGTGCTGCCAAGGCGGCCATCCGCGCCGCACAGGGCGAACGCGAGGCCGCGATCCTTCGCGCAGAGGGCAACCGTCAGGCGTACATCCTGGAAGCGGAAGGCCGGGCACGAGCGATTTCGAGCGTCTACCACGCAATCCACGAAGCCAACCCCGATCCCTCGCTGATCGCTATCCTGCAGCTCGATACGCTGGCCAAGTTCGCTGACAGCCCAAACGCCAAGATCGTGGTGCCGTTCGAGAGCGCAGCGCTGCTGGGTGCCGCCCAAGCCCTGAAGTCCGTGATGGACGGAGTGCCGACAGCATGATCACCCTCAGTCGTCAGGGCCGTCGCGCATTCGGTGGAACTCGGCGGTGAGCTCGGTGCGGTTGGCGATCGCAGTCTTCGCGTAGATGTGTTCGAGGTGGCTCTTAATCGTGCCCTGGGTGACGCCCAGTCGGGACGCGATGGCCTTGTTGGTCAGGCCTTCGGCTGCCAGCGCAGTCACTCGGTGTTCGGTCGCTGTCAAGGCGGTCCACCCGAACCGGGGGCCGGGCCGGGTCGACCGGCGGCAGCCGAGTCCGGTCGCGTCATTCATGCGGCCGTCGATCGGTTCGATGGTGCCTGCCAGGTCGGCGAGGCCGTGAGGGAGTGGGCGGACCACGAGTGAGGGAGCGGCTGCATCACCTGCCAGGAGGCCGCCTGCCAGCCGAAACACCTCTCGGGCTCGCCCGTCGTCGCCCTCCTCCGCCGACAGCGCCGCCCAAGCGATCGCCAGGTCGTGCTGGGCGATGTGCGCCTGTGGCTGGGCCAGATCGTCACTCGCCCGCCGAAGGTGACGGCGGGCCCGCGCGTGGTCGCCAGTGTGCAACGCGACCACAGCGCACCAGACGTCGGTAACGGCAGCGCTCGAGCGTCCGCCCGTCGACAAACGGGGCATCGTCAGTCGTCGGCGAGCCTGATCGTGATCGCCGGCGAGCAGCGCACACGCGGCCGCGGCATGGCACATCCGCCGGTGAACAGCTGGTGCTGCAGCGCCGACAGCGAGCGTGGCCTGCTCCCACAACTTCTCCGCCGGGGCCAAGTCCTCGGTCGCCGCAGAGAGTTCCAGCCGAGCGATGACGAGCGCAGATGCGCCCTGCCCGGCGCCGAGCGTCACGCATCGATTCAACTTCTCGTCGACCGACTGGGCCCACGCCCCGCGTCGCCGAACTGGACGGCGATCTGAGCGCGGAAAGCGAGGACGGTCGCAGTGATGTTGGGATCGCCTGTCACGCCAGCGTGCATGTCGGCATCGAGCAGTCCAGCGGCCGCGGTGATGAAGTGACCTGACATCGCGTCGACCATTGCGATGCCGGCTCGGTCCCAGGCGAGGAGCTGGGCGTGGCCGAGTGACTCCGCTATCGGGCGGGCGGCGAGCAGGTGCCGTCGTCCGTCGTCGGGTCGATCGTCGCCGAGTGCTGCGCAGATGGGCGCGTGAGCAACGGATCGGCGACGACCAACACCGTGTCGAACAACCGCTGCGACCTCGTCGCCGATCACCGCGCCGCAGCCATCGACGACTGCGGAGCCGACGACTTCGTCGAGCACCGCCGAACCGACCACCTCTGTGGCTGTCACCGTGCCGCCGGCCAGCGACAACAGCGCCGGTCACCACATCTTCAGCGCCATCGACATCGACATCTGAACTCGTTGGGACCGCTGCGAGCATCGTCCCCGGCATCAACGTGAATATCACCGCCGCGATCCTCGCCGACGACGAGCACAGCTACGGCGGTTCGTGGACGGCCGCGTGGGGCTTGGACGATCATTCCGGCTCGGGCGTCATCACAGCAAATGTGGGCAGTCAAGTTGCACATCGATCTCGTCGGCAGCTCCGATGCAGTGGTGTTCGACGCCGCGGGTGTGGCGAACCGGCACCATTCAGGGCAGGCCCGGCTGACAGAGCCGATGCGACGAGTCAGCAGACGCCGCGCAAATGCCTCCGGACGACGTCCGCGTGAGACAGCAACATCGCTCACGGCCGCAACCTCCCTCCACGGGCGCTCAGCCCGTGGGCTGGACTCGCAGCTTTCAGCATCTACACCGCCGCCGTCACCACAGCAGCCCAGATCGCCATCGCCCGACGAGACACGTAGGACGCTGGGCGAGGAGGACATCGAACGACGCCACAACAGCGCCGGACGTCGACGCACGTGCGATCGATGATGCAGAACGACGATGGTCGCGGTAGTTCGGTGCTGTCTTGTCCGGCGCTCAGCACACCAGGATGTCGACGTGGCAGCGAATACCGGGCGATCGCGCCAAACGAGCGTCGGCTGAGACGAGGGGGCATGAAAGGCCTTCGGCGAGCGCCACGTAGGTGGCGTCGTAGGGGGTCACGTTCGAGCGGAGTTCGTAAGCCCGGATCATCAGTGGGCCAGTCGGGAAGCGGGCGATCGGTAGCGAGAGAAGGTCGACGACGGCTGATCGGAACCGGCGAGCTGTGAGATCACCAGCACGCCAGCGTCTACGAAGTACCGAGACGGTCTCGACGTCGACGAGATCCGGCGCCGACCATTGCGCTGCACGGGCGACGCGAGCGCGTGCGGAGCGTCCGGCTGGCCCGTCATCGCCGACGACGTTGGCGAGCACCGACGCGTCAACGACGATCAACGGGGCCCCGCTCCTCGTCGAGGTCGGTGACGGCGCGGTCGAGGCCTACCCGGCCACCGTGGCGACGGGCGATCCGTGCGAGCACGTCGTTCATGGTGGGCATAGATGCCAGCCGCGTGAGCTCAGTGGCGAGATACTGCTGGAGGGACTGCCCGGCCGCCTCGGCGCGGCGTTGGAGACTTGCGTGCACTTCATCTGGGAGATCGCGCACCAGAACATTCGGCATGCTTTCATTCTGCTATCACATCGCCAGCAACGCAACCCGCCTTCTCGGGTCAAGGTGTGACGTCCTACTCTGTCCTTTCCCGCCGGGTCACCGTGCGGTGAGGTGCGAGAGGGAGCCGAATTGCCGTTCTGGGTCTACGGTTCCCGCTGAACTTCGCCCATCGCCATCTGTCCGCGTGACCCCATTGAAACCCACATCCCGAGCCTTCTGCGGCCTTCCTTCTTCGGTGCGCCCGCGCAGTCCGGATGCACGGAATCCCCTGCAACATCGACGACATCCTCGCCCTTGCGCACCTCATTGCCGCAAATTCGACATACAGACATCGGCCGCCTTTCGACGAGCGCCACCCTACTCCGCCTGGGCAACCGGCATCACCAACCCACGAGCCCCGGGCCCGCCTACCATCGACGAGACACCACGGACAACGCAATCTTCTCCGAGCTCCAGCTTCACACGAACCTGATCGTCCGCTTCCGCGGCGGGTCTGAATGCCTCGGCGCTCCAGATCGCCGCTCCTGGTGCACTTGCGCCGGCCGAGTTGGGCTGGCCGCAGTGCGGGGGCGCAGGGTGCCAGCACTGCGCCGATTCGGGTACGGTTCGGCGACGTCGTCTGTGGTCGGCGACTTGTCTGATGTGCTCGCCGTCATTCGACGGACAAAATCGTCAACGCGAGCCATCGTCGCGATTGCTCACCTTGAGGGGGCCTGTGGCCGTCCCGAAACCAAGCGGTCGCGGGCAATCGACAAGGCGGTAGCTCTTCGAGAGATCGCTTGCTCCGGAGCGCAACGGTGGCGCATCGAGGTCGCCCGCGATCTCGATGTCGAGGAGGAGCGCAGCGCCAAGTGCCCTCCGCGTTCAGAGAGTTCAACGGCCGGGCCACGGCGAGGGATTGGGTGACCACGTCTGCGTTCGACGGCAGATCGATCGCGAGATGGCCGGGGAAACATTCTGTTGGCACGTCGCGCTCGGTGAGAACCGATGCGCGATTCGGCAACGTAACAGAGCCCATAGGATCGCAATCGATGAATCGCGACTCAAGTTCGGGGCACGAGCCGACTCACTTGGATGTGGCTCGAACGTTTCGCCTCGACGATCGGGTCGCTGTCGTGATCGGCGGTACGGGCGTGCTGTGTGGGCGGATGGCCGCGTCCCTGGCCGA
>JAYTOM010000165.1:0-20948 GCA_043747765.1 Actinomycetota bacterium
TGAAGTGCGGTTGCAGCCAGCACCGATCGAAGCGCTCCCGCGGATGGCCGGCCGACGTTGGAACGACGTCATTCGGATGCACTGACACCCCGCCTCGACCTCATCGAGAGAGTGACACTTCTGGCGGGACACGAGGAGCGATACTTGTCCGAAATGTCTTCTTGGCCCCCACCCGATCGACAACGCGCCCAGATCAGCCAGATGCCCTACACCCCGGGCATCGACGGCTTGCGGGCGCTCGCCGTTGTGGCAGTGATGGCGTATCACGCCAACCACGAATGGCTCAGCGGTGGCTTCCTCGGCGTCGAAGTGTTTTTCGTGATCAGCGGGTACCTGATCACGCTGTTGATGATCGGCGAGCACGAACGCAACGGCAACGTCAAACTCGGTCAGTTCTGGAAGCGGCGTTTCCGCCGTCTCTTGCCGGCCCTGTTCGTGATGATGGGCGTGCTCGCGCTCTACCTTGCGATTGTGTATCGGCGGCCGCAGGGGCGGACTCGGGGAGACTTCCTGGCGGGCATCTTCTACGGCAGCAACTGGTATCAGATCGTTGTCGGCCAGAGCTACACGGCGGCCGAAGCGTTCGCTCCGCTGCGCCACATCTGGTCGTTGGCCGTCGAAGAACAGTTCTACCTGTTGTGGCCACTCGTGATGATGTTCATCCTGCGCAAGGGCCGCGATCGCCTCCCGCGGGTCGGATTGTGGCTGGCCGGGATCAGCGCAGCAATTGCCGTTGCCGTCGGCATCATTTTCGTCAGCGGCGACGTCGCCGACCAGTGCGGCCCCGGCCCGACGCGCGGCTACGCAGTGCTGTTCGGGCGCTGCATCAACATCAACGACACGCTGTATCTCAGCACGGTCACTCGCGCTGGCGGTTTGCTGCTCGGTGCCGCGTTCGCAATGCTCTGGCGCCCGACCGCGCTGTTGCGGGGACCAATGCGAGCCAAGGCTCCGGTGCTGGACGTGGTCGCCCTTGTCGGTCTGGTCGGGCTGTGTGTGTTGACATACAACGTGTCGCTCACCGGATCGGGCGATTCGTTCGGCAGCAGATACGACCCGTGGTTGTTCCGGGGCGGATTCTTCGTCACCGGGCTCGCGACGGTCAGCATCATCGCGGCGACCGTGCACCGTCGCAGCCTGACGGGCAGAGTGCTCGGCAACCGGCTGCTCAACTGGATCGGCACCCGCAGCTACGGGCTCTATCTCTACCACTGGCCGGTCTATCAGATCATCCGCAAATTCGCTGGCGTGCCGTTGACGGCCAAGCAGTTCGTCATAGCGATGGCCATCACGGTCCCGATCACCGAGGTCAGCTACCGACTGATCGAGACGCCGATCCGCCTCGGTCGTCTCGGCCGCTGGCTGCGCGGTGAGCAACGAGTGCGCAGTGGAACCGGTGCCCGCACCCGCCGACGCGCGATTGTCGTCGTCGCGATGCTGTCGACGGCGCTCGGCTTCGCGGGAGTCAGCCTCGCCGTTGCCAGGAACGTGTGCGTCGGCGACGTGGAATGCAGTATCCAGGCTGCAAAGAACGAGGCGGTGGGTGGGCCGAAGAGCGGCCCCAGCGCAGGTCCGGTGCCGACACTGGTCACGATCCGGACCCCGACGGCGGGTTCCACCTCCGACTCAGGCGCCTCGTCTTCGACATCGTTCTCGGCATCAGTTTCGACGTCGGTCCCGACTGGGTCGACCACGGTGAACGGCGCCCCGACCGGAGCGACCCAGACGACCCCTGCCGATCCGAATTCGCCGACCACCCTGACCGGTCGACCAACGCCGACGGGCCGGACGGCCGTTGCCCCGCCTCCCGTTGCCACGAGCGTCCCGACCGCCGCGTCGGCGACGACGGTCCCCGTGCCGGCACCTCTTTCGACGGCGTCGATCACGTCGGCTCTCGGCTCCACACAACCCGGTTCCACCCAGCCTGGCGACACCACCCCAGCCACAACGGCGCCCCCCGCCGTGCCGACCAGATCGCCCGGGACTGGCATCCAACCGGTCGCTCTCGGCGAATCGGTGATGCTCGGCGCATTGACCAATCTGCGGGCTGGAGGATTCTTCATCGACGCGTTGCAGAGCCGGCAGGGCACCGAGATGGCGACCCTGGTCGAGACCATGCGCGCCGCCGACCAATTGGGTTCGGTGGTGGTGATCCAGATCGGCACCAACGGTTCGGTGAGCGCGAACGATCTGAAGCGGATCATGACTCAACTGCCACCCGACAAGACACCCACGGTCGTGTTCTTGACCGTACGCGTGCCGCGCAAATGGCAGGACGGCAACAACATGCTGATCACGGCTCTCCCCAGCCAGTATCCCAACGTCAAGGTCCTCGACTGGGAGGCTGCCTCGTTCTCGACCAAGCTTTGCGCCGACGGCATTCACATCGCGTGCGGAGGCGGGGCCGCTCAGTACTACGCCAACCTCATTTTCGATGAGATCGGACGCTCCGACCTCGACCGATGATCGAACGACCCTCGAATGCGGTTCCAGTACGGCTCGAGTTCTGCTCGAACTACGGACGCTGGCCGAACTCCGGACCCTTCGTGCGGGTCCGTTTCAGCTCCCAGAACTCCTCGAGTTCGGCCATGGTCACGAAAGCTTCCCAGAGCCGTAGCGAGTCTTCAGCCGATGGCACCTTGGTGATCACGGGGCCGAACGCCCCGACCTCGCGACCGCCGGATGCGGTGAATGCAATGATCGGCGTGCCGACATCGTTGCCGACGAGCGCGAGGCCGGCATCCATCCGTGTCTTGATCTGCTTGTCCCACTGCTCGTCGGTGGCAGCCGCCGCATGGGCCAGATCCAGTCCGGTCGCTTCGAGCGCCAGTTGGGCATCCCACATTCGCTGACCGTCGTGATGGATCCGCCGACCGTATTCGACATAGAGGTTGCCCACTGCCACCTCGCCGTCCATTGCCCGCACCGCCTCCATGACGCGCAACAGGCCGTACGTCCACCGCAACGGCTCGTAGAACGCGCTGTCCGGTTCGGGCGCATTCTTGATCAGCAGGCTGATCGGCTCCCACGTGATGTCGAGGTCGCGTTGCGATGCGATTTCACGAATCCACTGCGACGTCACCCAACACCACGGGCAGATCGGATCGACCCAGAATCTCACGCTCGTGCTCATTTCGGGCACGCTAACGGAGGTTGCACGATCGCGATACAGCCGCTGCCGACACCCGACCAGCGGTCGATGACGGCCCGTTCAGACCGGTTCATGTTCATCCGTTGTCACACGACCGAACCCCCGACATTCACGAAATCGAGCTTCACTCCGTGCTCAACGCAACCACTGCTGCCCACGCCTCACTCGTTGGGTCGATGAACGCAAAGTGGTCGGCACCGGCGACATCCACGATTCGCAGCGACTTCGGTTGTGGCGCGGTTGGATCCGGTACGGCAAATGGGGCCGGCACGGTGTCGTCGAGCGTGCCCCGCACGACAGCCAGAGGAACATTGCCGGTCGCCGAGGGGGTGGCGATGGCATATCGGTCCGGATACTGGCTGACGGTGCCCCCGATGAAGTCGGTGACTGCGCCACCACCGAGGCCGAGGCGGTCCCCCGAGGTCATGTCGAACACTGGTGCTTGGCCGACCGCAAGACGTGGGACGACCGTTGGTGAGGCGCCCGGTGCACCCAACGGCAGCGTCGAGCGACCAGCCGCCCACAACGACAGCTGACCACCCGCGGAGTGGCCGATGAGAATCACATCGTGCAGGTCGAGCCGATGGGCCGGCGCGAACGAGGCGAGAGAATCGATCGCTGCGGCAACGTCGTCGAGCGTGCCCGGGTAGCCCCCTCCGGCTTGACCGACCCGTCGGTACTCGATGTTCCACGCCGCGTATCCGCGCCCGACGAGGTCGGCCGCCAGACCGTTCATCAGATCGAGTCCGTACTCGGCGCGCCAGAACCCCCCGTGAATCAGAACGACCACCGGGACGGATGTGGCCGGAGTCGTCGGCAACCAGAGCTGACCGAATTGCGATGGGTCGGCCCCGTATCTGATCGTCAGGGGCATATCCGGCGGCTGTGTGCTGGACGGTGTGCTCGACACGGATTTGTTGACCTCGCTCGTTCGTTACTGGGCTGTCGGCTGCTGGGCTGTCGGTTGCTGGGCTGTCGAGGCAAGCCCGATCGTCGACGATGGATGCGACGATGTACTCGTCGATGTGCACGCCGACAGAGTGACCATCATCGTCAGGCCAACAGCACAGCGAGTCATCCGGCTGGCGGATATCCGGGGTAGGACTCCTTGAAGACCCCGGAATGGAGCAGGACGGATGCGACTAGCATGCCGGTCGTCGCGTCGGTCAGCGTGGTGTCGATCCAATACGACTCGGTCTTGCGGCTCTGACCGATGCCAACGATCTGACGCGCGATGCGGTACGGCTGATCCACGAAAACCGGGCCAGCATGAAGCGTGATCTCCAAGTCGAGGAACAGCCCGAGCGACGGGGTGCGGACGGGGAACGTACTGCCCGACTTCATCGCCAGGACACAGATCATCTCGAACGGAACAATCGCCCTTCGCCATGGCGACGATGCCCCTCCGGACGCCTTGTACCAGTCGTGCGGCTCGGTGATTCGCGCCAGTTTGTCGTCGAGCGAGAACGGATAGAGAGCGCCGTTGTCATGATCGTGCGTCATCGTCACGATCTCGCCGACCGAGCTGGTCTGGCCGACATGCAGTCGGTCGATGATGAACAGCTCCCCTGGCGTTGCAGCCCGGGCACGTCGGTTGTCGAGTTCACTCGGCCCGGCGTCCGAGCCGACCGACGCAGTGCCGATCAGCACCGACTGGCCGTCCGGCTTGTGCGCTTCGATCGTCGCACTGGTGTCCGTGGTCGGGGTGAGAGTGGCCTGGACCTGCTCACCGGCGACGACCATCGTCTGGAAATGCGAGCTGATCCGGCCGTTCTCGAACCACTCCTGGCCCCACACCCTCAGGGCGAGCGGGTCGAACTGGCTGAAATGTGTCGGCCCCTCGATGGGAGCCCCCGCCAGACCGAGCGATGCAGCCGTCTCCGGGTCGTGCACGCTCGCGTGTCCGTCGTAGGACTGGTCGTCCAACATCTGAGCTGGCCGACGCCAGTCACCGGTTTGGCTCTCTCGCATCACTGGCCGCATCGCGTTTCGAGCACGTCGGCAACAGTACAGCCGGGAAATATCTGCGTGCCGAGCGGTTGGCCTTGAGGCGTCCTGGGTATACCGAACTCGTGCCGGTGGAGGTTCCCACCACTTGCACGCTGTTGTCGCTGGTGTTCGCTGCTGTCTCCCATCCATGGCAGTGGACGCCAGCACACTCAGCCGGTCGTCAGTCCAGCGTCGCTGCCACGATTGCCACGAGCAGCGGTGGCCGGATCCAGTAGAGCCGCTGTTTGCACCGGGTCGAGTAAGGCCTCTTCGGCCACGATGTCGAACAAGGATCGGCGTTGGGCCACAGCAGCCTTGACGACTTTGGAAACACGGTCGTAACCGAGAGCCCCGGTGAGCGTCGTCGCCAAGGCAGGCGTCGCTCCGGCGTAGAACGCGCACCGCTCGATGTCGGCCTCGATGCCGTCGACACATCGCTCGGCGAAGAGGGTGCACGCTCGGGTGAGGAGACCGATCGAGTCGATCAGGTTGGCGGCCATCATCGGCTGATAGGTGTTCAGCTCGAAGGCGCCCTGCGAACCAGCGAAGGCAATTGCGGCATCGTTGCCGATCACCTGAATCGCTACCTGGGTGACCATTTCGCACATCACGGGATTGGCCTTGCCCGGCATGATCGACGAGCCGGCCTGCAACTCGGGGAGACGAATCTCGCCGAGTCCCGTCGCCGGACCACTCCCCATCAGACGGATGTCGTTGGCGATCTTGATCAGCGCCACAGCCAACCCACGCAGATGACCCGATGCCTCGACCAGACCATCGCGAGACGCCTGCGCCGCGAAGCGACTCGGCGCGATCGAGAGGTCGACGCCGTAGCGGGCCGAGATTCGAGCGATGACGTCGGCTCCGAACCGAGGCGAAGTGTTGAGCCCACTTCCGACAGCGGTACCGCCGAGTGGTACGCGACCGATCCGTCGAAGGGCCCCTGCAAATCGCTCCGAGGCCTCACGCAACTGCTCGGCGTACCCGTCGAACTCGTCCCCGAGGAAAACCGGTACTGCGTCCATCATGTGGGTGCGTCCACTCTTGACCACCGTCGCGAATCTCGCCGCGGCCGCGTCCATCGAGCCTGTCAATCGCGAAACCGCCGGGAGGAGTGCATGCGCGATCTGGACGACGGCGGCAATTGTGACCGCCGTCGGAAACGTATCGTTCGACGATTGACCGAAGTTGACGTGGTCGTTCGGGTGCACGGTCAAACCGCTTGACGCCGATGCAAGAGTTGCCACAACTTCGTTGACGTTCATGTTGGTGGACGTGCCGGATCCGGTCTGGAAGATGTCGATCAGGAACTGATCGTCGTAGCGTCCGGACTCGACCTGCTCTGCCGCGACAGCGATCGCGGCAAAGCGAGCGACCGTCTCCCCCCCGTTGGACTCGCTATGTGCGGTCGAATGTTCGGCGGTCCACTCTGCGCGGTTCACGATGGCCGCATCGGCCTTGATCGCCGCGAGAGCGTGCACGATTTCGAGCGGCAATGATCGACCGGAAACAGTGAAATTGGACAGCGCCAACTCGGTTTCGTGGCCCCAGAGCGGAGTTGCTGGACGGACATTCGAAGGGCGGTCAGTCGTCATGGGCCCAGGGTAAGCCCGTTTGCGGTGCATCCGCACCGGGTAGCACCGACGCCATGAGCAACACCCCGACACCGAGAGACTTGCCCGGAACGGGCACGACGATGGACCCGACGATGAACATGACAGTGAACGTCTCCGAGCTGCGCGACGCTCTCGACGACGGTCGATTCGTCGTGCTTACATCTGGCACCGGCCAACTCCGGGCCCGCCCATTGACATTGCTGGAAGTGGACGAGACAGGCACCCTCTGGTTCCTGGTCGACAACAACGAGGAGTGGGTCGAGGCTCTCCAACTCGACGCGTCGGTGAACGTCAACGCCGATCGTCAGTCCGACGGCCGATGGGTGTCTGTCAGCGGAGATGCCGACACCACTCAGGATCGTCAGCGGATCGATGATCTGTGGACGCCGGCGGCACAGGCGTTCTGGGACTCCAAGGACGATCCCGGAATCGCCGCGCTCGCCGTTCGGCCGGTGACCGTCGACATCTGGCAGAGCCACAGATCGACAATGGGTCGGATCTTCGCGATCGGAAAGGCCGCCCTCGGCGGAAGCGCCGACGACATCGGTCAACACCGCACGCTGCACATCGCCGCCGACTGATCGCCGGGACCTGGGTGCAACGGCGCGGCGAATTCAACCGCCGACGCACACATAGAGTTGGCCGGATGATCGCCCGCCGAACCCGTTCTGCTGCAATTGCAGGACTCCTGCTCGCCGGTGTCACTGCATGCAGCAGCGCCAGCAACACGGCATCGTCATCACTGACGATCGTGTCCTCGACTTCGGCAATCCCCGCGACCGTGGGAACACCGACCACCGGAACACCGACCACCGGTGGCGTGCCGGCGACCGAACCACCTGTCGCGTCACCGACCAGCGCCTTCCCGACCAGCGACTCCCCGACAACGGACTCAGCGCGGCCGGCCAGCCGGACGTGTGTCGCACCCACGAATACGACTCCGGTCAATGCGGTGCCCTTCGGTGCAGGCGCGCCTGACAGCACGGCACCGGACAGTGGAGGGCAGGACTGGAACATCACGTCGTTCGACGGAACGGTCATCCGTGCGCACTGGTTCCCTGTGCCTCGCCTCGGCGCAGGCACCACCGCCCCGACTGTCCTGATGGGTCCCGGCTGGGGGTCTGCAGGTGACACTAAGATCGGATCGGTCGGCGGCGATGCAAACATCGCGTCGTTGCAGCTGTCCGGCTTCAACGTCCTGACGTGGGATCCCCGTGGCTTCGGCCAGTCGACGGGCGTGGTCGAGGTCGACAGTCCTGATTTCGAAGGACGCGACGTGCAGCAGCTCCTCGACTGGGTGTCGACCCAACCACAGGTGCAGCTCGACGCGACACGCGATCCCCGGGTGGGCATGGTCGGCGCCTCATACGGTGGGGGCATCCAACTGATCACGGCGGCGATCGACTGCCGGATCGACGCAATTGTGCCAATCATCGCTTGGCATTCCCTGCAGACGAGTCTGTTCAAGGCCGACACTCCGAAGACGGGCTGGGCTGGGTTCTTGGCCGCTGTCGCAACCGGTCGGCAACTCGACCCGACGATCGGCCGCTCGGACAGAGCCGGACTGACGGGGGTCGTCGACCCAGCCGACGTACAGTGGTTCGCCGATCGTGGGCCCGGTGACCTCGTCGCCAAGATCGATGTCCCGACACTCATCATCCAGGGCACGGTCGACACCTTGTTCACGCTGCAGGAGGGTGCCGACAACTACGCTGCACTGCTGGCCGACCACGTTCCCGTTTCGATGTTGTGGTTCTGCGGCGGGCATGGCGCATGTCTGACTCCACCTGGCAACACGTCTCGTTCGGGCGCCGCTGCCATTGCCTGGCTTCGTCACTACGTGAAGGACGAGATGGACGTCGCCGTCGGAAGCGCGTTCGAATTCGTCGACCAGAGCGGAGTGTCGTACACCGCCGATCAGTTCCCCCCGACCCCGACCACACCGTTCACGGCGACCGGTTCGGGCACGTTGCAACTCCTCGCCGGAGGTGGCGCAGGTCCCGCGACGCTTCAGTCGGCGGCCGGTCTTGCGCCCCTCATCGCCCCGATCACACCGGGGAAGGCGGCAAATGCCGTCAACGTCGACATTCCAATGACGGCGCCCGGAACAACCGCGCCGATCGTGATCGTCGGAGCGCCGGAGCTGAAGCTCTCGTACGCGGGGACCGTCCCTGCAGGTTCGGCGCCGACTCGCGTCTTCGCTCAACTGTTCGACAACACCACAGGACTCGTCGTCGGAAATCAGATCACACCGATCGAGGTGACCCTCGACGGCCAGACACACACCACCTCCGTGCCCCTCGAGATGATCGCCTTCACGGCATACCCGTCGAACACGATGACCCTACAGATCGTGGCCACGACAGTGGCCTACGCAACACCTCGACTCGGTGGCAGCATTGTCTTCCAGTCGATCGACATCTCCCTCCCGGCCGTGAGCGGCGTCACGGCCGTGACTGGGTGACGGCCGAGCTCGCTGATGTCGGCTCGTTGATGGCAGTGTTCAGCGCCGATGGTCGCCGTCCTCGACGGTGGTCGACCGTCAGCCGTGATGCAGGTTGGCGGCGAAGAAATCGAGCATCCGTTGCCACGCATCCGCTGCAGCCTCGGCGTTGTAGCTCGGCCGCCGATCACAGTTGAAACCGTGCTCTGCCGAGGCGTACCGGACGATCTCGGTCGGCTGGCCGGACGAAGCAGCGGCGACGCGCAGCTGTTCCACCTGCTCGACCGGGATGCCGGTGTCCAGATCCCCGAACAGCCCGAGCCACGGTGCGGCCAACTTCGGCGCCAACTCGACGAGGGGCGGGAACCCGAATCGCCCGGTGGTCAGTCCGCCGCCATAGAACGTGACCGCAGCCCCGACTTCACGTTCGACCGCTGTGACCAGGGCGAGCGTCCCACCCATGCAGAAGCCGACGACCCCGATCGCTGTAGGAGCAAATCCGGCTTCGGCGGCGTGGAGCAACGCTGCATCCAGATCGTCCAGAATCGTCTCGGGAGCCAACCCCGACAAGTGCGGGCCGACCAGCGACATGTCGTCGTAACCGAGCTTCGGATCACCGGTGCGATGGAAAAGGTGCGGCGCAATCGCGAACCAACCCTCTGCCGCAAGCCGGCTGCACACATCCTCGATGTGATCGTTGACGCCGAAGGCCTCCTGGATCACGATCAGAGCACCTTTGGTAGTTCCGGACGGGGCATGGACGGAGAGCGGAGTGGGAGCCGACATCCGGCTGACTGTATCCGTCGGCTTCGGCACCGGCCACGTCGGCCGACTCGTGATTCGCGGTCAGGATCTCGCTGTCAAGGGACCGCGAAGATGCGCCGGAAATTGGTCAGGGCGCGCGCCGAACCGTTCTTCGTGACCCGACCCTCGCTGATTGCTTCACGGAACGTCAGTCGGCCCTGGCGGATGTCCACCCAGACCCGGGCCGTCGATTCCAACGTGAGATCCGGCGTCTCATGAGGCCCGCTGCGACCCTTCACCGAGGACAGCGTGATGTCCTCGCCGTCGATTCGCAGGAGGTAGCGCTCGTCGATTCCGGCAGCTGCGCCCGAGTCGTAGTACGCCGCGATCATCGCATTCGCGCAGGTCCAGGGTCGGATGTACTGATCGTCGGCGGGCTCTTCCAAGAGGGGCACGCCCCACTTGGCAAGGCTGCGCATCACAGGAATGACGCTGCGTCCACGTTCGGTGGCCGTATAGATCGAACGCGCGGCGGGAGGCGGCAATTCCTTCGACGCGATCAGTCCCTGGTCCGTCATCACTCGGAGACGCTGCGTCAGCAGTGTGGGGGCGATACCCGGAAGGTGATTGCGCAGATCGGTGAATCGTTGATCACCGATGATCAGCTCGCGCATGATCAACAGGGTCCACCGGTCGCCGAGCACATCGAGAGCGCGAGCGATCGGGCAGTACTGCTCGTCGTAGCGAACTGTTGCTGGCATGACGTTCCTCCTGCGATTTCTTCGCGAATGATTGCACGAAATGGTGTGGACGAGACTGATCAGCCGGTCCAGCGCGTGGAGAAGGTCTCGGCCACCAGCACTTCGCTGCTCGACGCGATTGTGCCGTGCTCGAGGGCGATGTCGGCAGCGCTCGTGCGCGTCACGAACACACCCTCCAACCAACCATCGTCGATGCCGACTTCCTGCGTCGGCGTCAGCGTCGGAATGCTCAGCGTCGGAACGCCGTGTAGGTTCGGAGCGGCGGATCATGGGGGGAGAAGTGAACCGGACACACGTCTCGACGGGTGACGGACGGTCCGTCGGGCTCGATGCCCAGTCGTGTCCTGCGACCTCGCCGATCATCGTCAACCTCGTGTTCGTGATTGCGTGTCCCTGCTGGGTCAGCGAAACGACGACTGTCGTGAACGAACGACCCGACCTGAGCGCTTCGACCGTCAGTTGGGCCGGGCCGCCGCGTCCTGCCGGAGGGCAGCGAAACCAACCTGGGCCGGCTCCCCGATCCGTTCGGCGTGGCGCTTCTGGCCGGCGGAATCGCCCTCGTCACCGATGCAATCGTGCAGACCGATTCGTGGGGCTGGGCCAGCATCAAGTTCGCAGTCGCCCTGCTCCTGGCAGCAGTCGTGCTCGGTTCTTTCATCTACCGCTGCAACACCGTCGGGAACCCGGTGATCCACCTCGGATTGTTCAAAGCCAACAACTTCCGCTGGGCGGACATGACGATGATCGTATTCGCGATCGGCTTCAACGCGATGTTCCTCGGCAACGTCTTGTTCCTCACTAGGGTGTGGAGGTACTCCATCCTCAAGGCCGGCCTCGCGATTTCGGTCGGGCCGTTGATCGTCATTGCGTTCGCAACGGGGTTGACGGCGGCGGACGCCCTCGATGGGTTCCACCACATCTGGTGGTTGTTGGCGACCTGCGGCCTGACGGTGTCGCTGCTGTCCAACCGGCTCGTGCGGATCACAGCTCCCGTCGCACCCGAGATGGCAGCGCTCGACGCCCACTGAGTTCGCCAGCCTTGTCCGCACAGGTGGACTTGCGCAGCCACTGATCAGCAGTGTGGGCAGGCATGATCTCACCACCCATCGGCTCCGGCCACATCGACGACGAGTTCCACATCCCGACCAGCGATGACGCCGAGTGGACGGAGACGTGTTGGTTCACGTTCTCCATTCCCGAGCGGAACATGTCGGTGCAGTTCTATCCGTACTTCCGGCCCAACCTGGGTGTCGTCGCCGGTGGGATCTACGTCTGGGACGGCAACGACGAACAGATGTCGACCTGCCGATATGCCAAGAACTTCTGGCATCTGCCGATGCCGACCACACCACTCAGCGCGTTGCGTCTCGACAACGGCATCCGGTACACCTGCGTCGAGCCACTCAGCCGATACCGCCTCGGATACGACGATCCTGATGGGGGCGACCTGCACATCGAACTGGACGTTCGTTGCCTGAACGCTCCGTTCTCGCTGCACACCCATTTCGACCAGGCCACGCGCGCCACCGGCTCGATCACACTCGATGGCGAGACGATCGCGGTCGACTGCGTTGGATTCCGCGACCGGTCGTGGGGAGTGCGTAGCCAGTTCGGCTCTCACGTGATGGGGCCGGCGAACTATGCGTCGTACAGTTGGGGCACGTCCGCCAACGACGATGGCTTCTTCTCGATGTGCGGCGACTTCGGCAACGGTGACCAGAACGTTCATGGCTTTCTGAGACGCGACGGCGATTTCTCTGCCATCGCCTCGGGCACCCATCAGGTGGTGCGACGCGCAGCAGTCAGCGGATATCCGATTCACGTCGTGGTCGTGGGAACCGATGCGCTCGGACGGACCTTCACAGCCGAAGGTCACCGTCGCAACGGCCTCGGTTGGAACATCAACCCGAACCTGTACACGATCAACACACTGATGCAATGGTCGATCGACGGCGAAGAGGCCATCGGTGAAGACCATGACAACTGGAGCGCTGCATCCGTTCGCGCCTTTCAGCGGTCACGCCGTGCCTGACACCGCCAAGTTCATAGCCGGCGCAGTTCGTCGCCGGCGCAGATCAGTCCCGAGGCGATCAGTCCCGAGACGATCATCGCTGGCGCAACACTCGTGCGATCAGATCACGATGCTCGACCAACGTCGGTGCATTGACCGCAGCGTCCTTGGCCTGCTCGTCGAGGCGGCGGAGCGCGACGGCACCGGCCGCTGCAGGATGCCGAGCGAATTCGTGAATCTCCATCGCAGACATCGGGCCACCCTGCAGGTGCAGAGTGCGTACCGACGCAGCAGACAGCACAGATGCGTACGCCGGTTCGGTGGCGACGAGATAGCGCTTGGCCGCCACGTGCAGCCGCACCGGCTCGGTCACATCGGGCCCGAACCATTGCGTCAGCCAGCGTGCTCCACTGGAATCGTGATGTGCGTCTTCGCCTGCCGAGAGCGCAGATGTCGCATTGTCCTCTCCGGTCTGCTGACCGACCATGTGGCCGACGTCGTGCAAAAGAACTGCAACGGCAAGTGCATCCGGCATGTCAGCGGCCATCGCCAGCCGGCCGGCCTGCAATTGATGCTCGATCATCGAGACCTCCTCACCGAGGTACGCCATTCCCTCACTCGATCGGAACAATGACTCGATTGCCTCGAGTGCAGCGTCGATCTCCCATTCGCGCAGAGAACTCATGCGCATCGCCTCCTCACCGGTCGAGTACGGCAAGGGTCGAAGCGAGTCCGTCGAGGTCGGCGTAGCAACCCTGCAGGTGACGTGATCCGGCCCCATTGGTGAAGGCCGTTCGGGCATGCAGGATACGTGTGTTGTCGAACACGATGCAGTCGCCGGGCGCCAGTGTGACGTGCAGCGCCAACTCCGGTCGGGACAGCACGTCGGCAAAGGACCGCATCGATTTGTAGACAAGCGCAACCTGATCCGGAGGCACCTGGGGCGGTTCCACCGACCTGTCGTTCCAGCGAATGCCGCGCACGTCGCCGGCCCGGTTCAACTCGATCGTCGGCCCACTCGCACGGAGAGCGGCTGTCGCGTCGTCGAACCGGAACGTCAACGGCGTGCCGGCCAACATCTCGAACGCGACTGGATCTTCTTCGCGCAGTATCGCTGCCACCTTGAAGCCGTCGATGAGCACGTTCTGGCCACCGCTCGCCGACGTGCTCAGGCAGTGGAGCAACTGGATGCCGGGCACGGGCTCACGATATGGATTATCCGTGTGTGGGCCGATTGCTCGGTCGGTGAAGGCCAGATTGTCGGGCTGCGGCTCGACGCGCACATCGAACAGATCTCCATAGTTCGTGGTCCGGACGAATCCGAACGACCGAGCCACTTCCAACACCCGCTCAGGCTCTGGCGGTACTCCGTCGACCAAGAGGATCCCGAGGTCCATCAACTCGCGCAGGGCATCCTCGCGTTGCTGGCCGACACTCGAGAATTGGAACCATGGCACCCTGGGCGGGCGACCGGCAAGATCCCTGGCGGTCCACGGCTGGCGGGTCCGCTCGCTTCGATCGTCGAACACCTCAGAGCGTCCGGGTGCATTGGCGCGTAACCATTTCGCCGAGTAGACCGCGGTATGTCCGTCCGGCGAGAAGGTCATCTGCACCTCATCACCATCGGCGCGGAGATCGTCGACTTCGGTTGCCGGATCGAGGGTCAGCGCGCTCCGCAACCGCTGTCCGGAGCGACCGTCGCGACACTCGGCGCACGAACATGCGTCACGCAGCCACAGCGACGGAACAGCAAGACCGTCGACGACGATTCCGGTCCAGGTCTTGCGGACGGACACAGTTGGACTGAGGTCGCTCACCGCTTACGACACATCGTGAGGCCATCGGCGATCGGCAACATCACCACTTCCACACGCGCGTCGGCGATCACCATGTCGTTGAACTCGCGCAGGGCGACGGTGTCGCGGCTGGTGTCGGAGGGATCGATGATCGCTCCACCCCAGAGCACGTTGTCGACGAGGATCACACCACCAGGACGCATCCGTTCGAGGATTTCCTCGTAGTAGACGGCGTAACCGGACTTGTCGGCATCGATGAATGCCATGTCGATCTGCGGGTTGTAGGCCATTGCCCGCAACGTTTCCGCCGCGGGCGCAATGCGCAAATCAACGCGGTCCTGCACTCCGGCGTCGTGCCATGCCGCAACAGCGCGGTTGGTGTATTCGGCGCTGACATCGCAGCAGATCAGTCGACCGCCGTCAGCCAGTCCGCGAGCGAGACAGACCGATGAGTAGCCCGTGAACGTACCGACCTCGACGATCAACCTGGCACCGATCAGCTTCGCCAACATCGTCATCAGCGCACCTTGTTCAGGCGCGATCTGCATCCGTGAGATGGAACCCATCGCCAACGTGTCGTCGGCCAGACGCTGCAGCACCGGATCGGGGGGTGCGCCATGGGCGACCAGGTACGCGTGCAGATCCGCATCGAGTCCGAGCGTCTTCGGAGTGTTGGCCATGACGTGGACTCTATTGCGCGTCCGCTGGGGGACACTCCTCGCGCAGGGGTGTCCCGTCAGGACCGGGCCGTCAGCGGGCTCGCTCAGCGACCGCGGTTGGTGGAGCCGCTGCGCCGCCCCGAGCCGGTGCGAGCGGCGCCCGGTCGCGCTGACTGCGGACGACCGTTGGCGGCACGACCGCCACTACGACCGACCGGCTGGGCATACTCGACCGGGGCGACGTACCTGATGAGCGGCGCCGCCGGACCAGCGAGATGACTGACCATCGAGTGGCCTGGACCAACGCGCGTGATTGTCGGCTCGATGCGTGCAGCGCGGGTCAACGACTTCACGTCGCCAACCTGATCCGGCGTCATCAAGGTGACGACGACACCTTCGGCGCCGGCCCGAGCGGTACGTCCCGAGCGGTGCATGTACGCCTTGTGCTCTGCTGGCGGATCGACGTGGATGACCAGTGCAATGTCGTCGACGTGAATGCCGCGCGCAGCGATGTCGGTTGCGACGAGCACGCGAGTCGTGCCTTCCGAGAAGGATTCCAGGTTGCGTTCGCGAGCGTTCTGCGACAGGTTGCCGTGCATCTCGACAGCAGGGATGCCCGCAGCCGACAACTGCTTGGCCAGCTTCTTCGCACCGTGCTTGGTGCGGGTGAAGAGCAACGAGCGCTCCATACCCTGGGCCAGTTCGCGAATGATCGTCGGCTTGTCGGCGAGCGTCACGGCGAAGACGTGGTGGGTCATCGTGGAGACCGGCGACACGGCTGGATCGACCGAGTGGACGACCGGGTTGGTGAGGTAGCGGCGGACGAGGACGTCGATGCCGTTGTCCAACGTGGCCGAGAACAGCAGGCGCTGTCCGACTTTCGGCGTCTGATCCATCAAGCGCTTGACGGCCGGCAAGAAGCCGAGGTCGGCCATGTGATCGGCCTCGTCGAGAACGGTCACTTCGACCGCGTCGAGACGACAGTGGCGTTGGGCGATCAGATCTTCGAGGCGACCGGGGCAGGCAACGAGGATGTCGACGCCGAGCCGCAGCGCAGTCACCTGTGGGCCCTGACCGACGCCACCAAACACGACGGCCACCTTCTGGTTCATCGCCTGGGCGATCGGAGCGAGCACCTCGGCCACCTGGTTGGCCAGCTCACGGGTAGGAACGAGGATCAACGCACGTGGGCGCTTCGTCTCGCGCTTGGCACCGGAAGCGGCCAGCCGTACGACGGTCGGGATCGCGAACGCGATTGTCTTGCCACTACCGGTCTTGCCACGGCCGAGCACATCGCGTCCGGCGAGGGAGTCGGGAAGCGTTGCCGTTTGGATCGGGAACGGGATGATCACGCCTTCGCGGCTGAGCGCGGCGACGATCGGCGCCGGAACGTTCAGGACCGTGAAGTCTGCTGCGACAGCGACGGGGTCGGAGACGGGTGTCAGGTCGACGACTGCACTGTCGCCGCCACCGTTGTTGTTGCTGCCGCCACGATTCGAATCGGCACGGCCATCGTTCGAACGTGGGGACCCGGTCGGCGCTGCACTCGGGCGACGACGACGTGGGTTGCGGCGCGACGCGCCAGTTGAGGGGGTGGTATTCATTGAATTTCCTTCCAGAATCGGTTGGCCGTTGATGCATGGCTGTCCGCTCGATGGAACGAAAATCGTGCGCCGTAGGGCGCTGCACTCGACCGCATGTCGCAGGGAATAGCAACAATGCGACGACCATAGTAGCGGCACCGTGCGATGATCGGCTGTGCCGTGCGTCGCTGCAGTTCGGCTGTCACGGTTGGGCGAAGGCCCAGTCGAGCAGTGCGGCAGCATCCACGAACCGCTCGTTCTCGCTCGCAGCGCCGAGCACGGAAACGATGATCCGTCGGCCATTGCGCGTCGCCGACGCAACGAGGCAGTAACCAGCGTCGGTTGTGTGGCCGGTCTTGATCCCATCCGCACCCGGATAGGTGGTCAGCAACTTGTTCGTACTGGAATAGGTGTGCCCGTGAAGACGCGCCACGGGCTTGGCGACCGCTTCCCGAAATGTTGCGTCCTGCATCAACAGCGTGGCGATGTCGATCACGTCGCGCGCTGACGAATGGGCACCATCGGCATCGAGCCCGATCGGATTCGCGGCAACGGTGTTGGCCAGGCCGAGTTTTGCCGCGGCCTGGATCATCATCGTCACGAAACCATCTTGGGTGCCGCCGATGTCGATCGCCAACGTACGCGCCGCATCGTTGGCGCTGACGATCAGCATTGCCCGGAACAGGATGTCACGAGACAACTGTTCGCCCTTGTACAGGCCGATTGCCGACTCGGCGGGATCGACCTGAAGCTTCGGGACCGTGACGACCTTCGACAGGTCGCCCGCGTGCAAGACCACATACGACGTGACGAGCTTCATGATGCTGCCGACCGGCAGTGGAGCGTCGGCTTGGCTGCCCGCCAACCAGGTTCTCTTGGTCGAGTCGTACACCGCGAACGCCTTTGCGTTCACGGTCGGCACGCCGACTCCGACCGGAATGTCGGTGGCCGGCGCCGGCGCTGCTCCGGTCGCCAATGCGGTCGTCGATGCGGTCGTCAATCCTGTCGTCGATATTGCGGACGATCCCGCGGTCGTCGATCCTGTCGTCGATCCTGTCGTCGATGCCGCGGACGTCGATACCGCCGACGTCGATGCCGCCGACGAGCCTGTCGTGACCTCGGCGAACGCGGTGGTGGTCACTCCTGAATTTCCGGCAGGCGTGTTCTTCGCAGGTATGCCGGGAGCAGGCGGAGCACCTGCGACTGGCGTTGCCACTGAAACGGCCGGGGAAGTCGGCGGCGCGAGCATCGACGTCGATGTCGGGCTGGGCGCCAGGGCGACGCTCCGACCATCATCAGATCCGGAGAACGCGACGATCCCGCCGACGAACAGCGCCGAGACGAACACCGCCAACAGTGACTGGCGTACTGACCTTCGCGCTCGCACCCGGGGATCTCCGGACAAGTCCCCGTTCATCGACCCGACGATAGCCAAGCGACCCGGCTCACCCGTGTCACCCTCACTCGTTTCGACCTCACCCGTTTCGCCCTCACCCCGCTCGGACAGCCAACGCTCTCGGACAGCCAGCTCCTCGTCAGCTCGCCATTCCGGCGACGAGAGTGGTCGCCGCTGCTGCGAGGTGCCGATCAAGAACTGCAACTGCCTTCACCGTCTTTCTGGCGCGACACAACTCCAGCAGGTCGCGGTGCTCTGCGTCGGACGCCGACGAGCCGTTCAGGTCTGTCGTGTACATCACGACGTATGGCGCGACTGCTGCGTGCAGATTGCCGACAATCGTCACGCCGCGCTGCCAGCCCGCTCCGGCGTAGAGCGCCTGATGGAAATGCCAGTTCGCTTCGCCGATCGGAGCCCGTTTGTCGTGGAGCGCCATCTCGGCTTCGGCGAGGTCGACGATCGACAAGCGCGGAACCGACCGGCGCAACAGACGCGTCTCGATTGCGCGTCTCAGTGCGTAGATCTCCTCGGCATCACCGGACGACAACGAACGGATGACAGTTCCTCGATTCGACTCGAACGCGACCAGCCCTTCGGCGGCCAAGCGTTGCAGAGCCTCGCGCACGGGGATCTTGCTGACGCCCAGTTCCGCCGCAAGATCATCCTGTCGAAGCCAAGCCCCCGGCTTCAGTTCTCCACGGAGGATGGCCTTCATCACGTGCTGGTGGACGACTTCGACCGTACTACCGGAGTTCATCGTAGAATCGTATACGATTCTACGAGTTGAACCCAGGGACCAAGGAGAAGCCATGCCGAGCCTCGATGACTACGAGCGATATCCCCTCACGTTCGGCCCCTCGCCGATCCATCCACTGAAGCGGTTGAGCGCGCATCTCGGTGGCAAGGTCGAGATCTGGGCCAAGCGCGAGGACTGCAACTCGGGCATCGCCTTCGGCGGCAACAAGACCCGGAAGCTGGAGTACCTCGTTCCCGAAGCGCTTGCTCAGGGCTGTGACACGTTGGTGTCGATCGGCGGCGTGCAGTCCAACCACACCCGACAGGTCACCGCCGTTGCTGCACACCTCGGGCTGAAAGCCGTCACGGTCCAGGAGAAGTGGGTCGACTGGCCGGACGTGATCTACGACAAGGTCGGCAACCTGCAGTTGACTCGGATCATGGGCGGCGACATCCGCATGGATCCGGCTGGTTTCGATATCGGCATTCGAGACAGCTGGCAGCGAGCTCTCGACTCGGTCACCGAGGCCGGCGGCACGCCGTATGCCATTCCCGCCGGGGCTTCCGATCATCCTCTCGGCGGGCTCGGATTCGCCAACTGGGCGCGTGAAGTGTCCGTTCAAGAGGCACAGCACGACATCTTCTTCGACCATGTCATCGTCTGCACTGTCACCGGCTCGACGCATGCCGGGATGATCGCCGGATTCGCACTCGAGAACCGACCCGATCGCCATGTGATCGGTATCGATGCTTCGGCAACGATGTCGAAGACAATCGATCAGGTCACTCGAATCGCGAGGAACACGGCAGCAAAGATCGGCGTCGATCGCGACCTGCGCGCCGACGAGATCACGATCGTCGACGGATACTCGGCCGGCACGTACGGGATTCCCGATGCGCAGACCATCGATGCGATCCACACGTGCGCTCGGCTCGAAGGCGTCCTCACCGATCCGGTCTACGAAGGCAAGTCGATGGCCGGCTTGATCGGCATGATCCGCTCCGGCGAGATTCCGGCGGGCTCGAAAGTTCTCTACGCGCATCTCGGCGGGCAGATGTGCCTGCCCGCCTACGCCGGAGTCCTCTGAGCGAAGCGACCACGGTCGCGCAGCTCAACCAGGTGGGCCGGTCGCCGTCGATCGGATGTGCGCGTTGGCAGGACGACGAAGACCGAGCTTGTCGCGCAACGTGCCCGGCGCGTATTCGCGCTTGCTCGAACCACGGGCCTGCAAAATCGGAACGACGTGTTCGACGAACAGCGCAGCATCGAGTGGCAGTCGCAATGGTTGCAGTGTGAAACCGTCGGCGGCCTCCGCCCGCCACCACGACTCGATCAGGTCCGCCATGCCCTCGGGCGTGCCGGTGAAATGAAGTCCACCCGGCAACGTCGAAAACTGTTGCGCCGCCTGGCGGAACGTCAGGTTTGCTTGGCGTGCGGCCCGGCTGACCGCAGCGCCGAAGGTCTGACCCGTTGCATTGTCGAACAGGTGATAGGGGAACGGGCCGTCCGGATCGACAGCGGCGACTTCGGACGCCTGGATGCCAGCGATGTGGGTCAGGTTCAGCAAGCGGAACTCGGCACTCGACGCCGTCTCGAGTGCATCCCATGCCGACCGGGCCTCTCTCTCGGTACTGCCCAGTACGAACGACAACCCCGGCAACGTCTTGACATCGTCGCCTGACCGTCCGTGTGCCACCGCGCTGTCTCGTATCCGCTCTCGGAACGCGACGCCGGCCTCGATGCTGGCCTGGGGGGTGAAGACGACATCGGCGAATCGCCCGGCCAGTTCGACGCCCTCGGCTGACGATCCTGCTTGAGCCAACACGGGGTAGCCCTGCGGCGCACGCGGGATCGGCAGGATGCCGGCGACCGAGAAGTGTTCACCGTGGTGATTCGGCGGGTGCAGCTTCGTTTGATCTGCCCACTCGCCGGATTCGATCGATGCAACGACCGCATCGTCCTCCCAGCCGTCCCAGACCTTCAGCACCACCTCGACGAACTCGGTCGCGCGCTGGTAACGGTCGCCATGTTCCGGGTGAGCGCGGTCGGCGAAGTTGGGCGCG
>JAYTOM010000166.1:0-9235 GCA_043747765.1 Actinomycetota bacterium
GATCGCGGCAGCGAGCAAGGCGGGATCGACGCTGCCGGCCTGCCGGGACCGGCGCGTGGCCGCTGCACCGAGCAACACGACTTCACCAGCGCGGAGCGCGCCGGCAACCTCGGCCGGGTGAGCGAGCAGACCACCGACACGTTGCAGGAGCGGCCCAAAGGGAACGGTGTCCGGTCGTCCGACGAACCGAACAGGCCGATCGATCGCCTCGCTGAGTGCCCAGGCGACGAGCACCGGCGTCAGCGCCAGGCTGCGTGTGTTGACGACGATCAACGCCGCGCCGCGGCGGACGTGTTCGGAGCCGATGACGTGCACGTCCCAGCGCAGCGAGGCAACAGGTGTGAGCAGACGGATCAGGCGGCTGTCTCGTCCCCAGTCATCGACGGAGCGCCGGCGAGCGGCGGGAGTTTCGTGGACGATCTCGTGAAAGGCGGTTGGCGCGACCATCAGGCGACACCGACTTCGACCGAAGCGAGATCGGTGCGAGTGACGTGGACCACGGAAGGCCACGCGTAGAGGCTGTCGATCACTTCGGGGGTCGTCGCGGTCGGGCGGATGCCGAGCACCACGTGGGCTCGAGCGCCGTCGACCAATCGTCCGCGATGCAATGTCTCGACGACGTGCTCGGGCACCGGTGCCCCGAACACGTGGCTCAGCCGTCGGGTCAGCGCCCACTCGGGTCCGATGTTCGGCAGTGGGAGCCGACGGCCGCGACGAATGGCCTGCCACGCGGTGATCGCTCCCGGTGCCACGATGTTGAGCGGTTCGGACAACCCGATGCGGGCAGCAGCGACCAGAGCGGTCGCTGCATCGAGATCGCGCAGAACGGCGAACGGCGGGTCGGCGAGCAGACTGAATGGAACAGCTGCCATTCGCAACAAACGCCCGAGTGGACTGGGCACGTGCGGGCCGAGCACGGAAGCGAGGCGCAATGCGCCGACGCTCACACCGGTGCGTGAGCCGACGTCGTTGGCCGTTGCTTCGATGCGCGCAGCCATCCGTCCGAACTGCGAGGTCGGCAGTATCGGAGCCGACTCGTCGGGCCGGGTCAGCGAGCCGCGACCGCGCCCGTAGATCTCGGCCGCGCTGCGGACGATGATCCGTTCCAGCGCCGGGCACTCAGCGGCAGCGCCGAGAACAGAGGTGGCGGCATCGTCGGTCAGCCGAACGGCTGTCGCGGTGTTCACCCGCGCATCGGGCTCCCAAACGGCGACGTGGATGACGACGTGCGGATCGAATCGGGTGACGACGTCGACGACCCGCTCCCGGTTGTGCGGGTCGATGCGATGGAAGACAGCCTTTCGCAATCGACGGCGGGGAGGATCGATGTCGATGCCCTCGAGGGCATCGACCCACGGCTCGGCTTCCAGCAGGGACGCGACCAATGAGCCGAGCTCACTGCCCATCCCGCTCACCAACACCCGTTGCCCGCGCATCGATCTGAACGCTATCCGCTGTTCGGCAACAGGGCTCAGTTCTCCGTGGGGGCTCTACCGCAATGTGTGAGCCATGAGGATGACCTCACGGGCGAACGGGTCGAGCTGACGCTCGGCGATCCGTTCTGTGATCATGATTGCCTGAGAGCTGTCCTCGACCAGACCACTCCAGCGGATGTAGCCACCCATGATGCCGATGATCTTGTCGCCGACTTCCTCGTTGTGCACGATGACCTTTGTGCCGGCGTCGAGCAATGCCTTGAGCTCGATGTAGAACGATTTCAACCACACGGCCAGGTCGTCACCGGTGAAGGGACGGTGCCGATAGTTGACACCGAGTTCTTCATAGTTGTGCAAGTTGTGGGGGGCCGGGATGATGGAGATCAAGCATCCGAAACCATTTTCGCGGACCCAGATGATCTCTTCCTGGCGACGGACGCGACGGTGGTTATCGCCGTATCCGCCCGGACGTTCGCAGACGGCAAGCTTGTCCTTGAGGACCCAGGTGAAGTTGCGCGGCGTGATGCCGAGCGCCCATTTGCCACGCAGGCGCGGGGGCATCAGCGAACCAGACCGATGGACGGGCAGCCGGTGAAGCCGGTGGAACCCGTACGAAACAGGTGGTAGGGCGCGAAACGGCGGCGGGACATCGGGTGGTCAGGCTAGCGGAGCGCCGCTGCATCCAGCGAGAGGCGCTGGTGATGGCGGCTGATTCGTCGGCCATCGTTGGTCTGGCAGGCCCGTGCCTCGCCGCGGGCCACTGCCAAAACACGGTCGACGGCGGCCAGATCCGGAGGATGGTCTGTCGTCAGCCACGCTCGGACGGCCCGCCGGGCAAGGGCGACCGGGGCCGCTGCCAGGGCGACTGCATCGGTCGGATCGAGGGTTGTGGCCAATGCGTCGAGCAGGTCTGCGTCATCGCGCCAGATGTCGGCCTGGCGAACGAGGATCGGCACGAGATCGCGGCCGGCGAGGCCGTCCATCAGCGGCAGCAATTCGGAGCGGACACGGTTGCGAAGGTGGACCGGAAGCCGGTTGCTCGGATCGTCGACCGTCTCGATGTCGAGCTCATCGCACAGCCGGTGGGTCTCGCTGCGCCGTAATTGCAGCAGCGGGTGCCGACGCGGACGCATGCCGCTGAGCCCGTTGACGGCCGCGCCACGCAAGAGATTGAGCAACATCGTCTCGGCCTGGTCGTCGGCGGTGTGGCCGGTCAACGCGTCGGGGCCGAGCACGGCATAGCGCGCCGCCCGAGCGCGCGCTTCCAGGTTCGGTCCGGCAACGATCGCCACCGTCTCTCTGCGGAACGCTGCGCCGAAACGGTCGGCCGCAACAGCCACCAGATCGGCCTCCCGATCGGAACCGACGCGGATGCCGTGATCGACGTGGATCGCCGTGACGCGGCACCCAGCGGCGGCGGCCAGGGCGAGGAGAGCCATCGAGTCCGGCCCGCCGGACACGGCGCAGTCGACGACCTCTCCGGCCATCAGCTGTGGGCAGCGCTCCAACAGCGGCCCGAACAGGTCAGCCAACCGGCTGCCCCACTCCGACGTTCTCGATCGAGACGCCGTCGAGTCCCATTCGTTCGAGCCATTGCTGAGGTGCTCGCACCTCGCCCAACGAGGGCAGGTTGGCTGGTTGTTCCCAACACCGGTCGATGACCCGCTCGCCCCCGACAGCTTCGATCGCCGCAATGAACCGTTCGCCGGCCGCGTATTGATTGAGTTTGCCCTCCAAACCGATCAGACGTTGGACGACTTTGACAAGAGGGTTTGCTCGCCGCCGTCGTTCGCTGAGAATGCGCGAAAAGCGCTCGGCGGACGGAACAAGATCGGCGCCCGCCCTGTCCATGACGACGTCGCCGTGGCCTTCGAGGAGCGACATCAGGCCGGCGATCTCGTTGAACACGGCCTGCTGTTCGGGTGTGGACACCATCGCGACCACGCCGCCATCGCGCAGGCGTTGCCTGGCTGCATCGCGGTCGAGGAGCGCGGACCGGACCGCAGCGACCAGGCGTGCCGGGTCCGGGCTGGCCAGATCGAGCGTGGTGTGCAGCCGGTCCATGAAGAATTCCCGCATCCACGGCACCCCGGTGAACTGAGCGCGGTGGGTGAGTTCGTGCATGGTGATCCACAATCGGAACTGTTCGGGATCGAAGCCGAAGCGTTCCTCCAAGCCGACCAGATTCGGGCCGACCAGGTAGACAGCGCCGGCAGCACCAGGCCCGCCGGCAGCGCCAGATGGACCGTCGCTGAACAGCAAGTCGTACTGTCCGAGGACGCGCCCACTCATCCAGCCGAGCATCATGCCGATCTCTGCACCGGCGATCTGGGCACTGATCGATCTGGTGATCGACGGTCCGGTCGGCGAACCGCTCGACTGCAGCCACTTGGTGATCAGGGGGTCGAGCAATGAGCGGAAGGAGGCGATGTTGGCGCGAATCCAGTCGGCGCGGTCGACGACCTGGACCTCGGCCGGACCGAGCAGCGACCGCAGCCTCGTCGTTGCCTCGACCCGTTCCTCGGCGACACGACACATCGATTCGAAATCCGAGGACCGTACGGTTCCCCGACCAGCCCCGGGCTGACGCGCAGAGACAGAGAGGGCGATGCGCTCGGCGCGGCTCCAATCGACTGGCCCCGGCATCGCGTGGCGTCAGTCTTGGCGCTTCTGCTTGCCGTGGGGATACTTGGCCGCCGTCACCGTCTTCACGTAAAAACCGATCAGCATCAGCGCAACGAGGCAGCCACTCACGAAAAGGACCACGCCAAGCCAGAAGTGGAAGATGACTGCGAGCACGTTGCGATCATAACCCGAGGTATCGCGGATCTGAATTTCAGCCGGGTTCGTCCCCGAAGCACTGCGCGATCTTGTGCATCAACCCCGGTGGCATCTGGTCGTTGCGACATTTCGTGGCGATGACCGTACGGAGCTCGGCATGAAAATCGAATGCTTGCAAACAGTCCGGGCACTGCTCGAGATGGACGTGGATCTCCTGTCGGACGACGTCGCTCAGTTCCTGATCGAGGAAGAGTTCGAGTTCTCGCAAAGTGTCATTGCAGTCAGGCATGATCAGGTTCCGTTGTCGTATCGCTGTTCGATGCAGCAGATGAGTTCGAGCCAGCTGTTGGCAGTGTCGAAGAAGCAGCGGCCGAAGAACTGATCAGGCCGCGCTCGCTGGCGAATTCGTACAACAGCTTGTACATCGCTTTTCTTCCCCGATGGAGACGACTCATCACGGTGCCAACGGGAATGTCCAGCATTTCGGCGATTTCCTTGTATGCGAATCCCTCCACGTCGGCCAAGAGGACGGGTATCCGGAAGTTCTCCGGAAGCTCCTCGAGCGCGGCCTTGACCTCGTCATCGGTGAACATCTCGAACATCGTGTCTTCTGCGCTCCGGTCGCCGAGCGCAGTGTCCAACGTGCCCATCCGCTTGTACAGGTACAGATCCTCGATGTTGTCCATTCCAGCTTCGTCCGGGCGACGCTGTTTAGCACGGTACTTGTTGATGAAACTGTTGGTCAGGATCCGGTAGAGCCAGGCGCGGAGATTGGTGCCGTCCTGGAACGTCGCGAAGCTGCGCCAAGCGCGCAAATACGTGTCTTGAACCAGGTCTTCGGCGTCGGCCGAGTTGCGGGTGAGGCGCATCGCCGCCGAATACAACTGGGGCGCGTATTGCATGGCCTGGTCGGGGAAGTCGTCACGGTCAGCCATGACTGAACCTTACTTAAGAGGGCGAGGGCGCTGGAAGTTCCTTGACCAACTCGCTCAGCTCGACGACGAAGCGCGTCATCAGGTCGGCCAGCTCGGTGCGTTCGGAATCGGTGAATGCGCTCATCAGCGTGGCGATCACGTAGCCGCGCCTTTGGTCGACGCGGTGATGCAGTCGGCGTCCGTGGCCGGTCGCGCGGACGATGACGACTCGCCCGTCGTCACGGTCCGTCGCGCGTTCCGCGAGCTCCCCTTTCAGCAGTCGATGTACTGCGCGCGTCGCTGTCGACGGATCGACGCGCAGTGCTTCGGCGAGGTCGCTCATCCGCCACGATTCGCGCGTGATCAAGACGTCCAACGTATCCATCTGGCCGCCGTCGAGCGGTTCGGGCTCGCCACCGAAGAAGTAATCGCGAACACCGGCGTTGCTGGCCCCCCGACGCAGGTCGCGCCAAGCAGCGCCGATCCGGATCGCCACGTCGAGATCGTGTGGCGAGCAGAGGTCGACCGCATGCGACGCCCCCGTTGCGAGTGTCCCCCCGGCCCTCGATTCCATGGTCACGTAGGGTATCGCCATGGCCGATCCCGACCCGTACGCAGCCGACGCGGCCCGTACGGAGAATGCCGGGTCGACCCCGCTCGATGCGCTCGGAGTGATCGCGAGTCAGGACGTGATGATCACGCCGACATTGCGTCATACCGAGTTCTTCACGGTGCGCGGCCTGCTGACGATCCTGTGGCACGAGCCCCCCGATGTCGAGCCGACACAACCGCGGACGGCGATCGTGGCGTGCGGCGGTGCGATGGGCGGCCTGCTCGGTCCGGCACAGGGGCTGTATCAACGCCTGGGCGAGACGTGGTCGGCACGTGGGGTACCTGTGCTCCGTGTCGACTACCGCAAGCCGAACGACATGGATTCGTGTTGCGTCGACGTCGCGGCAGCGGTGCAACTCGCGGTTGTCGGGGGTGGAGCGGAACACGTTGTTCTGATGGGGCACAGTTTCGGCGGTGCGGTTGCGGTGCGGGTCGCTGTCGGACTGACCGAGATGGTCGCCGGCGTGGTCACGTTCGCTACACAATCTGCTGGCTGCGAGATCGCCGGTGGGTTGCTCGGCCGGCCATTCCTGCTGTTCCACGGCGACCGTGACGAGATCTTGCCGTTGGAGTCGAGTGAGGTCGTCCGCGCGATCGCCGGAACGGGTGAACTGATCGTGTGTGTCGGCGACGGCCACCTGCTCGCTCAGAGCGGCGATCTGCTGATGGCCGAGCTGGAATCGTGGCTACCCGACGTGCTCGACCTCTGATCAATGAGTATCGGCGACCGGGCGGGTGTCGGTGACGGGGCGGCTGCGTGATCGTTGGGTGTGGATCAGCGAAACGCGGCTCGTCAGAAACATCGAGATGACCGCGGCGATCAGTGCCGGGGGAAGCAGTTTCATGCCGGCCATCTCGGCGACGACCACTGTGGATCCGAACGGGGTCTTGGTCACACCGACGTTCGTGGCGACCATCATCGACACGATCATCACGGTCTCGTGCCCGCCGATGAGATGACTGGAGATCGCCCCGACGGTCGCGCCCATGAAGAACAGCGGGATGATGAAACCACCTCGCCAACCGGCGGCGACGACTGCTGACGTGGCCAGGAACTTGCAGATCAGGGCGAGTCCGAGTGTGGTCACGGCAACCTTGAACATTGCAACGTGCTGCAACTGGGGTTCGGCGAACGTCAGCGCGTACGGGCTCAGGAATGCGAGACCCCCGAGAACCAAGCCGCCGACGACAGGACGCGACAGGCCCGGCAGATGGCTGAAGGACCAGCGCATTCCGGCCACCGACCAACTGAAGCCGATTGCGATCGCTGCTCCTGCGACCCCGGCAGCAACGCCGATGCCGACATCGACGAACGTGATCGACGACACGAATGGGAACTGCCAGACCGGATGGAATCCGCTGCGCATCAGGACGGCGAACACGGCCCAGCCGGACAGCGCGCCAATGACGGCGGGGAGCAGGGCTTCGTAGTACTCGAGGCCGCGGCGGTGCAGGATCTCGAGTGCGAACAATGATGCTCCGAGCGGGGCGCCGAACAGTACGGTGAATCCAGACGCCATCCCGGTGATTGCCAGGATGCGCGCATCGAATTCATCAACTTTGGCCTTTCCTGCGATCCAGTTGCCGATCGTGCCGGTGGTCTGCACCAGCGGGGCTTCAGGGCCAATCGCGCTGCCGGCGGCGATACCGAGGATGGACACGGGAATCAGCGTGCGTAGGGCGCGGAGGTCGGCCGGTCGTCCGCCGACGTGGATGTTGTCGACGAGCAGCTCGACGTCGCCCGGGCTGCCCAGAAATCGAACCAGCAGGGCGATCGCCAGACCGACAGCGGTCAGGATGACGAGGTGCGTCCAGTTGGCGAAGCCGTTCGGGCCGAGCACCTTCGTGGTCTGCTTCAACAGCTCCACGTATCCTGCGCTGGCGATTCCCGATGTGATCCCGACACCGATCACCAACGGCCACCACATCTTCGATTTCTGACCGCCGAACAGGGCCGTGAAACTGAGGTGATCTGGGCTGTTGTCCGGTGATGGCGCCTTGGCCCATTTCATATCGTGTCATGATACATTTCTCGATGCGAGGGGAGTCAACTTGGCGCAACGAAATCAGCTGTCACACGCCGAATTCCAGCGACTGCTCGCGCTTCGAACGGGGATCCGGCGCTTTCTGAAATGGAGCGAGGATCAGGCGATCCAGGTCGGTCTGACGGCAACGCAACATCAACTGCTGTTGGCCATTCGCGGGCACCCACACCGGAAGGGGCCGACCATCACGGACCTTCGCGACTCGTTGTTGGTGACCCACCACGGAGTCGTCGGTCTGGTCGATCGCGCCGTGGTGGCTGGTCTGGTCGTTCGGCAGAAAGACGAGTCCGACCGGCGCGCCGTCCGGGTGGAGTTGACCGATCTCGGCACCGAGAAGTTGACGGCTCTCTCGTTGGAGCATCGGGAGGAACTCCGGCGGATCAGCTGGACGTTCGCGCAGATCGCCGACGACATCACCGACGGCGACGACGGGGCCTGACCGTATGCCGGTGATGGTCTGGCCGCCGCGGATCGTCGGATGCCGTCGACCGACGCACGGACACAGCACGCGACCGGATCACCGTGTGGTGGCGGGCGCAAGCGGAGGCGCTGGCGCTGTATCGGAGAACTCCACATCGACCACTTCGTCGGTCTCGATCTTGGCCGCCTCGACCACCAGTGCGGCGCTGCGTTCATCGGCAGGTGTCGCGGCGTCGCTGAACAGACTGCGCGGCCACAGACGGCGCGCAGTGACGACGTTGACCTCCGCTGCGAACATCGTCAGCTGGGCGATCAGGTAGATCCACGAGAGCAAGCCGATGACCATCGCGAACGTGCCGTACGTGTTCTGCGCCCCCTTCAGCGTGTGCGTCACGTAGATCGTTCCGAAAGCCTGCAGCAGCGTATAGCCCACTCCTGCCACCATCGCCCCGGCGAACACGCGCCGCCAGGTCATGTCGGCAACCGTCAGCAGGTGGAACGCAATCAGATACATGGCCACGTTCGACACGATGCTGAGCAGGAACAGCGCGACTGTGGCGACGACGCCGCTGACCACGTTCACCGCCAGTTGAGCGACAGCACTGGAGATCGCCAGCCCGACCACGATCAACAGCAGCATGGCGATCGAGCGCAAGCGCTTCCGGATGAAATTCGGGTACTCGGTGCGGGGAACGTCCCACACCTCGTTGATCGCATCCTGGGCCGCCTGCATGGCGCCGAGGCCGGCCCACATGGCGCCGAGGAGACCGATCACCAACGCAATCGTGCTCCCGGTCAGTGGGTGGCTGACAGAATCCTTGATCTGGCTGCCGACGATCGGAAACTGCCCGAGTGCGGAGTTGGCGATGCTGATTCGCAGCTTGGTGTTTCCCTGCAGGACGAACCCGAGCGCCGTGACGAGCGCGAGCATCGCCGGGAAGACCGAGAAGAATCCGTAGTAGGCGATCAGTGCGGCCAGTCGCCCGGCTCGATCGTCACCGAACTTCTTGATCACGCCGACCCCGAA
>JAYTOM010000167.1:0-10355 GCA_043747765.1 Actinomycetota bacterium
GTGTCGAAGGGGGGACTTGAACCCCCACGGGATTGCTCCCACTAGCACCTCAAGCTAGCGCGTATACCTATTCCGCCACTTCGACGTGGACCGATTCAAGACGTTATCGCACGCTCAGTTGCGCACCAACAGGAATCCGAGTGCGACAACCGTGAAGACCCAGACCACGACCAGCACCGAGGTGATGCGAGTCAGGTTCCGCTCAGCCGATGTCGAGCCGAGAGCGGCTCCGCCACCACCACCGAACATGTCCGAAAGCCCACCACCTTGGCCGCTGTGCATGAGGACGCCGCCGACCATGCCGAACAACGACAGGACATTGATTACGATGGTCACATAGAGGACGAGGTCGCGCACGAGGAACAATGCTACCGGAACCCGGGGCCAACTACTGGCGGGATGGCGCCCGGATCGAGGCCGTCGAACCGTGTCGAACTCGATCGCTACCCGGCTGCCGGCAGGGCTTCGGCCTCTTTGGAGAAGTGGCACGCAACAGGGTGACCCTGGCCGCGATCGATCAGTGCGGGCTCCTCCTGGGCGCAGATCTCCTGCGCCAGAGGGCAGCGTGTACGGAACCGGCAACCGCTCGGCGGGAACACCGGGCTGGGAACGTCACCCTCCAGAACGATCCGTTGTCGGGCGCGCTCTTTGATCGGGTCGGGAACAGGTACGGCTGACAGCAGAGCGTGCGTGTAGGGGTGGCCGGCGCGCTCATAGATCTCGTCCACCGGTCCGATCTCGACGATCTTGCCGAGGTACATGATCGCAACGCGATCCGAGATGTGACGGACCACCGACAGGTCGTGCGCGATGAACAGATAGGCCAGGCCGAGTTGGTCCTGCAGATCCTCGAGCAGGTTGACGACGCCCGCTTGAATGGAGACGTCGAGGGCGGACACCGGCTCGTCCAGGATCAGCAGATCCGGATCGAGCGACAGGGCCCTGGCGATCCCGATGCGCTGCCGTTGGCCCCCGGAGAACTCGTGCGGGAAGCGCTTCGCGTGTTCCGGGTTGAGACCGACGAGTCGCAACAGTTCGCGGACGCGCTCCTTGCCACCGTCACGCCAGCGACCATGGATCTGCAATGGCTCACTGATGATCGACTGCACAGTCATCCGCGGATTCAGCGATGCATACGGGTCCTGGAACACGATCTGCATCCGTTGCCGGAGACGGCGCATCTCACCGCCGCCAAGCCCGATCAACTCAAGCCCTTTGAATTTGATCGACCCGGATGTGGGCTCGATCAACCGTAATGCGAGTCGACCGGTGGTCGACTTCCCACAACCCGATTCGCCGACGACACCAAGCGTCTCACCGGTCGCAACCGACAACGAGACACCAGACACGGCTTTGACGGCGAGGCCGTCCCGCCGCAAGCGGTTACCCAGCGGAAACTCCTTGACCACATCGGTCAACTGGAGGACGGGCACGGAGTCAGCGGTGCGGGCAGGGTCGGCTGGCCACGCCGCGGGACCTGTGGTGGTGTTCTGGCTCACGAGACCACCATCTCGTCCGAATAGATCTCGTTGACACGTAGGCAGGCACTCTTGTGGTCACCATGGGAGATCAACATCAACTCTGGACGAGCGTCGTCGCAGATCTTGTGCTTGGCGTGCGGACAACGAGGGTTGAACGAGCATCCGGGCGGCAGCAGCACAAGCGACGGCGGCTGCCCCTTGATGCGGTGCAGCCGTTCGCCGGCGGCGCGTCGATCGAGCCGGGGCAACGAGGCGAGCAAGCCCGCTGTGTAGGGATGTCGTGGCGTGTAGAAGATCTCGTCGACCGTGCCGATCTCGACCGGCCGACCGGCGTACATGACGAGCACGCGGTCAGCGACCCCGGCGATGACACCCAGGTCATGGGTGATGAGCACGATGGCCGAACTGGTGCGCTCCTTGATGCGGTCCATGACCTCGAGCACCTGGGCCTGGATCGTCACGTCCAACGCCGTTGTCGGCTCGTCGGCGATGAGGACATCGGGTTCGTTTGCGATGGACATCGCGATCATTGCCCGCTGCCGCATGCCGCCGGAGAACTCGTGCGGGTACTGGTTCGCGCGTTCCTTCGGATTCGGGATGCCGACCAATTCGAGCAGATCGATCACCCTCGCTGCGAGCTGATCCTTGCCCAACGAACGGTGCGCGGTGATGCTCTCGGCAATCTGGTCACCGACCCGGAACACCGGGTTCAGCGACGTGAGCGCATCCTGGAAGATCATCGCGATGTTCTTGCCTCGGATCGGGCGCATTTCCTTGTCGCTGAGGGTCAACAGTTCGCGACCGCGGAACCGGACCGAGCCAGTGACCACGGCACGTTTCGGGAGCAGGCCGAGAATGGCAAGTGACGTGACACTCTTTCCCGAACCGGATTCGCCGACGATGCCGAGGGTGTCACCCTCGCCGAGTGTGTAACTGACATTGTCGACGGCGTAGACCACGCCGTCGTCGGTCGGGAACTTGACCGACAGGTCAGCGATCTCCAGCAGCGGTTCGTCGGCCATCAGTGCTTGGCCTGCGGGTCGAATGCATCGCGGAGGCCGTCTCCGACGAAGTTCACGCAGAGCACGACGATCAGCAGCATCAGGCCGGGGAAGTACAGCAGGTAGGCGGATCTGCCGCCGATCTGACCCTCGGCGTCGGACAACATCTTGCCCCAGCTCGACTTGGGGGGCTGGATGCCGAAGCCGAGGAACGACAGCGTGGCCTCGGCGATGATCGCGCCGGCGATACCGAGCGTGGCATTGACCATGATCGGACCGAGCATGTTCGGAAGGATGTGTCGCAGGATGATTCGTCGACTGGATGCCCCTGACGCTCGAGCCGCCTCGACGAACTCTTTCTCACGAAGCGACAGCACTTGACTGCGAACGACACGCGCGACGCTCATCCAGGCCAGACCGGCGAGGACGAGGATGATCGTGATGTCCTTGTAGCCGAAGTACTTGAGCGCCACGGCAAGCACGGCGATACCGGGGATCAGCAGGAACAGATCGGTGAAACGCATCAGCAGATTGTCGACTATCTTGCCGAAGTAGCCGGCGACCGCGCCGGCAGTGAAGCCGATCACCGTGGACAGAAGGCCGACCGCAAGGCCGATCTTCAACGACACCTGGCCGGCATAGAGGATCTCCGTGAAATAGTCACGGCCGAGCTGATCGACGCCGAACAAGTGATGCAGGCTGGGCCCGACCACGGGCGCAAGGAGATCCTGCTTGTTCCGTCCAAACGGCGCGATCCACGACGCACCGAAACACATCACGAGCACGACCGTGAGCAGCACCGTGGACACGACCGCAGCCTTATGACGCATGAACCGACGCGTGATCAATCGAAACTGCGAACGGGCCACCGGCTCTGCGCCGGCGACGAGCTCGAGGTCGCCTTCGTCGGCATCGGGCATGACCTCGATCAGTGCCTCGATCTTCGCGATCGGAATCAGCTCGGACTCGGTTTCTTCGTCTGAAAGAGTCATGACACCCTGATCCTTGGGTCGAGGAAGCCGTACACGATGTCGGCCAGAAGATTGAACAGAATCACGAAGACAGCACCGACGAGCATCCATGCCAGCAGGACGTTGACATCGCCTGTCTGCAGGGCGGTCAAGAACAGTCGTCCCATCCCGGGAATCGAGAAGATCTGTTCGGTGATGAGCAGTCCGCCGAACAGGGCGGCGGCATCGACGGCTGTCTGCGACACGAGCGGCAACAATGCATTGCGCAGAGCGTGCTTCCAGATCACCGTGCGGCGCGGGAGGCCCTTCGCGCGTGCCGTTCGGATGTAGTCGGCCGAGAGCACATCGAGCATCGAGGCCCGCTGGAAACGGCTCCACACGGCAACGGTCTGTACTGTCAACGTCAGGACCGGCAGGGCGAGGTGTCGGAAATAGTCGAGGTTGATGCCGGACTGACCGGTTGTGTGCAGGTTGACGAAATAGAAAATCGGATGATCGAGGTGCCAGTGCGTCTTCGGCAGCACTGCGAGGAACTGGATCATCAACAGTGCGAACCAGAACGGAGGCATCGCGATGCCCATGTACGAAAGACCGGTGAAGAACACGTCACCGATGGAGTACTGCTTCACGGCCGAATAGACGCCGACGAAGATGGCGATGAACAGCGAAATGACGACGCCCCAGATGATCAGTTGCAGGGTGAAGCCGAGCGCACGGCTGACCATCGACGTGACATGGTCGCCAGTCGAGTAGCTCATTCCCCAATCGCCGCGGATGAAGTGGGTCCCCCACGTCCACCACTGGACGATGATCGACCGATCGAGCCCGAGTTCCTTGCGCTTCTCGGCAATGATCTTGGCGGCATCACGCGAGGTGCGATATTTGGCGGTCGGATCAAAGGCGACCCGGATCCCCCAGAACACGATCAGGGACGACAGCAGCAAGATCGGTATGGAGAACAGGATTCTCCGAATAATGAACTTCAGCATGGGTGGGGCACTCCTGAATCGGTTGTGGCCCGGCCGTCAGACGGCCGGGCCACAACTACTGACCAAAATTACGGAATCAGCTCTTGACGGACCAGGTGTTGATGTTCCACCACGGACCTTCGACGACATTGACGCTGAAGTCGCCACTGATCTTGTCGCCGTAGAAGCCGATGTTCGGCAGTGGGTCGAGCGGCAACGAGACCATGTTGTCGGACATGAGCTTGTCGGCTTTCTTGGCAGCGTCCGCACGCTTGGCCTCATCCGTCTCTGTGTCCACGGTCTTCAACAGCGGATCGAGTGCGGCAACGTTGGTCCGGGTCCAGTTCTGGCCGGAGTTTCCGTTCGCAGCCGACGGGATGTTCGTCGACAACTGCGTCGTCGACAGACCCGGGTTCAGCGTGGTCGCGGTCTGTGCGTAGAGCGCGATCTGGAAGGTACCGGCCGGCAGGATGGTCCCGAACAGGTCACTCGCCTTCTGCTCGAGGATGGTCATGCTGAAACCGGCTTCCTTGAGCTGCTGCTGAGCGACTTGCTCGATCAGTTCACGGCGCTTGTTCCCGGCAGTGCTCTGCAGTTCGAAGGAGACCTGCTTGCCACCCTTGGCCCAGAAACCGTCGCTGCCCTTGGCGTAGCCGGCGGCGGTCATGATCGACGTCACCTTGGCCAGGTCCAGCTTGTAGTTGCTGAATGCGCTCTGATCGGAGAACTTGGCAAGGATCGGCGGGTTCAGGCTGTTCACAGCCATCTTCACGCCGAGGCCACCGAACAGCTTGTTCACGATCGCGTCGCGGTCCAACGAGTAGGCAACTGCTTGACGAACGGCCAGATCGTCGAACGGGGCAGCGGAGTTGTTGATCCACAGCGCTTCGACGTTGCCGGTCTGGCCGTCGACCTTGGACGTCCCTGGCAGGCCACCGGCGTTGATTGCATCAATCGCGTCCAGCTGTGGCTGTGGTCCGATCGCGTCGACTTCGCCGGCCTTGAAGGCCTGGAACTCGGCAGCGGTGTCAGCGAAGAAGGTCTCCTCGATCTTGTCGATCTTGGACGGCGTTCCCCAGTACTTCGGGTTCTTCTCGAAGGTGGCGCCGACGCCCTTGGTCCACTTGACGAGCTGGTACGGGCCCGCCGACCAGGTGTAGCCATCCTTGGTCAAGGCGTTGCGATCCTTGCCGTCGAGAAGGTGCGCTGGGTAGATGCCGTACGACTCGAAGAGATCCTTCCAGGAAGCGTTCTGCGTCGAGAAGGTGAGCACCGCGGTGCCCGGATCGGAGTCGTCGATGGACGCAACGTCGCGGAAGACGCTGGTGTCGTAGATGTCCTTGCCGGTGGTGACCTGGGTCCAGGTGTACTTGAAGTCGGTCGAGGTGACCGGCTTGCCGTCGTTCCAGACTGCCTTCGGGTTGATCTTGTAGGTGACGACCTGCTTGCCACCGACCGTTGCGACCGTGGGCTCGCCACTGAGGAGGTTCGATGCCTTGTAGCCCCACACGCCGTCGCTGCCCTTGACGAAGTCGTACGGACGGCTGGTCGTGTAGAACAAACCGGCCCAGCTGCCGTATGTTGAGCCGCCGCAGCTGTTCATCCAGTCCATGCAGTCCCACTCCTGCTCGACACCGATACGGACCGTGCCGCCGGTTGCGCCGGAGCTGGTGGTCGGTGTGCTGCCCGTCGATGCGGTGCTGCCCGAGGTGACGGTGCTGGTCGCTGTGCTGCCGCTGGTGACGGTGGATCCGCCGGCGGCGGTCGTACCCGGGGTCGTGGTCGGTGCAGCTGTCGGTGCTGTTGTGGCGCTGGTCGTTTTGCTGCTGCTGCCGCATGCGGCTGCAACCATTGTCAGACCGAGCGCAAGAGCCGCGAAACTATTTCGCCTCTTGATGCTCACGTGTATGTGCCTCCTGATGGTGTCGGGAGGGAAGGAATAACACCGCCGGAGCGGTAGCCGACGCCTGGCTAACCAGCCCCCGACCTGCACCCGAATTGTCCTCCCCGATCAATGCGGGTCGAAGCACCATAGCACCACTGAACACGATCGATAAGCGAAGTCGTTCCAACTTTACGAAATGCCGGCGCGTCCCTTCCAGGCCCTGTTGGGACGTGCTTCTCGGTTCCTGCCCAGGTCAATGGTTACGGTACTGAACGATCCGAGCGAACTCATCCGGGTCGAGGCTCGCTCCGCCGACGAGGGCGCCATCGATGTCGGGTTGGCTCATCAACTCGGCAATGTTCCCGGCCTTGACCGATCCGCCGTACTGGATCCGGACCGAGTCCGCCGTTGCCTGGTCGTAGAGATCGGCGACACATTCCCGTATCGCGCCACACACCGTCTGTGCGTCGTCCGAGGTAGTAGTACGCCCTGTGCCGATCGCCCAGACCGGTTCGTAGGCGATGACCATCGACGCAACCTTGTCAGCCTTGCGACTGGCCAGTCCGGCCCGCACCTGACCCAGCACCTTGGTCTCTGTTTCGGCCGCCTCGCGTTCGAGCAACGACTCGCCGACACACATGATCGGGGTCATCCCGTGGCTTTGGATCGCGGCGACCTTCTTGGCGACGGTCTCGTCGGTCTCCCCGAACAACTCGCGTCGCTCGCTGTGGCCACAGATCACGTATCGCACACCGAGTTTGTCGAGGAACGCCGGGGACACTTCGCCCGTGTAGGCACCCTTGTCCTCCCAGTGACAGTTCTGCGCGCCGAGGAGATAGTTCAAGTCGTCGGCCTCGATCAACGTCTGGATGCTGCGGATGTCCGTGAACGGCGGGTGGATGCACACGTCGACCGCGAGCAGATCGTCCTTGCCGATCAGGTACGAGAGCTTCTGCACGCTCTGGATCGCCTCGAAGTGGTTGTTGTGCATCTTCCAATTGCCGGAGATGATCGGGCGCCGACCACCCGAGTTCGTGGCGCCGTTGACGGCCGGATCAGCCTTTGGCATTGGGTGCCCCCCTCAGTGCGGCCAGACCGGGCAGATCGCCGAGTTCGAGCAGTTCCAACGATGCACCACCGCCCGTCGAGACGTGATCGACCTCGTCCTCCAGATGGAACTGGGCCAGAGCGGCAGCGGAGTCGCCACCGCCGACCACGGTGAATGCTTTCGTGTCGGCCATTGCCTGGGCAACTGTCTTGGTTCCGGACGCGAACCGGTCGTCCTCGAACACGCCCATCGGACCGTTCCAGAACACAGTGCGCGCGTCCATGATGATGTCGGTGAACGCTGCAGCGGAACCGGGTCCGATGTCGAAACCCTTTGCGCCATCCGGCAGCCGAGTACCGAACGTCGCGTAGACCCCATTGGCATCGACACCTGTGATGTCGTCGGGGAGGTGGATCGCCTTGCCGGATGCGAGGAGGCGGCGGCAGGTTTCGACCTGATCGGGCTCGCACAGCGAGTCGCCGATCGGCTTGCCCTGAGCGGCGAAGAACGTGAAACACATCGCTCCGCCGATGACCAGCGAGTCGACGATGTCCAGCAACGCTTCGACGACGCCGAGCTTGTCGGAGATCTTGGCCCCGCCGAGGATCGCGACGAACGGATGCTTCGGGTGGTTGCGCAGACCGAGCAGAACCTCGACCTCTTTGGCCAACAGCAGACCCATAGCCGACGGCAGCGTCTTCGGCGGCCCGACGATGGATGCGTGAGAGCGATGTGCTGCGCCGAATGCATCGTCGACGTATGCGTCGACGCCGTCGATCAGGTTGGCGACGAACGCTGGATCGTTGGCCTCCTCACCGGGATGGAAGCGCAGGTTCTCCATCAGTTCGACACCAGGCGCCAGATCAGCCAACCGTTCGCGCACGGGAGCCATGCTGTACTTCGGGACCGGCTGACCCTTCGGACGGCCGAGATGGCTGGCGCAGACGACCGTCGCGCCGCGTTGTGTCAGCCAGTTGATCGTCGGCAGAGCCGCACGGATGCGGAAGTCGTCGACGATTTCACCGTCGGCCATCGGCACGTTGAAGTCGGTACGAACGAGGACTCGTCTGCCGTCAACGTCACCGAGGTCATCGAGCACCGGAAGTATGGCCATCAGCCCTGCTTCACGGGGCTCTTCTTGATGCCCTTCTTGTGTGCCTTCGCGGTGTACAGCGTGAGGTCGAGCAGTCGATTGCTGTATCCCCATTCGTTGTCGTACCAGCCGAAGATCTTGACCAGACTGCCGAGGCTCATCGTCAGTTGCGAGTCGAAGATGCAGCTGTACGGGTCCGACACGATGTCGCTCGACACGAGCGGCTCCACGGAGTACTTGAGGACGCCCTTCAGTGGGCCCTTCGATGCCGCTGCCTTGAATGCGGCATTGATCTGCGCAACCGAGGCCGGCGTCTTCAGGTTGCCGGTGAAGTCGGTGATGGAACCGACGGGGATCGGCACACGCAGCGATGTACCGTCGAGCTTGCCTTTCATGCTCTCCATCACCAGCGCCGTGGCACGCGCCGCGCCGGTGCCGGTCGGCACGATGTTGATCGCAGCGGCGCGTGCACGTCGCAGGTCCTTGTGCGGGCCGTCGACCAAGCTCTGATCGCCGGTGTACGCGTGGACCGTGGTCATCAACCCGTTCTCGATGCCGAATGCATCGTCGAGCACCTTCATCATCGGAACGAAGCAGTTGGTCGTGCAGCTCGCGTTCGAGATGATCTGATGCTTGACCGGATCGAAGTCGTGGTGGTTGACACCGTAGACAAAGGTGGCGTCGGCCCCGTTCGACGGCGCCGAGACAATGACGAACGGGGCACCCCCTTCGAGGTGTAACGCCGCCTTCGGCCGGTCGGTGAAGATACCCGTGGATTCGATCACGACGTCGACCCCGAGGTCGCCCCATGGCAGCTCGCCGGGGTTGCGCACCTGCAGGACCTTGAGCGTGTCGCCGTCGATGTCGACGCCGTCCTTCGTCGCCTTGATCTTGTTCGGCAATGCACCGGTGATGGAGTCGTACTTGAGGAGATGTGCCATCTCGTCCAGCGAGCCCAGATCGTTGACGGCCACGAAATCGATGTCGGCGCCACGAGCCTTCGCGGCCCGGAAGAAGTTGCGGCCGATACGACCGAATCCGTTGATACCTACGCGAACCGTCATCGTCGACGTGTCCTTTCGATCGAGTGAAGTGCTTCGTGCGACCCTAGTGGCTGGACCGGCGACCGATGCAGACTGCGCTACGCTCGTCACGGTGACCGTGTCTGTCGCGTCGGTGCCGCGTCTGTCACGGCGACCGGATGGGAACCGCCAGGTTATGAGCGAAGACCGAATCCTGTTCGTTGCCGATGACACTCCCGACGGACCGATCCCGCGTTGGGCGTCGACATCGATCGACCAGGCCAAAACGGTCCATGTGATCACGCCGGTCCTCGGGTCGCGCATCGAGCGGGCGACCGACAGCGACGAGCCGACTCGACGCGCAGCGTCGCGTCTGAACGACCTGATGTCCGGACTCGGATCCTCGGGCGCCGAGGTCACCGGCGAGGTGATCACCGACCCCCCGTTCGAGGCCGTCAAGCGAATGTTGCTGGACCACGAGTACGACCGGATCATCGTCGGGATCAGGGCCGAGACCCATTGGAAGGAGGACGACCTGATCGGCAAACTGCGTCAGGTGACCGACGTGCCCGTCGAGGAGGTCACCGTCGGTAACAACGAAAAGTGAAACGGGTCGCGCTCAGCGTGGAATATCGCGATGCGTGACGCGGGGCTGATGGCCGTGACGGCGCAACCAGCTGGCCAGTTCTTCGGCCAATGCGACCGATCGGTGTTGACCTCCGGTGCACCCGATCGCAATCGAGAGGTAACTCTTGCCCTCGCTCGCGTACGCCGGGACGAGCATCTCGAGCAGATGTTCGTAACGCTCCAAGAACTGGGTGGTCGCTGGTTGATCGAGCACGTAGCGACGGACGGGTTCGTCGAGGCCGGTCAGCGGCCGTAGTGC
>JAYTOM010000168.1:0-4732 GCA_043747765.1 Actinomycetota bacterium
CGCGAAGAACGGGGCGCGGCTGGCCATCTGCGCGGTTGCGCCGGCGACCGGTCAAAGAAGCCGACACGCCCGGACACGTCGCTCGGCATCAAGAATCGCCGAGGGCTGCTTTAGGATCAGTTGCGGGTGCTGTCGTTGTCATCGTGTTGGAGCCGGCTGAGAGGTTCGCGATGGGACGCGGATCGTGATCGCGTGGGGGATCACTTTGATCCGCAGTGTGTCGGTCTTCGGGCGGACGCCACCGTCGAGCTCGTAGGGGAGCTTCTTGCGCGTCTCGATCTTGATGCTGGTCGCTTGGGTCATCTTCAGGAGCGGCGAGTTCTCGGCGTGTCCGACCGTCGCCCTCGTCAGCGTGCGCAGCCATTGCCAGACGCCGTCAGCCGTCATCACGGCGACATCCAGGCGACCATCATCCGGTGTGGCATGTTCGAAGGCCGTGATGCCTCCACCGATCGATCCGACGTTGGCAATAAGAACGCACGTCGCGTCGTCGTCGAACCATGTGTGACCGTCGATGCGCACCTTCATCGCGACCGGTGTCGCGCGAGTGTTACGAGCGCCTGTCCAGATGTACGCGGCCCGGCCGATGCGGTCTTTGAGTCCGGCGTCGGCATCGCGGATCATCAGCGCGTCGAGACCGACGCCAGCCATCACGGCGAAGTGCTCACCGTTCATCTTGCCGACATCGATCGTGCGGTTGCTGCCATGCAGACCGACCTGCACGGCGAGCTCGAGATCGATCGGGATGCCGAGGTTGTGGGCGAGCAGATTCGCTGTCCCTGCCGGCAAAATGGCGAGGGTGACGGGTGACCCGACTGCGGCATCGATGCACCGCTGGACGCTTCCGTCGCCACCCCACACGAAGATCAAGTCGGCGCCGACTTCGATCGCTTCGCGAACGCGCGCCGGGATCTTGCGACTCTTGGACACCTCAAACCAGATCGGATCGGTGACACTGTGATCGCCGAGCACGTCGCGCAGCCGACCAAGGCCCGCTCCGAGAACCTTCTTGCTGTGCGCGACGACAGCTACAGACGTCATCGCAGCTCTACCGACATGTGTGCAACGGGGCAGCTCATGATCGATGGGGTACCCTCGCCGCCGTCGCCGCAAACCACGCCCAGTCTCCGTCGGGGAGGTACGAGTCGAATACCGGTCGTGGCCAAGCGGCAGACGTTGGCAGGTGGCCCAAGTTGGCCGAGTCAGCACCTTCCGGGGCACGACGGACGGTGTACTCTTGCGGGTCTGAGCGAGCTTTCGCTCTCATCGGCGTTGCTCTGGACCTCGGTCGCGCTGTCGTATCTGGGAGGTTCAACGTGCTTGATGTGCTCACCCCGCCGCATCCGTTGGGTTCCGCGGACGGCGACCCGTTTTCTGTTGAGATCTGCGTCGGTGGAGCGGGTCATGTGATTTTGGTGCGCGGCGAACTGGATTTGGCCAGCCGCGGCGTGATGATCGACAGCTGCGTGAAGGTTGGTCAGCGGGTTGTGGTCGTCGAGCTGGCCGGCCTGACGTTCATGGATTGCGCCGGTTACGGCGCATTGATCGCTGGTCGCCAGGATCTCGAACGACGAGGGGGATCGCTCACACTGGCACATGCCACGGGCAAACCACTCCGTCTCCTCGCGCTGATCGACGCGATCGACGGAGGGAGGCAATGAGGAGGTTTTCGGTACGTCCGACACTGACGTTGAAAGGCCGCACGTTCAAGGGCCTGCGCGGCTGGTCGGGCAAACCGTTGCATCCGCCGCTGACCGACTTCCCGATCGTCGCCTATCTTCTCGTTGCAGTCTTTGATGTCGCCTCGGCGATCGGCGGCAAGCATCATGCGTGGGCGGGCGAGCTGTGGCACGCCGGCACGTTGACGTTCCTGATCGGTGTGGCGGTGTCGGTTTTCGCCGCGTTGACGGGGCTGTGGGATGCGCGCAAGTCGTCAGAGGCCGGCACTCAGGCCAGGCGCACGATCAACACGCATGCCACGATCATGATCACCGTCACAGTGCTGGCCCTGGCCGACGTGGCGTGGCGACTCAACGACTATCACACTGAATCGGTCGCGCCGACCGGGATCGTCGTGTTGTCGGTCGTCATTGCATTGTTGGTGTCGGTCGGTGCGACATTCGGAGGGACGCTGGTCTTCGAGTACGGGTTCAACGTCGAAACGGCCGGCGATTCTCCGGTCTTTCACACGTCTGAGACCGACGTGTTCCCCGGCCAGCACGACGACACCACTCCTTCGTGACCAAACACCGTCCAAGAACTTCTTGTTCACCGGACCGCAGGCGTCGTGGCTGAACTGATCCTGGGCCCGATGCTGCGTCATGTCGATGAGACGTCGGCGACGATCTGGGTCGAGACCGACGCGTCATGCACGGTGGAGATCCTCGGCAGGCGTGTGCGGACGTTTTGTGTCGGCCGGCATCACTACGCGCTGGCCATCATCGAAGGTTTGCAGCCTGGCACGTGCACCGTCTACGACGTGAGGCTCGACGGCGAAGTCCGCTGGCCGGCCGAGGGAAGCGTTCTTCCCGCGAGCACGATCCGCACGCTCGGCGGTGATGGTCCGATCCGAATCGTGTTCGGTTCATGTCGGACTGCAGCACCCCATGTTGCACCGTGGACGCTTGACCTCACACTCGATCCACGCGGTCGGGGCGTGGACGCGCTGTATGCGTACGCGCTCGGGATGCTCGAGCAGACGATCGATGTGTGGCCGGACTTGGCCGTGTTCCTCGGCGATCAGATCTACGCCGATGATTCGTCACCGCGCACCCACGAACGCATCGCCGAGAAACGCAAACAGGCGCCGAACACGGTGGAGTCGGCGTTGCCACCGGAACTCGTCGACGGTTTCGAGGAGTTCACCTGGCTCTACCACGAGTCGTGGTCCCCGGAGATCGAGCGCTGGTTCTTCTCCAACGTTCCCACCGCAATGATCTTCGATGATCACGAGATGATCGATGACTGGAACATCTCGGCCGCGTGGGTGGACGACATTCGACGCGAGGACTGGTGGGAGGACCACGTCGTTGGTGGGTTGATGACGTATTGGCTCTATCAACACCTCGGCAACCTCAGCCCGGCCGTCATCCGCTCCGAAGGGCTCCTCGACGAACTCCGTCGCGTCGATGACGGAGAACAGCGATTGCGTGAATGGGCCATGCACGCCGACGAGTTCACGCAGCTCAGCGGCGGCTACCCGTTCCACTTCCACCGCGATCTGGGTCGCGTGCGCCTCGTCATGATGGACGCCCGCAACCGGCGAGTGTTGACCCCCGGCAAACGTCAGATCATCGACGACAGTCAATGGCAATGGCTGGTCGACGCCTGCGCCGCCGACATCGACCACCTCCTGATCGGCTCTTCCCTGCCGATCTTCGTGCCCGGAGGATTGCACGACCTGCAGGTGTGGAACGAGGCGATCTGCGACGGCGCATGGGCCAAACCCGGCCGACGTCTCGGCGAGTGGGCCCGACGCAGAGCCGACATGGAGGACTGGCCCGCGTTCAACACCTCCTTCACTGCCTTCGTCGAACTCCTCGAGGACCTCGGTGGCACCCACCGTCAGAACCCTCCGGCAACGATCTCAGTGCTGTCCGGCGACATCCATTTCTCCTACGCGTCCGAACTGATCTTCCCTGACGCACACCCGATGGCCAGCCGGGCTCATCAGCTCGTCAACTCACCAATACGCAACGCACTGAAACCCCCCGAGAGCACCGCCATGCGTCTCGGCACCTCCCGGTTCGGCAGCATCATCGGCAAACTGTTGCGACACTCTGTGCGCCGCAAGAAAGCATCAGTCTCGTGGCGCATCGATCGGGGGCCACTGTTCGCCAACAGCATCGGCGAGATCAACTTCAACCGACGATCCGCGCAATTGACCGTCAAACAAACGCTGCCGCACGACGAAAGGACGACGCCAGAACTCAACACCGCGATCGATGTCGACCTCGTCACCGGTTCCCGCACACCACCCCACAACGACCCGCCAACACCAGTGCCGGTCAAACGCCGACATGGTGGCTGGCGCAACAACTTCCTCCGTCATTCTCAACGGACGCGTGCAGGTGGCGGGATCAATCGATCAGCTCCATAGCCCACCAAGACAGAGGGCATCGAACGATGCTGCGGAGAACGGAAACGGCTCGCCCTGACCGACCACCAGCGATGTGCGGGTCGCGCTCCCGGCGGCGGCCTATTGCGCTACCCGAGGGCCGGCATGTGGGAGCCGACGCCGGTCCCCGCAATCGGGGCGGACGTGCGCTGCGCCATCTGCCGCGCCGCACCCACCGGGCCCGACGTGGACCTCGAGTCGCCGATCGAGTGAATCGACGTCGTCTTCGCGGCCGAGCCGACGGCGATGCCGAGATCGATGTCGCGCAGGGTGCACGCCGGCCCGCCGAACTCGAGCTCGGCCCACTCTTTCCGCACAGCGTTTGTGGCGTGGAGATGGCGTCGACGGCGTCGGCGACTTCGGCGTCGCGGTACCAGATCGTCTCGCGTCGTTCCGCCCGCGGGCAGACCCAAGGGTGCGGTTTCTCGAGTGGACCACGTCGCCAGACCCATCCACCAATCTCATCAGAACCGACTACGTGTTCGTGTTTCAGCACGAGGACGGCGCCATCGAAGTCGTGCACGACATCCACCACACCGGCATCTTTGATCGTGCGACGTGGCATAGCCGGGGCTGTTGTGGTCGACTCCGACAAGTGGATAGCGATGCACGCTG